>JAIYAA010000276.1 GCA_027489295.1 Sphingomonadales bacterium | reverse complement strand
GATGCCGGCTTCTTCCGCCGCTTCTGCGAGCAGGATCCGGCCAACGAACGCTTCTTCGCCGATGGCCGGCCCGAGCATTTCCAGTTCGATCTGGAGGCCTATGTCGTCCACCGGCTGGCGCTGGCCGGGTTGCGCACGATCGAGGCGCTGGGCCTCGACACCTATGCCGACGAGGACCGCTTCTTCAGCTTCCGCCGCGCCACGCACCGGCTGGAGCCGGACTATGGCCGGCAGATCAGCCTGATCGGGCTTCCCGGCTAGCGCATTTTCACATGGACCGGACACGGTCAACGACTCGGAAAATGCCGTATCGAAAAACTAGAGCGTCTTCACTGAAGGGAAAAACGCTCTAGGCCGCATCCTCCACCCGCATTTCGGGCGGATGCAGCCGAAGCCGGTTCACCTTGCGCTCGTCGGCGTCGATCACCTCGAGCTTCCAGCCGCTGTCATGCTCCAAGCATTCCCCAATCTTCGGGACGTGCCCGGCGAGCACGAAGGCGAGGCCGCCGATCGTGTCGACATCCTCCTCCACCTCGGCGAGCCGGGGATCGACGGTCACGGCGACGTCCTCCAGCTCGGCGCGGGCATCGGCTTCCCAGCCGCCGCCGTCGATCGGCACGATCAGGGCGGCGGGCGCCTCGTCATGCTCGTCCTCGATCTCGCCGACGATTTCCTCGATCAGGTCCTCGATCGTGATCAGCCCCTCGGTGCCCGAATATTCGTCGAGCACGATCGCAAGGTGGGTGCGCTTCACCCGCATCTGCGCGAGCAGATCGAGCGCGCCCATCGATTGCGGCACGTAGAGCGGCTGGCGGATCAGCGCGGCGATGGTCGGCGGATGGGCCTCGCCCTTGGCCAGGATCTCGAACACGTCCTTGATATGGACCATGCCGATGATGGTATCGAGCTCGTCGCGATAGACCGGCAGGCGGCTGTGCCCCGCCTCGGCGAAAAGCTGGACGAGATCGGCGAAGCTGGTCGTTTCCTCCACCGCGATGATGTCTGCGCGAGGGACGCCGACGTCGCCGGCATCGCGCTCGCCGAAGTGCAGCAGGTTCTTGAGCATCTGTCGCTCGATCGGGGCAAGGTCGCCGGCCGGCGGGGTGCCGCCGTCGCTCTCATGCTCCTCGATGGCCTCTTCCAGGCGCTCGCGCAGCGTTTCTTCCTGTTCCTCGCCGAACAGGAGCGTGCGCAAACTGCGCCAGATGCCGCCATTTTCGTGTCGGTGTTCAGGCGAGCCGGTACTGGGGCCCTCGTTCATGTTGGTGGTCAGTCCTCGCGTACGGGATAGGGATCGTGCAGGTTCAGGGCAGCCATGGCGGCCTGTTCCATCGCCTCCATGGATTCCGCTTCGGCATCCTCGATATGATCATAGCCTAGCAGATGCAGCATGCCATGGACAATCAGATGCGTGGCGTGATCTTCCACGGCGATGCCGCGCTCGCCCGCTTCGGCCGAACAGACGCCATGCGCAAGCACGATATCGCCCAGCAATACTTCGCCATCATCGCTGTTCTGGGTGACCGCGTCGAGCAGGTCGGGCTGGATCATCGGGAAGGACAGCACGTTGGTCGGCTTGTCCTTGCTCCGATACTGGCGGTTCAGCGTGTGGACTTCGTCGTCGCTGGTGAAGCGTACCGCGACTTCGATCGTGCTAGGCGTGCCCTGCCAATCGGCATAGGGCGTCTGCGCGATCGCCGCCTCGGCCGCGCGCAGCGCAAGCGCTTCCCAGTCGCCGTCCGGCCAGGGGGATTCGGGGAGGGCGGCAACGTCGAGCATCAGGCGAGGTCCGTCTTGGAGAAATCGTCGCCCTTGTAGAGCAGACGCGCATCATGGGATTTGGCACACGCATAGGCGAAGCAATCGCCCATGTTGAGTCCGGCCGGGTGTCTGCCCTTGCCGAACTGCTGATAGGCATCGAGCGCCAGGTCCAGTTCGCGTTGCCCGATCGGCACCAGCGTCAGCCCGAGCTCTTCGGCGACGAGGCTCGCTTCCTGGCGCGCTTCCGCAACATCCATTTGCCGGGAATGGGAAAGCGCGGCGACGGTTTCCCAGCACGCCATGGGCGACCACAGCGCCGGCGCCCCCTCGACCGCCTCGATCACCAGCCGGTCGCGTTCGGGTTCTTCGGCGATGATAGCAACCATCGCCGACGCATCGACGAAAAGGGTCAAGCGTCGCCCCACAACTCGTCAAAAAAGGCCTTGTCGGCCTTCAGCCCGGTGGGCGGCGGGAGCGGATGGGCGCGACGATGCGCGTCCAGCTTGCGGAGCACGTGCTTCGCACGGCCTTCGACCGCAAGCTCGGCCTTCCGCCGCAACAGGCTGTCGCGCACCGCCTCGGTCTTGGTGGTACCGAGCGCCGCCGCGACTTCGGCGGCAAGCGCCGCGGTGTCCGGATCCTTGATGTAGAGCGATGCCACGCCAGTGCCTCCGAAAGGGATATCCCAAATGTAGGCCGGGATATCCCGGCCTTCAACCTTCGCCCTCATAGGCCGCGACGATGCGGCCGACGATCGGGTGGCGCACCACGTCGCCCACGCCGAAGCGCACCATCGAGATGCCCTCCACGCCCTCCAGCCGGTCCACCGCGTCGTTCAAGCCCGAGGCATTGGGCCCGCCGGGCAGATCGGTCTGCTTGGGATCGCCGCAGATCACCATCCGGCTGTTCGCGCCGAATCGCGTCAGGAACATCTTCATCTGCATCGGCGTGGTGTTCTGCGCTTCGTCGAGGATGACGAAGGCATCGGCCAGCGTCCGCCCGCGCATGAAGGCGATCGGCGCGATCTCGATCTCGCCCGACGCGATCCGCCGCTCGACCTGTTCGGCCGGCAGGCAGTCATAGAGCGCGTCGTAGATCGGGCGGAGATAGGGATCGACCTTCTCCTTCATGTCGCCGGGCAGGAAGCCGAGCCGCTCGCCCGCTTCCACCGCCGGGCGCGACAGGATCAGTCGCTGGACGCTGCCGGTGATCAGCTGCGCCACGGCCTGTGCCACCGCCAGATAGGTCTTGCCGGTACCCGCCGGCCCGAGCGCGAAGATCAGATCGTTCGAGGCGAGCTCGCGCATGTAATGCGTCTGCGTCACCGAACGCGGCACGATCGTCTTCTTGCGCGTACGGATCATGATCGAGGGCTTGGGGCCGCCGTTGCCGGTCGGCTCGGCGCGGACGATGCCGGTGAACATCGGCTCGGTCGACATCGCGATCACCGCGTCGATAAGCCCGCCATCCACGTCCTCGCCGCGGATGACGCGGCTGTGCAGTTCCTGCAGCACCTCGCGGGCGTGGGCCACCGCCTCGGTACCGCCTTCGATCACTACCCGCTGGCCGCGCGCGTGGATGTACACGCCCAGCCGCTCCTCGAGCATCAGCAGGTTGGAATCGAATTCGCCGAAGAGCTGCGGCAGGAGCTGGGGCTTGTCGAAGGTCACCTCTACCCGGGAACGTTCGCCGGACTGGGCGGGGACAGGCTTGCGGCTCATGCGGTCCTTTCGATGTTGGCGACGGGCGCGGAGATCCTGCGGCCCCGGAAGGGCAAACCTTGGCGTGGTGCGGAGGTTCCTTGGCGCATGTCGACCGACAAGATGGCAGACGGAAACGCGGCTGCACAGGGGGAGATCGTCTGTCCCCGCGTAATGGCGCACCTGTGTGACGCGGGCGCGACACCGCCGGCCTTCTGCACCCGCGACCCGCCCGTGCCGAAACGGGATGGGCGCGCGCCAACGGCGCCTTGGAAGTGCGCCGGGAAGCGGCTAACCGCGCCGCCACCCATCCGTAACAATCAAGGTCCGCGATGAAGTATCTGCTTCGGGGCACGCTTGCGTGCGCGCTTCTGTTGTACGCCGGATCATCGCTTGCGACGACGCCGCGCGAAACGACCAATCTGGGACAGTACTGAGACGCAATCCCACGGCTGTGAGACGGAATCCCGCAACGCCGCCGTCGAGCGATGCGACCGCAGCTTGTACAATATTCCCGCAATTCTGTTGGTAAGGAAAAGAAGAATGAAGTTCGCTGTTGCGGCATTTGCCGCTGCCATGCTCGCCGCGACCGGCATCGCCCAGGCCGATCCGATCCTCGACACCGGCGCCGGCACCACCAGCAGTTCCACCGCGACCACGATCGCCGGCTCGCGCAGCCTTGCCGGCTATTTCGATCTGGCAAACGACGTGACCGTCGACGGCATCTATGGCTGGATCGGCGGCGATGAAGGCGCGCGCCTGACCGCCAACATCTACAGCGAGATCGATTTCGTGCCGGCGAAGCAGTTGTTCTCCACCAGCTTCGTCAATCGCGGCATGATCGGCTGGCAGGGCGTCGATTCGCTCCAGTGGAATCTCAAGGCCGGATCCTATTGGGTGGTCTTCTCGGCCGCCGACCCGGACAGCAGCAGCTTCATGCCGGGCGGCGCGTCCGAGCCGCTGGCCGCCTATCTGCGCGGCAGCGAGGGCAATTGGCGCCGCCTGCGCGAGCAGAATCTCGGCATTCGCCTGACCGGCACGAGCGGCGGCGCCGTGCCGGAGCCGGCGGCGTGGGCGATGCTGATCGGCGGCTTCGGCCTCGCCGGCGGCGCGATCCGCACCCGCCGCAAGCGCCACGCCGCGCTGGCCTGAGACGAGGCTCGGGCCGGGACCGCAATGCCGGTCCCGGTCCCGGCTACAGGCTCACCATCAGGTTGAGCGCCGCATATTTGGTCCAGCGCCCCGGCGGGGCGTTGGGCGCATCGCGAAGGAAGCGCCCCTTGGCGAGCAGCACCGCATCGGCCTCCAGCCGCACCGCCTTGCTGAGGCGATAGCGCACCCGTCCATCGAACTGGTGCCCGGCGAAATCGCCCGCCTTGCCGCTGGCATCGCGCACGCCGGTACTGGCGAAGGAATCGGCCCGCGCTGCCAGCCACATCGGGCGGTAGCTAAGCATCAGCTCGGTGCGACCCTGCGCCGCCTCGCCCTGCACCGACGGCGCGACGACGTTGCTGCGGGCGATGGCATTGTAGAGCCCGGCCGGCGCCAGATCGGCGCGGCGCATCCCGAACAGCGTATCGAAGCGGCCATAGCGCCCGCCGGGAGCATCGCCGCTGGCATAGTCGAATTCGGCCATCAGCCGTGGCTTCCACGCTGCCGCCCAGCTATAGCCCACCCGCCCATGCACGAACCAGGCGCGCACCGGCTGGCGTGCCGCGCCGGCCGCGAGGCTGATCGATTGCGAGCCGGTCTGCCCGATCGCTTCCACCTCATAGTCGAGCTTGGCCGGCGCCGGATCGCGCGCGAGCCGGATGCTGGCGGTGTCGAGCGAGCGGTCGCGCGTCGGGCGGCCCGGCGTGTCGTGCTCGCCGAGATGGAAGTAGCTGGTCTCGACCAGCGCCGGCCCGATCGTCCGCGCCCGGCTGATCAGCCCGCCCCACAGCACCAGCGCCGCCCCCTCGCGATCGATCGCGGGTTCGTTGGACAGCAGCGCGTCGATATCGTCCGGGCGGCGGCGCTGCGGCATGGTGTAGATCGCCGTCGCCGACCAGGCGCCCTGGCTCCAATCGGCGCGCACGCCGGTATAGCCGTTGGTGGTATTGCGATAATCGTCCGCGGCGACCAACCGCCGCGACCCCAGATTGAGCATGAAGCGGCCCGCCTGCACGCGCAGCTTCGATCCGCGCCCCAGTGCATCGCCGAGATCGAGCTGCACATAGGCCTGCACCGGCTCGAGCGTGTTGACCTCGCCCGTCGTAACCGGCGACCGGCGGTTGCCGTTATAGACGCGGCTGTCCCAAAGCTCGCCGACCACGCTCACCGCGCCCTGCTGGTAGCGCGCGAGCAAGGTCGTGCGGAAATTGACGAGTTCGTCGCTGCTGTTGAAACCGGCGCGCGCCTGCCCGTCGATCGCCTCGTAGCGCACCCGCTCGCTGGCGGCGAAGGTCAGTCCTTCGGCCGGCGGCGGGACCACGCCCTGCGCATGCGCGGCCTCCGCCGTCCCCAACGCCAGCACCAATGCGGTCGCCCGCAAGCCTCTGCCCATTGCCGCCCCCACGATCATCGCCCGCTCCTACGCGGACCGGGCGGGACAGGTCATCCGGAAACCGGCACCAGTTCCCTGCCGGCGAGCGAATTGGGACCGGCGCTGACCAGCTCCACCTCGATCAGATCGCCGATCTTCGCGCTCGTCTCCAGATGGACCGACTGCAGCCATGGCGACTTGCCGATCATCTGGCCGGGGCGCCGCCCGACGCGCTCGATCAGCACCGAACAGCGCCGCCCGACGCTCGCCTCGTTGAACGCCTGCGAATGGCGGCCCAGCGCCGCCTGCAGCCGCTGCAGCCGCTCGTCGGCCACCGCGTCGGGCAGATACTGGTCGACCCACTCGGCCGCCGGCGTGCCGGGGCGCGGCGAATATTTGAAGCTGAAGCACTGCGCATAGCCGACCGCGTCGACCAGCTGCAGCGTCTCCTCGAACTCGGCCTCGGTCTCGCCCGGGAAGGCGACGATGAAATCGCCCGACAGCGCGATGTCCGGCCGCGCGGCACGGACCCGCTCGAGGATGCGCAGGTAGGAATCGCGGGTGTGGCTGCGGTTCATCGCCTTGAGGATGCGGTCGCTGCCCGCCTGCACCGGCAGGTGCAGGAACGGCATCAGCTTGAGCACCGAGGCATGCGCCTCGATCAGTCCCTCGGCCATGTCGTTGGGGTGGCTGGTGGTGTAGCGGATCCGCGCCAGCCCTTCGATCCGATCGAGCGCGACGATCAGGTCGTGCAGGCCGCGGCCGTCGTCTTCGCTCCAGGCGTTGACGTTCTGACCGAGCAGCGTGATCTCGCGCGCGCCGGCATCGACCAGCGCCTTGGCCTCGTCGACGATCGCCGCATAGGGGCGGCTCACCTCGGCACCGCGGGTATAGGGCACGACGCAATAGGTGCAGAACTTGTCGCAGCCTTCCTGCACGGTGAGGAACGCGCTCGGCCCCACCTTGCGGCGCGCGGGCAGCTTGCCGAACTTGCTGGCGAGCGGCATGTCGGTGTCGAGACCGAGCTGCCCCTCTGCGGCCCTGGCGACCAGATCGGGCAGGTTGTGATAGGCCTGCGGGCCGACCACCACGTCCACCTTGGCGCGGCGGGCGATCTCCTCTCCCTCGGCCTGCGCGACACAGCCGGCGACCGCGATCATCGGCTTTCCCGCCTCGCGCAGCTTCAGGCGGCCGATCTCCGAATAGACCTTCTCGGTCGCCTTCTCGCGGATATGGCAGGTGTTGAGGACGACAAGATCGGCCTGGTCCGCCTCGGCAGCGACAAGGCCCTGGGCGGCCATCAGCTCGCCCATGCGCTCGCCGTCATAGACGTTCATCTGGCAGCCGTACGACTTGACGTGATAGGTCTTGGGGGTGGTCATGATCGGCGCGCCTATACGCGGAAATGACGGCAGAAAACAGGCCCTGGGGCGTGTTTGCGAGGGCAGCTTCACCCCACCCGTCCTCCCGGCGGAAGCCGGGACGACGGTTTATAGGGAAGGCTTGGCCATCCCTGCCGCCTGCTCCTTGTAGCCGATCGGATCCTCGGCGAAGCGGAACGGCCGCAGCGGCTGGCCCAGCGTGCGCACCAGCGCTTCCTCGATCCGCCGCCGGCTCTCCGCCGCGATCGCCTTGCGACCGGGGAAGTCGCGCGGATCGAACGGCTCGAGGAAATGTACCCGCAGCCGGAAGCGCTGCCTGCGCGCCAGCACCCGCTTGGCGTTGTTGAGCCCCCGCTCCTGCCCGATCCAGCCGATATCCTCGCCCGCGGACCCGTAATCGAGCACCACCGGCTGCACCATCACGCCGGGCGGCGGCGGCTCCAGCACGCGCAGCATCGGCGTCTTGAACGGCAGCAGCGATCGGCCGTCGGTAGTCGTGCCTTCGGGAAAGATGGTGACCGCCCAGGTCTCCGCCAGCGCGTCGCGCAGCTGGTTGATCTGCTCGGCCACGCCCATGCGGTTCTCGCGCTTCACATAGACGGTGCGGTTGAGCCCGGCGAGCCAGCCGACCAGCGGCGAGGCACCGATCTCCGCCTTGGCGACGAACGCCGTGCCGCTCGCCCCGCCCAGCGCCAGGATGTCGATCCAGCTGATATGGTTGGAGACGTAGAACACGTCGCGCTTGAGCGGCGTGCCGACGCGCTTGACCTTGGCACCGGCGATCCGCGCAGCGCTCGCCAGGAACAGGCGCGGCCAAGGCGAGGGCAGCCGCACCAGCCGGAACAGATAATGGAGCGGCACATGCACCAGCAGCGCCAGCGCCAGCCGCGCGACGCGGAACCAGACACGCGCCAGCTCCGTGCCGGTCAGCCGCGTCGGCAGCCCCTGGGTCGCTTCCTCGCGGCGGCGCCGGGCGCGCTCAGTTCTTGCGGTCGAGCGCAACCCCGTACAGTTCCATGCGGTGGTCGACGAGGCGGAAGCCCAGGCGCTCGGCGATCTGCTTCTGGAGCAGTTCGAGCTCGGGATCGACGAATTCGATCACCTTGCCGCTTTCGACGTCGATCAGGTGATCGTGATGCGCCTCGGGCGCCGGTTCGTAGCGGGCGCGGCCGTCGCCGAAGTCGTGGCGGTCGAGGATGCCCGCCTCTTCGAACAGCCGGACGGTGCGATACACGGTCGCGATCGAGATGCCCGGATCGATCGCGGCGGCGCGCTCATATACCTTTTCCACATCGGGATGATCGTCCGCATCGGACAATACGCGCGCGATCACCTTGCGCTGTTCGGTGATGCGCAGCCCCTTTTCGTGACAGAGCGCTTCGAGATCGATCTTGCGAGCCATGACACCGCTGTAGCCGCATCCGCGCCGGTCGAAAAGAGCAAGCCTCTGGATCTCTCTCAACGAAAACGCCGGCCGCGGACGGGGTCCGGGCCGGCGTTTCTATCTGCTGTCCTGGGGTGGACGGATCAGCGGGTCTTGCGGCGCTTGGTGCCGAGACCGATCTTCTTCGCCAGGCTGCGGCGCTGCTCGGCATAATTCGGGGCGACCATCGGGTAGTCGGCCGGCAGGTTCCACTTGGCGCGATACTGTTCCGGGGTCATCTGATAGTGGGTCATCAGGTGACGCTTCAGCATCTTCAGCTTCTTACCGTCCTCGAGGCAGACGATATAGTCCGGCTTCACCGAAGCGCGCACCGAAACGGCCGGCTCCTGCTTCACTTCCGGCTCCGGCTGGACGGTGCCGAGGCCGCTGAGCGCGCCGTGGACGTTCGAGATCAGCTGCGGAAGGTCCGACACCGCGACGCTGTTGTTGCTGACATGCGCAGCAACAATATCGGCGGTCAGTGCAATGAGGGTTTCCTGAATTTCAGACGAAGCTTCCATGATATTCCTTTCGACCCGTTAACGGCGACTATTGTTTGCTGTCACCTGGTTCGCTCTATCGTTCGAAGCTCAACGATTGGCAAGATATCAAGTCGCAAGTCGAGTAAAATTTATCGCAGTGGCCGTGCCAAAGTGAGAGCATTGAACGTCTGGCCATTAGTACCGCGATAATAGCCGCGACGTTCGCCGACCTTCTTGAACCCCTCGCGCTGGTACAGCCGTACCGCGCCATTGCCTTCGCGCACCTCGAGATGCAGCGTCGCCGCACCGCGATTGCGCGACTCCGCCGCGACCGCGCGCAACAATGCGCCGCCCACGCCCCGTCCACGGGCGGCGGGACTGGTCGCCAGCAGCAACAACTCGGCCTCGTCGAGCATCGCCCGCGCCATCGCGAAGCCGCAGTCACGCCCGCCGATACTGGCGACGAGCAGCCACACGCCGGAAAGCGCCATCATTCCCATGCATTGCGGCTGGGTCCAGGCTTCCCCGAAGGCGGGATCGAACGCGGCCTGCATGATCGGGCCGACCGATGGCAGATCCTGCACCCCGCCCTCGCGCAATTCGATCGGCTGGGGTGCGGCGCTCATGCGAGACCGCGCTCCGCGAGCGTCTTGGCATCGGGGCCGCGGCCATAGAGCGGGCGCGGCGGCAGCGTGGTGAAAGCGGGCGGCAGCAGCACCGCATCGGCGGCGCGGGGCAACGCCTCGCGCAGGTCCAGACCCTCGGCCAGCGCGGCGAGGTGGCGCACGCCGCTGCCGATCGCCGGCCGGCCATCTAGCGCGGCGAGCGCGGCATCGGGGCGCATCGAGGCGAGCGGCGCGGTATCGACCAGGGGCGCCGCGAAATGCTGGACGAACACTTCGCCGTGCCCGCCTTCGAGCACGACCGACAGCCGATCTAGCGCCGGATCGGCGGCGAAGCCCGCCGCGGCGAGGAGCGCGAGCGACGAATAGCCGTGCACCGGCACGCCCCAGCCGATCGCCAACCCGCGCGCCGCGGCGAGCCCGACCCGCACGCCGGTGAAGCTGCCGGGGCCGACATCGACAAGGATCGCGTCGGCGCGGCCACCGCCGGGCAGCTCGCCGATCATCGGCACCAACCGCTCGGCATGGCCGCGGCCCACCAGCTCATGGCATTCGGCCAGCACCGAGCCGCCGGCCAGCAACGCCACCGAGCAGGCGGCGGTGGCGGTTTCGATCACGAGAAGTCGTGGGGGCTCAGCCATCGCCCCGCGCTAACCAAAGAAACGGCGTCAGGTCAAATCACCGTGTTGAACTGATCGAAGGCCGGGCGCGGCGAACGGGCGAAGATCGTCGCAGGGTCGCCGACGCCGAGCGTCGAGATGAAGTTCGACTTCACGTTCGGCTGGTCACCGAAGAACGCCTCGTCGACCTTGGCATTGTCGAAGCCGGACATCGGGCCGGTGTCGAAGCCCAGCGCGCGCGCGGCGATGATGAAATAGGCGCCCTGCAGCGACGAGTTGCGGAACGCCTGCTCGCGGCGGCCTTCCTCGGTGGGGAACCAGTTCTTGGCTTCCGGCGCGTGCGGGAACAGTTCGGGCAGATGCTCGTGGAAATTGATGTCGTAGCCGATGATCACATTGGCCGGGGCCTTGCGGATCTTCTCGGCATTGCTGCCGCTGGCGAAGCTGGCGAGCTTGTCCTTGCCGTCCTGGCTCAGCACCCAGACGAACCGCGCCGACTGCTGGTTGACCGAGGTCGGGCCCATCTTGAGCAGATCGTAGATCGCCTCGATATCGCCCTGGGTCACGGCCTGATCGGTATAGCCGTTATAGGTCCGCGCGGTGCGGAAGATCGTGTCGAGGGCGACGTCGTTCAGCGGCTGACCCATGGGCTGCAGTCCTTTCGTGCTGGGGAGGGGAAACGGGCAGGCGCTTAGATCGCGCGCACCTCGGTAACTTCGGGGACGTAATATTTGAGCAGTTGCTCGATGCCGCCCTTCAGCGTCGCGGTGGACGAGGGGCAGCCCGAACAGGCACCCTGCATCTGGAGATACACCTTGCCCTGGTCGAACCCGCGATAGACGATGTCGCCGCCGTCATTGGCCACTGCCGGGCGGATGCGCGTCTCGATCAGCTCGCGGATCTGCGCCACGATGTCGGCGTCTTCGGGGTTGTCGCCATAATCGGCGCTTTCTGGCGGCACGCTGAAACCGGCGGCCGAGCCTGCCATGAACAGCGGCATGTTGGCCGAGAAATGATCGAGCAGAATGCCGAGCACGTCGGGCTTGAGGCCGGTCCACTCGACGCCCGGCGCCGCGGTGACCGAGATGAAGTCGCGGCCGAAGAACACGCCGGTCACGTCGCCCAGCGCAAACAGCGCGGTGGCGAGCGGCGACGCCTCGGCATCCTCGGGGCTGCCGAAATCGCGGGTACCGACTTCCATCACGATCCTGCCGGGCAGGAACTTGAGCGTGGCGGGGTTGGGCGTGGCTTCGGTCTCGATCAGCATCGCGCTCACATGGGCGCGTCCTTGCGCAGGATCAAGCGGGCGCGAGGGAAACGCTGCGTTGCCGTCATTGGCTGCGCCGCTCGCGGCCGCTGAAAGGACGTGGTTGGAAACGGCCCGGCACCCCCTCCCCCTCGCCCGCCGCATCGTGTAGGCCCGCCCGCGATGTTTAGCCGTCCGCTGCTCGCCTCGCTGATCCTCGGCATGATTTCCGCCACCGGGTTCGCACCGCTCGAATGGTGGCCGATCACCCTGCTCTGCTTCGCCGGCCTGCTCGCCCTGGTCCATGCCGCGCCCACGCTGCCGCGCGCGCTGCTCCGCGGCTGGCTTTTCGGGCTCGGCCACTTCACGGTGGGCGACAACTGGATCCAGCACGCCTTCGACTTTCAGGACAAGATGCCGCCAGCGCTCGGCTATTTCGCCGTTGTGCTGCTGGCGCTGTATCTGGCGGTCTATCCCGCACTCGCGATGGGCGCCGCATGGCTGTTCGCGCGGAAGGTGAAGCCGAAATCGGGCTGGATCGAGCCGGACCTCGGCTATGTTCTCGCCGCCAGCGCCGCCTGGATCGTGACCGAGTGGCTGCGCGGCTGGGTGTTCACCGGCTATCCGTGGAACCCGCTGGGCGTGGTGTGGGTGCCGGTGCCGGGGGTGCGCAACCTCGCGACGCTGGTCGGCACCTATGCGCTGTCCGGCGTGACGCTGGGCATCGCCGGCGCGCTGTATCTCGTCGCCCAGCGCCAGTACCGGCCGCTGCTGGCCACCGCGGCGGCGCTGCTCGCGCTCAACCTGGGCTGGTCGGACCGCTGCGATCATATCCGCTGCATCAGCACCACCAGCGGTACGCAGGTGGTGATCGTCCAGCCCAATATCGGCCAGGACGCGGTCAGCCGCCCCGACTATGCCGAATTCCTGCTCAACCGGATGCTCGATCTGAGCGGCAAGCCCGGCACGTTGCCGCGGCTGGTCGTGTGGCCCGAGGGCATGGTCGATTACTTCGTCGAGGATGGCTATCCGGTGCAATGGTACCGGCAGGACCCGCGCCTGGTCCGCGCCCGCATCGCCGCGGTGCTGGGACCCTGGGACCGTGCGCTGATCGGCGGCAACGCGCTGCAGTTCGGCCGCGACGACCAGCTACAGGGCGCCGGCAACTCGGTCTGGGCGCTCGGGCCCGACGGCATGCTGGACGGCCGCTACGACAAGGCGCATCTGGTGCCGTACGGCGAATATCTGCCGATGCGCACGCTGCTCGCCCCGCTGGGCCTCGCCCGGCTGGTGATGGGCGATGTCGACTATCTTTCCGGCCCCGGCCCGCGCGCGCTCGCCCTGCCCGGCTTCGGCAGTGCCGGCATCCAGATCTGCTACGAGATCATCTTCTCCGGCCATGTCGTCGACCGCGCGCATCGTCCCGACTTCCTGTTCAATCCGTCGAACGACGCCTGGTTCGGCCGCTGGGGCCCGCCGCAGCATCTCGCCCAAGCCCGGCTGCGGGCGATCGAGGAGGGCCTGCCGATCCTGCGCTCCACGCCCACCGGCATCTCCGCGCTGATCGATGGGCACGGCCGCCTGCTCGGCACCGTACCGCCGGGCGAGGCCGGCGCGATCCGCCTGCCGCTGCCGCGCCCGCTTCCGCCCACGCTCTTCTCAAAGCTCGGCAACTGGATGGTCCTGCTGGTCGCGGCGCTTACGGGCTTGTTCGCGATTGCCAATCGGCGATGGGCCCGTTAGGGAAATGATATAAGGAAAGCTTTATATGGGCATGGCAACGGCCCGGCGATCCTTCCCAACCTGAGGAATTTTCATGCGTTCCAACTACCTCTTCACGTCCGAGTCCGTGTCCGAAGGCCATCCGGACAAGGTCGCCGACCAGATTTCCGACTCGATCGTCGACCTGTTCCTGTCGAAGGATCCCGAAGCGCGTATCGCCTGCGAGACGCTGACCACCACCCAGCTCGTCGTCCTCGCGGGCGAGATCCGCTGCAAGGGCGTCTACGAGAATGGCGAATGGGCACCCGGCGCCCAGGAAGAGATCGAGAAGACCGTCCGCGAGACGGTGAAGCGCATCGGCTATGAGCAGTCGGGCTTCCACTGGCAGACCTTCCGCTTCGAGAACAACCTGCACGGCCAGTCGGCGCACATCGCGCAGGGCGTGGACGCTTCGGGCAACAAGGACGAAGGCGCCGGCGACCAGGGCATCATGTTCGGTTTCGCCTGCGACGAGACCCCGGACCTGATGCCGGCGACGCTTTACTACAGCCACAAGATCCTCGAGCGCATGGCCGCCGACCGCCATTCGGGCGCGGCGCCGTTCCTCGAGCCCGACGCCAAGAGCCAGGTCACGCTCCGCTTCGAGAACGGCAAGCCGGTCGCTGCGACCGCCATCGTCGTCTCGACCCAGCATGCGCCGGGCTATGACACGGGCGACAAGGAAGCCGAGCTGCATGCCTATGTGAAGAAGGTCGTCGCCGACCTGCTTCCGGCCGAGCTGCTGTCGGACGCGACCGAGTATCACATCAACCCGACCGGCTCGTTCGAAATCGGCGGCCCTGACGGCGACGCCGGCCTGACCGGCCGCAAGATCATCGTCGACACCTATGGCGGCGCTTCGCCGCACGGCGGCGGCGCGTTCAGCGGCAAGGATCCGACCAAGGTCGATCGTTCGGCGGCGTATATCACCCGCTATCTGGCGAAGAACATCGTCGCCGCCGGCCTCGCCGCGCGCTGCACGATCCAGCTCGCCTACGCCATCGGCGTGTCGAAGCCGCTGTCGCTCTATGTCGACACCCACGGCACCGGCACCGTCGGCGACGACAAGATCGAGCAGGCGATCCAGGGCATCGAGAAGCTGGGCGGCCTCACCCCGCGCGGCATCCGCACCCATCTCGGCCTCAACAAGCCGATCTACCAGCCGACGGCGGCCTATGGTCACTTCGGCCGCAAGCCCGAGGGCGATTTCTTCCCCTGGGAGCGCACCGACCTGGTCGAGGACCTGAAGGCAGCGCTCGCCGCCTGATCGGTCTTTCCGACCCGAAGATGAAAAGGCCCCGCCGGCACCTGCCGCGCGGGGCTTTTTCGTGGGCGCGGCGCCCGCTCGTTTCGCCGCCAGCCTATAAGACGAGTCGGGCCCGCCATGGTTAACGCGGGGCATTGAGGAGTTACGGATGGTTCTCGACCAGGAGGACTGGCAGCCCGCGTCCAATCCGGGGCTGCACCTTGCATTCCGGCCGATCCACGACGTCGTCGGCGGCCGCGTCTTCGCCTATGAAGCACTGCTGCGCGGGCCGGACGGAGAAGAGGGGGACGAGATCGTCGCCCAGCTCCCGCCAGAGCAGCATGCCGAACTCGATCGGCGCGTCGCCGCCGCCGCCGTGTACCGCGCGATGGACGCCGGCCTCGGCACGACGCCGGCCCGCCTGCTGATTCCGATCTATTCCCCCGCCGCTGCGGCCGCGCACGCCTCGCTCGCCGCCGCCACCGAAGCGGGGCGCCGCACCGGGCTGGTGCCGGAACGACTGATCTTCGGCATCCACGGCTTCGCCGATCTGCCCGGCCAGCATCTCGCCGATCTGGTCGAGGGCCACCGCCGCGCCGGTAGCACCAGCGCCTTTATCGGCCTGGGCCATGATCCGGTCGGCTATACCCCTTGCGTCCGCTATCGCCCGGCGATGGTGCGGCTCGACCCCGATCTGGTGAACGGCATCGACTCGAGCTGGTCGCGCCGGTTGATGCTGGAGGAGCTGGTCCCGCGCCTGCGCGACCTTGGCATCCGGGTGATCGCCGATGGCGTGGAGCGCGACACGGTGCTGCAGCGACTGCGCAGCCTGGGCATTTTTCACGTGCAGGGTGAACTGGTTGCCCCGCCGATGCCGGGTGCGCTGCCGCCAACGCGGATCGTCCGCCCGGCCGCTGCGGCCTGATCCGATCGGGGCTCGCCCCGGCGCCAGCGTCAACGCTCGGGTAAGGTTTCTGGCATAGCTTCCAGGCAAGGGATCAAGCTTGGAGATGCCACGTGCTCGACCAAATCGTCCCCGTTCCCCGCCAGGAACCCATTCCCCGGGACTGGTTCGCGATGGCGTTCCAACCGGTCGTCAACACCTCGACTCTGATCGTCACCGCGTATGAGGCGACGTTCCGGGGACCGGATGGGGAAAGCCCGGCCGCGTTCGTCGAGACGGTGCCCGAGGACAAGCGCGCTACCTTCGACCTGCGCTGCCGCGTCGCCGCGATCGAACAGGCGATGGCGCTGGGGATCACCGAGCGCCATACCCGCCTCGCGGTGAAGGTGATGCCGCGCTACATCGCCGATCCCGATGCCGACGCCGACCGCATGCTGCGAATCGTGCGCCGGCTGAACTTTCCGGCCCGCGAGCTGGTGTTCGAATTCAGCGATCGCGACCATCTCGAAAGCGACAAGATGCTGGGGCTGATGAAGGCCTATCGCAAGCTGGGCTTCCTGATCGCGTTCGACGATTTCGGCGCCGGCGACATGGGGCTGGACCTGCTCTCCGCCTTCACGCCCGACACGCTGAAGCTGGCCCCAGAACTCGTCCACAGCCTGTGCAGCAGCTGGGCAAAGCGAATCGTCGTCGAGCGCGTGGTGGAGATCGCCAAGAAGGGCCGGATTCGACTGATCGCCGAAGGAGTTTCGACGCGCGCCGAGCATGATCGGCTACGCTCGCTGGAAGTCACGCTGATGCAGGGCGACCTGATCGCCTTGCCGCAGGTGGGCGCGCTACCTTCGCCGGCACTTAGCCTGAACGTCGCCGCCTGACAGACGATTCGCTCCGAATCGGGGGAGTCTCGAAAGAATACTTCGTAGAATCCCGATTGGGGCGAATCCGCTGCGGCGACGCCCGGAATGGGCCGAGCCCCCCAGTTTGGTTACCCAATCTTCAGGTTCGGAAGAATCGGGTAAGGGAGCACGGATCATGGCCAATACGATGAATCTTCGCATCGATCTGCAGCCGCTTACGGCGCAGGGCAGTGCGGAACCGTTCGCCTGGCACGCCGCCATTCACGCCCCCGCGCAGGCATTCCACGTGGTCAACGCCATCCTCCCGCGCGCCGTTCGCGCCGAGTTGGAGGCCCTGCGCCTCGATCATGCCTTCGCGGCCGCCGCCAATGCCGGGCTCGCCACCGACGGCACGCTGCTGATCGTGCCGGTGCAGGTCCATGCCGGTGCGCCCGATCGCCTGCTGACCCACCTGTTCCGCGCCGCGCTTCGTCACCGTTTCCCGCTCGATCGCGTCGTCGTCGAGATCAGCGCCGACGAATCCGTCGACCGCGATGCCGCCGCCGCGATGATCGCCGCCTGCACCGATCGCGGCATGATGATCAGCCTGGGGGATTTCGCCGCCGGTCCGTTGGCACTGGGCCTGCTCGCGCACTGCTCGCCGCGGCTGATCCGGCTGGCACCGGCGCTCGCCCATCGGCTGGACGCAGCCCCCGCCCGTGCCCGCCTGGTCGAAGGCGTGCTGCGGCTCGCCCGCGGGATGGGCGTCACGGTCATCGCGCCCGCGCCCACCGAGCAGGCCGAGCATGCCGCCGCGATCGGCGCCGGGCTCCGCCATTTCCAGGGCGAGCTGCGGATCGAACCCCGCGTCCGCCGCTACACCCGGCCGGTGCGCCGCTGGGGCACCCCGGTCGCCGCGTCGCGCCTCGCTGCCTGAACACCCCGGATTTGCCAGCGCGCGGCGGCCCGACTATGCGCTGCGCCCCATGGCTGATCCCACTACCATCCGTCGTCTGTACGGCCGCCGCCAGGGCCACAAGCTCCGCCAGGGCCAGTCCGCCCTTGTCGAGGAGTTGCTGCCGCAGGTGAGCCTGCCCGAATCCGGCCCGCTCGACGCCGTCACGCTGTTCGGCGACGATCGCCCGCTGGAGGTCGAGATCGGCTTCGGCGGCGGCGAGCATCTCGCCGGCCAGGCGGCGATGCGGCCCGATCACGGCTTTATCGGCTGCGAGCCCTTCCTCAACGGCGTGGTCGGCGCGCTCAACCATATCCGCGACGGCGCGCTGGAGAATGTGCGGCTGCACATGGGCGACGCGCTCGAGGTGATCGAGCGGCTGCCCGACGCCAGCCTCAGCCGCGTTTATCTACTCCACCCCGATCCCTGGCCCAAGGCGCGCCACGCCAAGCGCCGCATGGTCAATCACGGCCCGCTCGACCTGATCGCCGCCAAGCTGAAGCCGGGCAGCGAGTTCCGCCTCGGCACCGATGATCCCACCTATTGCCGCTGGGCGATGATGGTGATGGGCCAGCGCAAGGACTTCGTCTGGCAGGCGGGGACGGCACAGGATTTCCTCACCCGCCCCGCCGACTGGCCGGAGACCCGCTACGAGCGCAAGGCCCGCCGCCAGGGCCATGAGGTCTGGTATTTCCGCTATGTCCGGGTCTGAGTCCGGCCACCGCATCGAAGGCTACGAAACGGTCCACCAAGGCTGGGGGCGGATGTTGCTCGCCACGCTGGTCACGCCGGACGGCAGCCGTATCACCCGCCAGATCGAGGATCATGGCGATGCTGTCGCCGTCCTTCCCTATGACGCGGCGCGCGGCACCGTGCTGCTGGTCCGCCAGTCGCGCCCGCCGATGCTGTTCCGCGGACGCGCTGGCCAGCTTCTCGAGGCGATTGCAGGGCGGCTGGAGACTGGCGATGGCTGGGAAGACACCGTTCGCCGCGAAGCGATGGAAGAGGCAGGGCTGCGTCTCGGCGCACTGGAACTGATCGGGCATTTCCACGCCATGCCGGCGGTTTCGACCGAGATGCTCAGCCTCTACTTGGCGCCCTATGCCGCGACCGATCGCGTGGCCCCCGGCGGCGGCCTCGCGGAGGAGCATGAGGATATCGAGGTGGTCGAGATGCGCCTCGACGACCTGTGGGCGATGGGCATGGAGGCGCTGGCCGACATGAAGACCGCGCTGCTGGTGCTGGCGCTGCGCGAGCGTCTCGCCGCTCAGGCCTGGCCGCCCTCGGCCTGACCGCTGCGGCGCCAGCGCCTGCGCAGCAGGCGGGCCGCGAGCGCCTCCAGCCCCGGCCGGACGAGGATCCAGTCGCGGATCGCCGGTCCCCTGGTCGCACCGATCGTCTGCTTGTAGCCGCTGTCGCCCGCCCCCCAGTCGACCAGGGTCACGCCGCGCTCGCGCGCCCGCATCAGGTTGCGATACTGGAGCAGCTTGCCCGGCGAGTGTTTCGCCACCGCCGGATCATAGCTGTTGGCGATGGCGTAGCAGCGCGCGCCCGTGACGAGATCGAAGGAGAAGGCCATCGGCCGCCCGTCGATCCGCAGCAGCGCGGCGGACAGCATGTGCGCCAGCACCGGATCGTGGAGTGCCGCCGCCCAGAAGGCGCCGTGCCCTTCCGCCGTGAACTTGGCGTCGCGCCCATCCGTACGCTCGGCGATCCAGCTGCGGCGTTCGACATCGGCGAGCGCCGCGACGTCCGGCGGACCCCATTCCCAGGCGAGCGCGCCCGTGGCGGCGAGATGCTTCTCGAGATGCCGGTTCTTGCGCAAGGTCGATCCGCGCGGCCAGTCGGGCGTCGCGCCGATGTCGAGCAGGAAGCTGTCGGCCACATGCCGGTCGAGCAGTGTCCATCCTGTCGCCAGCGCCCGTGCCTTCAGCCAGTCGAGCGCGGGATCGCCGTCCTGAACAGGCCCGATCCGCAGCGCCCGCACCCGCCGCGCCAGCAGGCCGAGCAGCGCATCCGCCGCCTCGGGACTCGCGCCTTCCGCCACGGGGAAGCTGCGGAACGGCCAGTAGCAGCCGGGAATCTCCACCAGCCCCACCCAGCGCGGCCCCCTGGCGACGAGCGGCAGGGCCGCGACCGGGCCAGCTTCGGCCTCCACCACCAGCGTCCGCGCCGTTCCGCCATAGGCCTGCAGCGCCGCGGCGTACCAGGCATGGCGGAGGAAGCGGTGGCTTTCCGGGGCACGGGCCGCAACCGCGTCCAGCGCCTGCGCAAGGGCCGGCACATAGCGGGCCGAAACCACCTGCCCGCCATCCCCGCAACGCCGGGAAGCAGGGTGGAGGATGGGGACCGGCGGCTGCATTCGCGCGTCTTAGTCACGCACCCCTTACCATCCGGTGCAGCCCATGCTTGCACCCGCCGCACCACCGCTTGCATAAGGAGCACGCATGCAAGGCTTTTACCTGTCCACCGTATCGGAAACGATCCAGGCCGCGATCGCGCCGGTGTTCCTGCTCGCCGGCATCGGCGCGTTCCTGAACACGATGGTCGGGCGGCTCGCCCGCATCGTCGACCGGGCGCGGATCATCGAGGAGCTGCATCCGCGCTCCAGCGGTCCGGAGCATGACCGCCATGTGTGGGAGCTGCGCATCATCGATCGCCGCATCTCGGTGATCAACAACGCGATCTTCCTGTGCACCGCCAGCGCGCTGGCGATCTGCTTCGTCGTCGCGCTGATGTTCGTGTCGCGGCTGGCCAACCTCCATGTCGGGATCTGGGTGGCGGTGGCGTTCATCGTCTCGATGCTGCTCCTGATCTCAGGGCTGCTCTATTTCCTCGTCGAGGTGCGGATGTCGCTCAAGGCGATCCATGTCCGCCAGGAACTGCTCGAACTCGACCGCTGACCCATTGCCCTGAGCGCCCTGCCTCACTAACACCCGCGCTTCCATTCCACGGTCGGGCAGGCAATGGCGGACGCACCTCTTATCGGCATCATCATGGGCAGCACCTCCGATTGGGAGACGATGCGCCACGCCGCGTCGATCCTGGAGGAGCTTGGCGTTCCGCACGAGACCAGGGTGGTCTCCGCGCACCGCACCCCGCAGCGGCTGTACGACTATGCCACCGGCGCCGCGGATCGCGGCCTGAAGGTGATCATCGCCGGAGCCGGCGGCGCGGCGCACCTCCCCGGCATGGCAGCGGCGATGACGCATCTGCCGGTGCTGGGCGTGCCGGTCGAATCCAAGACGATGAAGGGGCTCGATAGCCTCTATTCGATCGTCCAGATGCCCGGCGGCATCCCCGTCGGCACGCTGGCGATCGGCAAGGCCGGGGCCAAGAACGCCGCGCTGCTCGCCGCCGCGATCCTCGCCACGTCGGACGCGGCCCTCACCGAAAAGCTGATCGCCTGGCGCACCGCCCAGACCGAAAGCGTCGCGGAGGAACCGGCATGAGCGACATCCTCCCCCCCGGCTCCACCATCGGCATCCTCGGCGGCGGCCAGCTCGGCCGGATGATCGCGGTCGCGGCGGCCAATCTCGGCTACCGCACGCACGTCCTCGCCCCCGATGAAGAGAGCATCGCGGCGCAGACCGCCTCCAGCTTCACCCGCGCCGATTACCACAGCCATATCGTGCTCGACGAACTCGCGTCCCATGCCGACGTGATCACCTACGAGTTCGAGAATGTGGCGCTCGCCCCCGTCGCGCATCTGGCGAGCAAGGTGCCGGTCCGTCCCGGCGCCAAGAGCCTGGAGATCGCGCAGGACCGCGCCAACGAGAAGGCGTTCGTGGCCGAGCTCGGCGGCCGTACCGCGCCCTGGGCGCTGGTCACCACCCGCGACGAGCTGCTCGCCGCGATCGAGAAGATCGGCGCGCCGTCGATCCTGAAGACGCTGCGGCTCGGCTATGACGGCAAGGGCCAGGTGCGCCTGCACGACGCGTCCGAGGCCGAGGCGGCATGGGCGGCGATCGGCGAGCGCCCGGCGATCCTCGAAGGCTTCGTCACCTTCAGCCACGAATTTTCGATCATCACCGTGCGCGGGCTGGACGGCACGCTGGCCAGCTATCCGCCGCCCTGGAACGAGCACAAGGACGGCATCCTCGCCCGCTCCACCCTGCCCGCCCCGGCCGAGATCGCCCGCCACTGGACCGAGGCGGCGGCGCTCTCCGGCCGCGTCGCCGAGGCGCTCGGCCATATCGGCGTGCTGACCTGCGAGTTCTTCGCGACCGAGCAGGGCCCCGTGTTCAACGAGATGGCGCCGCGCGTCCACAATAGCGGCCACTGGACGATCGAGGGCGCCGAGACCTC
>JAIYAA010000137.1 GCA_027489295.1 Sphingomonadales bacterium | reverse complement strand
GGTAACGGTCATGCCCGTCACCCCGACGGTGGTGAGCGCCTCGCGCACCTCGTCGAGCTTGAAGGGTTTGATGATGGCGATGATGAGCTTCATGTCGCCCCCTCTGGCGGTTGTCCCACCAGTTATCTCGCAAGGGGCATGCCAATTGGAACGCAGAGGGAGTCCGTGCTTTCGGGGCGTCAAATATTACGAACTGGTGAATTTTCGGACGCTTGGCTGCCCAAAAATAAGGCAGCCTACTGCAGCGTGGCGCTATCCTCGCCGTGACGGCCGAAGAACTGCATCAACTGCACGATCAGCTCGGCGCGGTCTGCCAGCGTCGGTGCCTCAAGCAGCGCCTGCTTCGAGGCGGCATCGAACGGCGCGATCTGGGCGATGCCGTTGACGAGCGATTCGTCGTCGAGCCGCGTCACCGCCTCCCAGTCGACCATATAGCCCAGGCCATCGGCGAAGCGCCGCGACTCCATCTCGATCGACGCACGGCCGGCGAGCGACAGCGTCTCGGAGGCGCCGATCACTTCCAGCGCCGCCTCGACCTGGCGAAACGGGGTGTTCAGCGCCAGCTCGCGCACGATGGTGAAGCGCGTCAGCCCTTCCAGCACGATGTTGAAGCGCCCGTCGTCGAGCGCCTCGACATCGGCGATCCGGCCGACGCAGCCGACGTCGAACAGCGTCGGCGGGTCTTTATCGTCGCGCGGCTGGACCATGCCGATCCGCCGATCGCGGGCGAGTGCCTCGGAGACCAGCGCCCGGTAGCGCGGCTCGAAGATGTGGAGCGGCAGGTGCATGCGCGGGAACAGCAGCGCACCTGCCAGCGGAAACACCGAAAGCCGCGTCGTCTTCATCCGAACAGGATCTGCGAAAGCTTGCGACGCTGGGCAGAGACCCAGGGGTCTTCGAGCCCGACCACCTCGAACAGCTTGAGTAGCCGCTGGCGGGCGGCGCCCTCGTTCCACGCACGATCGTCGCGCACCATGGCGAGCAGCGTCGTGGCCGCGCCGTCACGGTCGCCCGCTGCCATCTGTCCGCCGGCGAGTTCGTAGCGGGCATCCATGTCTTCGGGATTGGCGGCGGCGCGTGCGGCAAGGCCGGCAAGATCGCCGACCGGCTGGGCTTCGCGAGCAAGGCTCAGCGCGGCACGCGCGCGCTCCACTTCCGGGGCCTTGGCGGCATCGCCTTCGATCGCGTCGAGCGCGGCCTGGGCCTCGTCCTGCTGCCCCAGCGCGGTCAGCGCGCGGATGCGACCGGCAAGCACCGCGGCATGCTCCGGCGCCATCTCGGCGATCTGGTCGAAGATCGCGAGCGCGCGCTCGGCATCGCCATCCGCCAGCACCTGCTCGCCCATCGCGATCAGCGGCTCCAGATCGGCTTCGGCCTCGGCTTCTTCGCCGCCGACCGGCAGCTGGCGCAGAATCTGGTCGAGCATCGTGCGCAGCTGCGATTCGGTGCGCGCGCTGGTCAGGTCGGCGACCAGCTGGCCCTGGAACATCGCATAGACCGTGGGGATCGAGCGGACCTGGAATTGGCTGGCGATGAAGTTGTTCTTGTCGACATCGATCTTGGCCAGCATCACGCCCTTGGGGGCGTATTCGTCGGCGATCTTTTCCAGCACCGGGCCCAGCGCCTTGCACGGCCCGCACCATTCGGCCCAGAAATCGATGATGACGAGCTTCGACATCGACGGCTCGACGACGTCCTTGCGGAAGGCGTCGACGGCCTGTTTGTCGGCGGGGCTCAAACCAAGCGTGGCCAAAATGCGCTCCTTAAGCGATCTGCGGGTGCCGGCGCCTCTTCTGGGGCGCCTGGGCGGGTCCGCTCCTATTTGGGCGTTCGGGGGCAAACCGCCAAGCCTTTTCCAAAAAGTGCAAAAGGGGGGTTGCGCACTTCGGAAGCCGCTGTTAGTTGGCCCGCCTCACCCGCCGAGAGTGCTTCGAAACGCTCCCGGCCACGACGCCAGAGCGGGCGTAGCTCAGGGGTAGAGCACAACCTTGCCAAGGTTGGGGTCGAGGGTTCGAATCCCTTCGCCCGCTCCAGTCGCCAATCGGCGGCTGTACCGTCGGTCTCACGGCATCAGCCGTTTTCGACCTTCCGACAGATGCCATCGCATCGCCAGCGCTGCGCCGTCCGCATCCTGCGCGCGGATCGCCTGCACGATCGTCTCGTGTTCGCGCACCATCGCCGCGATCGGCTCCGCCTCGCGCAGCCGGGCGATGTCGACGCCGGCGCGCATGATTCGCATCGTTTCCTCGTGCAGATGTTCGAACGCCTTCTCGAACGCGGGATTCGCGGTGGCGCGAAAGATCGCGCGGTGCAGCCGCCAATCCTCGTCATGCGCGGGATCGCTGGAGAGCAGCGCCTTGCGCAGATCGGTCATCGCCGATTCGATCTCGGCCATCTGCTCGGGCGAGCGCCGCCGCGCGGCGAGCCGGGCGGCTTCCGATTCGAGGGCGAATCGCACCTCATAGGTGCCCAGCGTCGCGGAAAGCTCGTCGAACGCCATATGTGCGCCCAGCCGGAGCGAGGGCCGTCGCATCACATAGGAGCCGGCGCCGCGCCGTGATTCGGTGATCCCGTCCGCCGCCAGCCGCACCAGCGCCTCGCGCACCACCGTCCGCGACATGCCGAAGCTTTCCGCCAGCCGGGATTCGGACGGCAGCCGGTCGCCGACGCCGAGGCCATCGAGGATGATTTCGACGATGCGCGAATAGGCCTGGTCGGCAAGGCGCTGGTCGTTGGCGGGGCTGAGGTTTCGCGGCATGGGTGCCCACGATACTAAGGCTAAGGAAAATGGCGAGTCGCGCCATCGTCTTAGGAGATGCCGATGCCCGATTCCCCCGCCCCCATCCGCGTCGGTATCGGCGGCTGGACCTTCGAGCCTTGGCGCGGCACCTTCTATCCCGACAAGCTGCCGCAGAAACGCGAATTGGAATATGCCGCAGCCGCGCTCACCGCGATCGAGATCAACGGCACCTATTATTCCACCTTCAAGCCGGCCAGCTTCGCGGGCTGGGCCGCGGCGGCCCCCGAAGGTTTCGTCTACACGGTGAAGGGCTCGCGCTTCGTCACCAACCGCAAGATGCTCGCCGAGGCGGGCGAATCGATCGCGCGATTCTGCGGGCAGGGGGTGACCGAGCTGGGCGACAAGCTCGGCCCGATCTTCTGGCAGTTCATGGCGACCAAGAAGTTCGATCCGCAGGATTTCGGCGCGTTCCTCAAGCTGCTGCCGGCCGCGCAGGACGGGGTGAAGCTCCGCCACGCCGTGCAGGTGCGGCACGAAAGCTTCCAGACGCCCGAATTCGTCGCGCTGTGCCGCGCGGCGGGCGTTGGCATCGTCTTTGCCGATTCGCCGCAATATCCCGGCGTGGCGGATGTCAGCGGCGACTTCGTCTATGTCCGGCTTGAGGCGGGGGAGGACGACAACCCCTTCTGCTATCCCGAAGCCGAGCTGCCGCGCTGGGTGGACGCGGTGAAGACCTGGGCCGCGGGCGGCCAGCCCGAAGGACTTCCGACCTTCGCGCCCGAGCCCGCGCCGGAGCGCCCCCGCGAGACCTTCGTGTTCTTCATTCATGGCGGCAAGGTGCGCGCGCCCGCCGGTGCCCAGGAGTTCCTCCGCCGCCTCGGCTGAGGACGGCAGCCTTTCGCGCCCCGCTTCGTTGATCGCGGACAACCCCAGGAGAGCCCGCATGATTCACGATCCCGAACCGCAGACGCCACAGGACGACGAAGCCGAGGCGATGGAGGAGGCGCAGAAGGAGGCTGCCGAAGAGCGCGAGGAAGACGGCGGCTACCAATAAGAGGGCGGGCGCGGCGGCGGCAGCTCGGTGCGCCGCGCACCCTCATCGCGTTTTGACCCTAGCCACGGGCGCGAGTAATTGATAATCACTCGCAGCATGAACGCCACCGCTGCGATTCCTGTACCGGTTCGACTCGCTCAACTGCATCGCCATGCCCCAGGAACGGTGGCTGGAGTCGATTGGGATCGGCTCGCTGAACCCGAGGCGCGACGTCTGCGCGAGCTAGGTCTGGACGAGGGCGTCGAGGTGGAGCTGCTCCACCGCTCCGGCATGTTCGGCGGTCCGCTGGCGTGTCGCATCGGGCGGATGACCGTGGCGCTTCGCCGCCATGTCGCCGCCGCCATTCATGTGACGCCGCTGGCCCTGCACCCATGAATACCACGCCACTGGTTGCGCTGGTCGGCAATCCCAATGCCGGCAAGAGCGCGCTATTCAACGCGCTGACCGGCGCGCGGCAGAAGGTGGGCAATTATCCCGGCGTCACCGTCGAGCGCCACTCCGGCCGCATGGCGCTGCCCGATGGCCGCCCGATCGAGCTCATCGATCTGCCCGGCGCCTATAGTCTCGACCCCGCCAGCCCCGACGAGCAGGTGACGCGCGACGTGCTGCTCGGCCGCCAGCAGGGCGAGCGGCTGCCGGACGCGATCCTTACCGTGGTCGACGCGTCCAACCTCGACAACCATCTCCGCTTTACCCTCCAGCTGATCGCGCTGGGCCTGCCGATCGTGGTGGCGCTCAACATGGTCGATCTTGCCGAGCGGGACGGCCTGACGCTCGATCCGGAAGCGCTCGAGCGCGAGCTGGGCGTGCCGGTGATCGCCACCGTCGCCGTGCGCCGCCGCGGGCTCGATGCGCTCAAGGACCGCATGGCCGAGATGGTCAAGGGCGTGACCAAGATCCGTCCCTCGGCGGGTGTCCAGCACGATATCGTGCTGCTCCAGCGCCGCGCGCGCCAGATTGCCACCGCCGTCACCGTTTCCGAAACCGCGTCGCGGCGCTGGACGCACCGGCTCGACGCGCTGTTCCTCCACCCTGTTGCCGGGCCGCTGATCCTGCTCGCGACGATGTTTCTGATGTTCCAGGCGGTGTTCGCCTGGTCGGAGGTGCCGAAGGGGTTCATCGAGGACGGGATGAAGTGGCTCGGCACCGAAATCGGCGCCGCATTGCCCGATGGCGTGTTCCGATCGCTGATCGTCGACGGCGTGATCGCCGGCGTCGGCGCGGTCGTCGTGTTCCTGCCGCAGATCCTGATCCTGTTCGCCTTCATCCTGGTGCTCGAGGCGACCGGCTACATGGTCCGCGCCGCCTTCCTGATGGACCGGGTGATGGCCAGCGTCGGGCTTTCGGGGCGCGCCTTCATCCCGCTCCTCTCCAGCTTCGCCTGCGCGGTACCGGGGATCATGGCGACGCGCACGATCGCCGACGAGAAGGACCGGCTGACCACCATCCTGATCGCGCCGCTGATGACCTGCTCGGCACGGCTGCCGGTGTACACGATCATCATCGGTGCGCTGATCCCCGATCGCGCGGTGCTGCCCGGCGTCGGCCTGCAGGGGCTGGTGCTGTTCGCGCTCTACATTCTCGGCATCCTGGGCGCCTTCCTGGTCGCGCTGGTGCTGCGGCGAACTGTCACCAAGGGCGCGACCTCGGGCTTCATGATGGAGATGCCGAAATACCAGTGGCCGCGCCTGCGCGACGTGCTGCTGGGCCTGTGGCAGCGCGCGCTGATCTTCCTCAAGCGTGCCGGCACGATCATCCTCTACACCACAGTGATCCTGTGGGCGCTCCTGAGCTTTCCCAAGCCGCCCGAGGGCAGCGGCATCTCGAAGGTCGATTATTCGATCGCCGGGCGCATCGGCAACGGCCTGCAGACCATCGTCGCGCCGATCGGCTTCAACCGTGACATGGCGCTGGCGCTGATCCCGGCGATGGCGGCGCGCGAGGTCGCGGTGGCGGCGATCGGCACCGTCTATGCAATCGACAATGCCGATGACGATTCCGGCAAGGCATCGATCCAGCAGCAGCTCCAGAAGCATTGGAGCCTGCCCAGCGCGCTGGCCTTCCTGATGTGGTTCGTCTTCGCGCCCCAGTGCATCTCGACGATCGCGGTCACGCGGCGCGAGACCAATGGCTGGAAATGGCCGTCGTTCATGATCGGCTATCTATTCGCCCTCGCCTATGTCGCGGCGGGGATCACCTATTGGAGCGCGATCGGGCTGGGGCTGTAGCAGCGGGGCCTCTAGCAATTGCATCCCGGCTGTGAAAACGGCAGAGGCAGGGGACTATGAGCACCGTATCCCCCGAACTCCGCGCAGCCGCGCTCGTCTCCAAGGCCTGGCCCTATGAAGAGGCGCGCAAGCTGCTCAAACGCTACCCGCAGATCGCAGAGGGTGGCGCGCCGGAGAAAGGCCATGTGCTGTTCGAGACCGGCTATGGCCCCTCGGGCCTGCCGCATATCGGCACGTTCAACGAAGTGCTGCGCACCACCATGGTCCGCCGCGCCTTCGAGAGCCTGTGCGACGTCCCCACCCGGCTGATCGCGTTCAGCGACGACATGGACGGGCTGCGCAAGGTGCCGGACAATGTGCCCAACCAGGACATGCTGCGCGAACATCTCGGCAAGCCGCTGACCCAGGTGCCCGATCCGTTCGAAAAGTATGAGAGCTTCGCGCACCACAACAACGCGATCCTGCGCGAATTCCTCGATCGCTTCGGCTTCGACTACGAATTCGCCTCGTCGACCGAATATTATGCCGGTGGCCGCTTCGACGACGCGCTGAAGGGCGTGCTGCGGCACTATCAGGGCATCATGGACGTGATGCTGCCGACGCTCCGCGCCGAGCGCCAGGCGACCTATTCGCCGGTGCTGCCGATCAGCCCCAAGTCGGGCATCGTGCTGCAGGTGCCGGTCGAGGTGGTCGATGCCGAGGCCGGCCTGATCGCCTTCGAGGATGAGGGCGAGCGGATCGTGCAGAGCGTGCTGGGCGGCAAGGCCAAGCTCCAGTGGAAGGTCGACTGGGCAATGCGCTGGGTAGCACTCGGCGTCGATTACGAGATGGCGGGTAAGGACCTGATCGACTCGGTCACCCAATCGGGCAAGATCGCCCGCGTGCTCGGCGGCCGCCCGCCCGAGGGCTTCAACTACGAGATGTTCCTCGACGAAAAGGGCGAGAAGATCTCCAAGTCCAAGGGCAACGGCCTCAGCCTCGAACAGTGGCTGACCTATGGCCCCGAGGAGAGCATCGCCTTCTACGCCTATCGCGAGCCCAAAAAGGCCAAGCAGCTGCATCTGGGCGTGATCCCCCGCGCGATCGACGAATATTGGCAGTTCCGCGGCAATTATGCCGGCCAGGCGGTGGAGCAGCGGCTGGGCAACCCGGTCCACCATATCCACAATGGGGAGCCGCCGGCGGAGACGCTGCCGGTCACCTTCGGGCTGCTGCTGAATCTCGTCGGCGTGATGGGCGAGGCGACCAAGGAGCAGGTCTGGGGCTATCTTACGAACTATGTCCCGGACGCGAACCCGGAAACCTATCCGGCGCTCGACCGTCTGATCGGGTATGCGCTTGCCTATGCCCGTGACTTCGTCGCCCCGACGCTCAACAAGCGCGCGCCCGCGGGTGTGGAGATCGAGGCGCTGCAGCGGCTCGACGCCGAACTCGCCGCGCTGCCGGCGGATGCCACCGCCGAGGCGATCCAGGACCAGGTCTACGAGATCGGCAAGACCGGCGGCTTCGAGAATCTGCGCGACTGGTTCAAGGCGCTGTACGAGACGCTGCTCGGCTCCGAGCAGGG
>JAIYAA010000052.1 GCA_027489295.1 Sphingomonadales bacterium | reverse complement strand
TCGACCGCCGGCACCAGCATGTGCAGTCGCACCGGCAGCTTGTTCTGCATTACCAGTTCGGCGAGGGCGAGCGCATGGGCCGCACCGCCCATGTCCTTCTTCATCAGCCGCATGCCGGCCGCCGGCTTGATGTCGAGGCCGCCGCTGTCGAAGCACACGCCCTTGCCGATGATGGCGATGCGCGGATGCTCGGGGTTGCCCCATTCGAGCTCGATCAGCCGCGGTTCGCGGCCCTTGCCGGCGGCCTGGCCGACCGCGTGGAGCATGCCATAGCCCTGCGCCAGCTCTTCGCCCTTCACCACCGAGAAGGTGGCGCCATAGGCCTTGGCGAGATCGGCGCCCGCCGTCTCGAGATCGGCCGGGCTCATGTCGTTGGCGCCGGTGTTGATCCGGTCGCGCAACTTGAAGGTGACGGCGGCCATGCGCACCGCCTCTTCCATCTTCACCGGATCGGCCGTGATCAGCACGCGCGGACCCTGCGGCTTGGGATCGGGCTTCTTGTAGCGATCGAACTTGTACTGTGCGACCAGCCAGCCATAGATCGCCTTGCCGGGCTCGACGCCCTCGACGCGGTAGCTGCCCTCGGGCAGCGTCTCGGCCAGCTTGGCGAGGCACCAGGGCCCGAGCTTCCCGGCATCGGCGACGACCGAGACGACCGACCAGTCCTCGGGCGCGTCGCCGGGCAGAATCGCGCTGGAATAGGCCGAGCCACTCAGCTTCTGCGCGGCGGCGGCCGCGCGATGGCGCGGCGGCTGCGCGGCGAGCCAGGCGTCGTAGCCCTTGGCATCGATCAGGTGGATGGTGCGAGCGGCTTGGCCGCGATCGGGCTGAACGAGCGTGTTGAGATCCGTCATGTCCATGATCTAGGACGCCCGACCGCCTCCGCCTAGCCGCGAGCACATGGATTTTTGGGCAGGGGCGTCAGGATCCGCCCGCGCCGGCCAGCAGCTTCTTCCAGCGGGCGTCGAGTTTCGCCGCTGCCTGGTCGCGTTTCACATGGCTTACCAGCGACAGACCGCGCAACGTAAGGCTGTGCCCGCTCAGGAACTTGCCGGTGATACTGTAGCCGAGATCGTAGAGCGCGATGTCCTCGCGCGGTTCGCCGTCCGCGAGGAAGCGGGTCACGATCACGACCGGCAGCCGCTCGTCGCCGCGGCTAGCATCGGGCAGATGCGCGTCGTTGCGGGCGCGGAAGAGCGCATGTTCGAACCAGCCGGCATCGATGCGGGGCTCGCCGGTGGTCTCCGCGGCCGAAAGCTGGAGCGCGGGTGGGAACAGCACGGTCTGGCTCTGTACGGTCTGGTCCGACGCGGCGGTCTTGAGCGCCAGTTCGTGCTTGCCCGTCTCGCCCGCGACCAACACCAGCCGGCTCGCGCGCGTGGCGGCGCGGGAGGCTGTGGCGGCCTGCTCGGCCTTGGTCTCGCGACGATCGTTCCAGTTGTTCCACAAGGTGAGGCCGGAGATGCCGACCGCGATCACGCCGACGATCTCGCCGAAGGTGATCCAGCGCCGACGCGCGGCCTTGGCCTTTTCCTGCTGCTCGGCGCTGCTCATCGCGGCATCACCAGGAACTGCTCGAACTTGCCCTCGGCGCCCGGCTCGGCATAGGTTACCGCAACCAGCGTGCGGTCCTTGTAGCGGATCATGTAGTTGCGGTTGACGAAGCCGCCCCGGAGCCGCGCCTTGCCGATGGCCGCGAACGCCAGGGGCTCCCCGAGCGCGGCGAGGCTGTCGCGATAGTCGCCGAGCGCGGTCGCATCGAAGAAATAATTGGCATCCTCGGTCAGCAGGCTGCGATCGGGCGTGCCGGCGCGGAGCTGGTCGAACAGCTTGCGGGCAAGCGCGTCGCGCTGCTGGTCGAGGGTGGGCGCCGCGGACTGCTTGGCCACCGGCAGCAGCAGGTCGGTGATGCCCTGCGCGATGGCGTCGTGCGCCCCGCCGAAATCGGCACTGACCAGCGAGACAACGGCGAACCGCTCCTCGGGGATCACCACGTTGCTCGACAGGAAGCCGACCGCTTCGCCGCCGTGCGAGACTTCCTTCTTGCCGCCATGCTCGCCGAGCGACACGCCGAGGCCGTACCGGGTGGGGGAGCCGTCTGCCAGCTTCACCTCGGTCTCCTGCGCCTCCCAGCCCTGGGCCGGCAGCACCTTGCGGTCGATCCGGGCGATATCCCATTTGGCGAGGTCGGCGGCGCTCATCGCCAGCTCGCCCGCTGCCCACAGCCAGCCGTCCGCGGCCGGTTTGGCGGGGCGCACGGGCCCCAGCGCATAGCGGTGCGTGCCCTGCGGGAAGCCCTTGCCGATCGCCTTGTCCTGGTCGATCGCCTTCATGCCGAGCGGCTTGAAGATCTTGGCCTCCAGATAGTCGAGCAGCTTCCTGCCCGACGCCTTCTCGATGATCATGCCGGCGACGACATAGCCGGTGTTCGAATATTGCCAGGCGGTGCCGGGTGTGAAATCGAGCGGCTTCTTGGCCCAGCGATCGACGATCTGCTGCGGCGTCACCGCCGTCTCCATCGCCTTGAAGCTATAATCCTGCGGCCAATAGTCCTGCAGGCCGGCGGTGTGGCTGAGCAGCTGGCGGATGGTGATCTTGTCGGCGTCGGTAACGTCCGGCACCCATTTCGAGACCTTGTCGTCGAGGCTCAGTCTGCCTTCGTCCGCCAGCAACAGGATCGCGGCGGCAGTGAACTGCTTGGAGACCGACGCGATCTGGTACTTGGCGGCCGCGTCGGGGCCCTTGGCGATGCCGGGACCCTGGTCGCCATAGGCCTTGGTGAAGACGATCTTGCCGTCCCGCACGATCGCGATGGAGGCCGAGGGCACGCCGCTGCTCTTCAGCGCATCGGCGACGATCATATCGACCTTGGCGGTCTGTTCGGCGGTGAGTTGCTGCGCGGCGGCCGGCGTGGCGATCAGCAGGGTGGCGGCAAAAGCGGAACGGAACATCGGGCCTCCGGAAATGACCCCCGGGGCTTAGCGCGGCCCGGGCACGCTGCCAACGTCCTGCGTATCGCGGATCGTTGCGGGCGGAGCTTCGCCGGCCTAGGCTCACCATTCTGGGGGTGCATATGCGGGTTTTTGTCGCGTGCTTTCTGTTGCTTCTTTCCGCCTGTTCGTATCAGCAGGCCTTCGACCAGTTCAGTTCGCCGGCGGAGCAGGCGCTCGCGCTCCAGGCTGCGCAGGCGGTGCAGAAGGGCGATATGGCCTGGCTAGCCGCGCATGGCGGTGAATCGCTGCGGGCGGACCTGACGCCCGCGCTGATGCGCCAGATGCAGGCCCTTTCGCCACAGGGCACGCCGGTGCTCAGCGCCGTCAACGTGCAATGGCTGCAAAATAGCGGTCAGGCGGTGACCTTGAAGCGGTTCACCTACGAGATCGGCGCGAGCGGCAAATGGGCGCTGATGCAGGTCGTCCTCGAAACCGAAGGTCCCAAGCCGCTGGTGAACGGCGTGTTCGTTCAGCCGGTCGCTGGCTCCCCCACGGCGGCCAATCGATTTACCTTGGAAGACAAGAGCTTCATCCACTTCCTGTGGCTCGCGCTGATGGCTGCGGCCGTGGCGACCAGCGCAACCGCCTTCGTGCTCGCGCTGCGGACGAAAGGGCTGCGGTGGAAGTGGCTGTGGTGCGTCGGGGTGCTGTTTTCCTTCGTCAGCTTCCAGTTGAACTGGACGACGGGGGAATGGCGGATCTGGCCGATCAGCTTCCTGCTTGTCGGGGCGGGTGCCTTCCAGCAGGGGCCCCTGGCGCCGCTGGTGCTCAGCTTCGCCATCCCCGGGATCGCGATCGCATTCCTGGTGCTGCGGGCGGTCGGCGAGTTGCCGACCAAGCCCGCAGACGATCAGTCCATCGGTACGCCGTAGAGATCGTGCTCGTCCGCATCCTCGATCAGGACCGGCACGATGTCGCCCTGTTCGAGATGCCCGGCGTCGCGCAGGAAGACCTCGCCGTCGATCTCCGGCGCGTCGGCCTGGCTGCGGCCGGTGGCGCCGCCCTCGGCATCGACCGCGTCGATGATCACCGAAAGCTTGCGGCCGACCTTTGCCTGGAGCTTGGCCGCGCTGATCGCAGCGGTCTTCTCCATGATACGGGCGTAGCGCTCTTCCTTGACTTCCTCGGGCACCGCGCCGGGGAGGGTGTTGGCCGAAGCGCCCTCCACAGGCTCGAAGCGGAACGCGCCGACGCGGTCGAGCTGGGCTTCGTCGAGCCAGTCGAGCAGATACTGGAAATCTTCCTCGGTCTCGCCGGGGAAGCCGACGACGAAGGTCGAGCGGATCGCGATGTCCGGGCAGATCTCGCGCCAGCCGCGCAGGCGCTCCAGCACCTTGGCTTCGTTGGCAGGGCGCTTCATCGCGCGCAGCACGTTGGGCGCGGCGTGCTGGAACGGAATGTCGAGATACGGGAGCACCAGCCCCTCCGCCATCAGCGGGATCACCTGATCCACATGCGGATAGGGATAGACATAGTGCAGCCGCACCCAGGGCGCGATCTGGCCGAGCTCGCGGGCGAGGTCGGTCATGTGCGGCACGACTTCGCGGCCCTTCCAGGCGCGCGGCTCCTTGCGGATGTCGATGCCATAGGCAGAGGTGTCCTGGCTGATGACCAGCAGTTCCTTGGTGCCCGCCGCGACCAGCTTCTCCGCCTCGCGCAGGATCGCGTCGGGCCGGCGGCTGACGAGATCGCCACGCAGCGACGGGATGATGCAGAAGCTGCAGCGATGGTTGCAGCCTTCCGAGATCTTCAGATAGCTGTAGTGGCGCGGGGTGAGCTTCAGCCCGCTCTCCGGCACCAGGTTGACGAAGGGTGAGGGCGGCATCGGCGCCGCCTCGTGGACCGCGCCGACGACTTCCTCATATTGATGCGCGCCGGTCACCGCGAGCACGTTCGGGAAGCGGGCGCGGATGACCTCGGCCTCCTTGCCCATGCAGCCGGTGACGATCACGCGGCCATTCTCGGCGATCGCCTCGCCGATCGCTTCCAGCGATTCTTCCTTGGCGCTGTCGAGGAAGCCGCAGGTGTTCACCAGCACGACGTCCGCGCCGGCATAGTCCGGTGACAGCGCATAGCCGTCCGAACGGAGCTTCGTGAGGATACGCTCGGAGTCGACCAGATTCTTGGGACAGCCGAGCGACACCATGCCCACCTTGGGGGCTTCGGGGAGTCGCGTTGCCATGAT
>JAIYAA010000146.1 GCA_027489295.1 Sphingomonadales bacterium | reverse complement strand
GGCAGCAGGTTGCCGGCATTGCTGCGCGTGGTGTCGTTGATGCCGGCGGCGATGCTTTCCACCACCCCGTGCAGCAGCCGCGGCTCGCCCATCAGCTCCACCGTCACCGGCGCGCCGATGCGGATGCTGGGCAGCTTGGTTTCCTCGAAATAGCCCTCTACGCGGATGCTGTCGGCATCGACCAGCGCCATTGCCTGCGTGCCGGCAGCGACATAATCGCCCGGATGCAGATCCAGGTTGGTCACGGTGCCGTTGACCGACGCCTTCACCCGGGTGCGCGAAACGTTCAGCTCGGCGCTTTCCACGGCGGTGAGCGCCTGGGTCAGCGCGGCCTGGGCGGTGGCGGCGCGGGCGACGTTCTGCTCATGCGTCTCGGCGGCGACGAGGTTGCCGAGCGCCAGGTCGCGCCGGGCCTCGCGCTGCGCCTGGTTGAGCGTCGCGCGGGCGCTTTCCACGCTGGCCCGCGCCTGGGCGAGGGCGAGGGAATAGCGCGGCTGGTCGATCACGAAGAGCAGGTCGCCCGCCTTCACCTGCTGGTTGTCGTGCACCGCGACCGCCGTCACCAGCCCGCCAATGTCCGGGGTCACGCGTACCACATCGGCGCGTACCCGGCCGTCGCGCGTCCAGGGGCTGCGCGCATAATGCTGCCACAGCCACCATGCGACGAAGGCCGCGACGATCACGATGACGATCGTTGCAGCGCTGCGGCCAAGAGCGGGGAGGTAGCGTTTCATGGGCGGAATCCGATCGAGGGGGTGGCCCAGGCAAGCAGGCCGAGCAGGAGGACGAACAAGCACAGGTCGACGAGCGCGCGGTACGCGACGAAGCGGTACAGGCCGAAGGCGTTGAACAGGCGGGCGAGCAGCATCGTCAGCAGCATCGCGACGACGCCGAGCACGAGCAGGGTGGGGACGAACACGCCGTCGATGGAGACTTCGCCGGTCACAGCGCGGCCTCCGGCACGGGGTCGGATTCGGGGAACAGGTTGCGGCGCAGGCTCAGCAGGCCCAGCGCGCCGGCGCGGCGCACGCCGGGGTCGGGATCGGCAGCGATGGTGTGGAGCGCCGTATCGATATGGGCGAGCAGGGCGGGGTCCTCGGGCTTCTCCACCTCGGGTTCGAGGCGGCGATAATAGGCGCCGACGTCGCGCAGCACGTCGGTGAGCGGGGCGGAACGTTCCGGCGGCAGCGTCAGGCGGAGCGCGCGCAGTTCGCCGATGGCGACGCCAGTGCGCAGGTCGCGCAGCGCGTCGTACAGCGGCTTGCCTGGCGAGCGGCCGCTCAGCGCCAGGCGGGGGGCGAGCAGCGCGATCCGGTCCAGCATGCGGTTGATCCAGCCGCGCACGTCGGGCGGGGTCATCAGGTTGCTGCGCTCGGCGATATCGGCCCAGCCGGCCTTCAACGTGCGCCGGATCGCCTGGTCGATGCCGGCCGATTGCAGCAGCCGCGCCATCAGGATCGCGAAGGCAACGCCCATCAGCTGGGCGATCGCACCGTTGACGAAGCTGGCAAAGGCGCTGGTATATTTGCTGGCGATGAGCAGCGGGCTGCCCAGCCCGAGCAGCGTTGGCAGGGCGATGCCCATCCATTTGGGCGAATGCATCATCGCGCCGAGTATCAGCAGCGGCGGCGCCATCGCGGCTGCGAGCTGGCCGAAGCCGTCGAGCCGCGGCATGATCGCATAGCCATAGATCGCGCCCAGGATCGTCGCGACCAGCGTGCCCCAGAAGAAGGACCGCAGCGGCATCAGCGGATCCGGCGCCGCGGCGAACAGCGCGAGGAAGACGCCGGCGAGCATCACCGCCGTCGATCCGTCCGACCAGCCGCTCGCGATCCAGATCGCCGAACCGATGGCGAGGGTGAGGAACGCGCCCAGCGCGCCCCGCGCCGCGCCGATCCAGTCGACGTGCAGTTCGCGGCCGCGCCGGCCCTCGAGCAGTTCGGCCACGCGCGGCGAGACCGGGCGGCGATCGAGCGTGGCAAGCTGTTCGGCCAGCTCGCGGCAATCGCGATGCGCCGCGATCAGCGCGGCAAGCCGCGAGAGCAGGCTAAGCAGCAGCAGGTCGTGCCACGAACTCCCGCTGTGCACCTGCGGCTCGAGTGCGTCGCAGCGGGCCTCCAGCACTGCGGCCTCGGCGGCGCGCGTGTCACGGTCGCGGTCGAGCGTCTGCAGCCAGGCCTGGGTATCGACCAGCAGCGCGGCGACCTCGGGCGGCAGCCCGCCATGCGCCTGCAGCCGCGCCGTCCGGTCGTCCACCGCGGCGCCGAGCGGCATCAGCAGCGACAGCTGGTCCTGCAGCGCGCGGACGGTGCGGACGCGCGGCGCGGTGCGGGCGGTCTCATAGGGCAGGTGGATCGAGAGCTGGTGGAGTTCGGTGATGTCGGCAGCCAGCCGTCGCCGCTCGGCATCGACGCCGGGCACCGGCGCCAGCGCCAGGGAATCGTGCGACCAGCGCTCGGCGTCCTGGAGGATGGTCGACACGCGGGTGAGCAGGAAGGCGGCGACCGAGCGGGGGAAGACCACGCCGTGCACCAGGCTGCCGCACAGGATGCCGAGGGTGATTTCCTGCACGCGCAGGCTCGCCACGGTGAAGATCGCGCCGGGGGAGTCGACGCTCGGCAGCACGATCAGCACCGCGCTGTAGCCGGCCAGCACGAACATGTAGGAGCGCGGCGTGCGATCGAGCAGCGACACGAAAACGCACAACGCCAGCCAGCCCGAAATGGCGAGGACCAGCAGCTCGGGCGCGTTGATCAGCGCGGGCACCATCAGCACCGCGGCGCCGGCGCCCACGACCGTGCCGATCACTCGGAACAGCGCCTTGGACAGCACCGCTCCTGCGAGAGGCTGGGCGACGATATAGGCGGTGAGGAACGACCAATAGGGCCGGTCCAGCCCGATCGACAGCGCCAGATAGATGGCGAGCATGCCGGCCGCATAGGATTTCAGCGAGAAGACGGCGGCATCGATGCCCCAGCGATCGGTCATGGCTGTGTGCGCCGATCGGCCAGTTTTGCCGCCAGATCATCGAGCACCCGCAAGGTCGTCTCCAGCTCCCCGTCACTCACCCCATCGAGCAACTCGCTGCGCAACGCAGCGAGGCGCCGGTCGATCCGTGACGCGTGCGAAACGCCTTCTTTCGTGAGCCGCAGCAGGTTCGCACGGCGATCGCGCTCGTCGACGACGCGCACGACCAGCCCTGCATCCTCCAGCGTGTGGAGGGTGCGAACCAGCGAGGCCTCGCTTACGCCCACGGCGCGGGCGATGTCTGCCTGGCGTGCACTGTCGCCCAGCCGCTGGAGATAGACGAGCGCCCAGCCCGTCGAGCTGGAAATGTCGAGCGACGCCAGCGTCGCATCCGCGAGCCGCTGCCATGCGCGCGCGACGGGGCTCATCCGCGTCGCGAGCGCGCGTTCCAAGGAGTGCCGATCGGCCATAGGCTGCGTTAGTTAGTATGCTAACTAACTACGTCAACCCCTGCGTGGGTATGCAAGTATAAATTCGTAGGGGTGGGCGGCCGCCCAGTTCGCGTACGCTTGCAGCACGCGCAGCACGTTGCCGCAGCGAGGCGGCGCATGCGACCCTCATCGAGATTACGGGGATGGTCGGAGACCGCCTTTGGGCCTGAAACGGACGCTGGGATCGGCGTCTTGGCGGCGCTCCTCTGGTCGTCCGGTGTGCCGCCGATGGTGGCGGGCTGCTGCGCTGCCTCAATCGCCCTTCATTTGAGCCGCAGCGGCAGCCCGGCCGCGACAAACTGCACCTCCTCCGCCGCCGCGGCGATGGCCTGGTTGATGCGCCCGGCGGCGTCGCGGAAGCGGCGGGCCAGCGCATTGTCCGGCACGATGCCGAGCCCGACCTCGTTGGCGACGAGGATCAACGGTCCCGCCGCCTGGCGTACCGCCTGCGCAAGCGCTTCGGTTTCCGCATCGAGGTCGCGCTCGGCGAACATCAGGTTCGAGGTCCAAAGCGTCAGGCAGTCGACCAGCAGCACGCGGCCGGGTGCGGCCTGCGTGCAGATCGCGGCGGGAAGGTCGAGCGGCACGTCCAGCGTCGACCAGCGCGGCCCGCGATCGTCGCGGTGGCGGGCGATACGGTCCGCCATCTCGTCGTCGAGCGCCTGGGCGGTGGCGACATAGACCAGGTCCCCGGCGAGCGCCTCGGCGCGCGCCTGGGCATGGCGGCTCTTGCCCGAACGGGCGCCGCCTAGGACGAGCAGACGGGTCATGGCCGGGCCTCCCGGGCGAGCGCGATCAATGCGGGGATGTCGACATGGGTCTCGAGTTCGGCGGCGATAGCGTCAAGCGCCGCGTCGACCGAGGCGGCATAGTCCACCCCTGTCGAGGCGATGCCGATCCGGGCGAGCAACGCCCGCCGCAACGCGGTGCTGGCGAACAGGCCGTGGAGGTAGGTGCCGAACACGCGTCCGTCGGCGGCCAGCGCGCCATCGGGACCGGTGTCCAGCGTCGCGAAGGGGCGGGCGGTGTCGGCGCCCGTGGTGACGCCCATGTGCATCTCATAACCATGAATATCGGCGCCGAGGGCGGTTCCCCGCGCCGGCCGCAGCGCCTTTTCCTGCGTCAGCACAGTCTCGACGTCGAGTAGGCCGAGCCCCTCGGCGCTGCCCGCCGGGCCCTCGATGCCATGCGGATCGGCGATGGTGCGGCCAAGCATCTGGTAGCCGCCGCAGATGCCGAGCACCGCCCCGCCGCGCCGGTGATGCGCCCGCAGGTCGATGTCCCAGCCCTGTTCGCGGAGCGCGGCGAGATCGGCGATCGTCGCCTTGGAGCCGGGCAGGATCACCAGCGCTGCGTCGCCGGGGATCGGCTGGCCCGGCGGGATCATCGCCAGCGAGACGCCGGGTTCGAGCTTCAGCGGATCGAGATCGTCGAAATTGGCGATGCGCGGCAGCATCGGGCAGGCAATCAGCATGCGGTGCCCGTGCGTGTGCGCCGCGCGCTCCAGCACCACGGCATCCTCGCTCGGCAGCCGGGCGGCGTCGCGCAGCCAGGGGATCAGGCCATAGCCGCGCCAGCCCGAGCGTTCCTCGATCTGGGCATAGCCATCGGCGAACAGCGCGGGGTCGCCGCGGAACTTGTTGATCAGAAACCCGCGGATCATCGCCGCATCCTCGGGATCGAGCACTGCGCGGGTGCCGACCACCGCCGCGATCACGCCGCCGCGGTCGATGTCGCCCACCAGCACCACCGGCACCTGGGCGGCGCTGGCAAAGCCCATGTTCGCGATGTCGCCGGCGCGCAGGTTGATCTCGGCCGGGGAGCCGGCGCCTTCCACCAGCACGACATCGCACTCCGCGACGAGACGGTGATAGCTCGCCAGCACCTCGCCGAGCAGCGGCCGCCGTGCGTCGCGGAAATTGCCGGCGTGCAGCGTGCCGCGCACCTTGCCGTGCACCACCAACTGTGAGGTGCGATCGGCCTGGGGCTTGAGTAGCACCGGATTCATGTCGGTATGCGGCGGCACCCGGCAGGCGAGCGCCTGCAGCGCCTGGGCGCGGCCGATCTCGCCGCCGTCTTGCGTAACGGCCGCGTTGTTCGACATGTTCTGCGGCTTGAACGGGCGGACGCGCAGCCCCCGGTTGGCCAGCGCCCGGCAGAGCCCGGCGACCAGCACCGACTTGCCGACGTCCGACCCCGTGCCCTGCAGCATCAACGCGCCCATGCGATCCCTCCCGCGATCAGCCATAGCAGCCCGCAGGCGCGGACATAGAGGGTAAGGCCCCGGCGGATATCCTCCGCGCCCGCATCCGCGCGGCCGTCGCCGATCCAGGGCTTGGCCTGCACCACCCCGTCATAGGCGATCGGCCCGGCGAGCCGCAGCCCCAGCGCGCCGGCCATCGCCGCCTCGGGCCAGCCGGCATTGGGAGAGGCGTGCTTGCCCGCATCGCGCAGCATGGTCCGCCAGCCGCGACCGGCGGCGAGGCACAGCAGCAGGCCGGAGAGGCGGGCGGGGGCGAGATTGAGCAGGTCGTCTGTGCGCGCTGCTGCCCAGCCGAATGCCCGCCAGCGCGGTTCGCGGTGGCCGATCAGGCTGTCGGCGGTGTTGATCGCCTTGTAGATCCACAGGCCCGGCAATCCGCCGACGAGCAGCCAGAACAGCGGCGCGACGATGCCGTCGCAGAAGCTCTCGGCGAGGCTCTCGATCGCGGCGCGGGCGACGCCGGGCACGTCGAGCCGCGCGGTATCGCGCCCGACGATATAGCCCACGGCGGTGCGTGCGGCCGCGAGTTCTCCGCGCGCGAGCACGGTCGCAATCGGACGGACATGTACATACAGGCTGTGCTGGGCCAGTCCGGGAAAAGCCGCCAGCGCGACGAGCAGCCAGCCGTGCGGAAGCCGCATGGCTAAGCGCTCGATCTCCCAGCCGATCGCGCCGGCGAGGAGGATCAGGAGCAGTACCGTCGCCACGCCGAGCAGCCGCCGTCGCTGCTCCGGCCACGCGGCGCGGTTCCAGTGCTGCTCGCAGGCGGCGATGAAGCGGGCGAAGCCGCCGACGGGGTGGCCGATGCGCGCGTACAGCCAGGCCGGCCAGCCGATCGCCGCCTCCAGCGCCAGCGCCGCAAGCGCCACCGGCTCAGCCATTGCCGAGCGCCCGATCCAGCCGTGCCAGTGCCTCGGGCGAGGACGGAACCCCGAAGCGGAGCCAACTCGGGGCATAGTCGAAGGGCCGCACCAGAATATGCGCGGTTGCCAGCCGTTCGAACAGCGCGGGGGCGTCGGCGTGCTCGACGAGCCGGAACAGCGGTGACGCTCCCGAAGGCGCCAGACCATGGGCCTGCAGCACCGCATCAAGCGCCGCGGCCCGCCGCGGTAGGATAGTGCGTGTGGCCTCGATCCAGGCCCAATCGCGATAGGCCGCGCTGCCGATCGCCAGCGCGGTCGCGTCGATCGGCCAGTCGCCGAGCAGTCGCCGATAGCGGGACAGCAGCGATCGGGGGCCGAGCACGAAGCCCAGCCGCAGTCCCGCAAGCCCGAAGAACTTGCCGAACGAGCGGAACACGATCAGCCGACGCGCGTCGCCCACCAGCGGCGCGATGCTCGCCTCCGGGTGCGGATCGGCAAAGGCCTCGTCGACCACCAGCCAGCCGCCGGCGGCGGTGCGTTCGGCCAGCATCGCGTCCAGCTGCGCGAGGGGCAGGAGGGTGCCGCAGGGGTTGTTCGGATTGGCGAGGACCAGCGTCGCGTTGCCGGGCACGGGCGCACCCGGCGCCAGCGCCAAGCTGTCCGCGAAGACGGCACCATGCGTCCGGTAGCCCGGGGCGATGTGGCAGGCCCGGCCGCCCAGCAGCATGCCGAGCAGGCGCAGCCCCATCTCGCTGCCGGGCACCGCGCAGACATTTTCCGGCCCGACCCCGAAATGTGCCGCCGC
>JAIYAA010000283.1 GCA_027489295.1 Sphingomonadales bacterium | reverse complement strand
CGATGCCCGATCAAGAGGTCCGCAACGCCACGCTGGTCGAAGGCAGCCGGATCGAGCGCGGCACCACCCGCACGCTTGCCCCCGGCGACGTGATCCTGGTGCCGGCCGGGGTGCCGCACTGGTTCGGCATCACCGGCGAACGGCTGGTGCTGCTGGGAATCAAGCTGCCGAAGGGGCAGTGAGCGGTCGCCTTACCGCCCGAGCAGCCCTTCCAGCATCCGTGCCATGTTCACCGCGGTGTAGGGCTTTTGCAGCACCGGTACGCCGACATGATCGGCATCGAGCTGCAGTTGCTCGCCATAGCCGGTGGCAAAGGCGTAGAGTACGCCTTCCGCACGCAGCCGGTCGGCGATCGGCAGGCTGGTCTCCGCTCCGAGATTGACGTCGAGGATCGCGACCTCGAAGTGTTCGGCGCCGATTTCCTCCATCGCGGTGGCGATGGACGACGCCGTCACCACCCGTGCGGCGCCGAGACGCAGCAGGATATCCTCGGCATCCATCGCGATGATCAGGCTGTCCTCGACCAGCAGCACCGCCCCGCGCAGCACGGGGCGGATGTCGCCCGCGACCGGTATGGCCACCGGTTCCTCGATCTCGCGGACGTGCCGCGCCGCCGCGTCGCCATCCAGCACCACGTGGCGCGCCGGAATGCAGAACTCTGCCTCCAGCCCGGTCAGCGGATAGCGCACCGTCGCCTTGCCGCCTAGGTCATAGGGCACCGAGCGCTGGATGATGGTGGTGCCGAACCCCTGCCGCGTCGGCGGCTGCACGGCGGGGCCACCCCGCTCGCGCCATTCGATCCGGCAATCGCCTTCCGGATCCAGTGACCAGCGGACCGATACCGTGCCGCTGTCCGACAGGGCGCCGTACTTGGCCGAATTGGTCATCAGCTCGTGGAATACCAGCGCGAGCGTGGAGAAGGCGGCCGGGCGCAGCAGCACCATCGGGCCATCCTGGTCCAGCCGCCCCGCGCGGCCACCCAGATAGGCGGCGGCTTCGGTGCGCAGCAGGCGCGCGAGCGGCGCCGGGCTCCAGTTATCCTCGGTAATCTGGTCATGCGCGCGGGCCAGCGCCTCGATCCGGCCTTCGAGCAGCCCGATATAGGTGCCGGTCTCCATCCCGGGCACTCGGGACTGGCGGACCAGCCCGCGGATCAGACCCAGAATGTTGCGCACCCGGTGGTTCAGCTCGGCGATCAGCAGTTCCTGCCGCTCGGAGGCGCGCTGGCGCTCCTCCTGCGCATCGTCGGACAGGCGCAGCACCACTTCGATCAGCGAGGCGCGCAGCACCTCCGCGACGCGCAGCTCGACTTCGGTGAACGGCAACGAGCGGCCGCGCACTTCCTGGCTCCAGGTCTCGAAGCTCTGCCGGGGGGTCAGGCGGGCGCCGTGCGGCCCCAGCTCGACCGGCTTGTGCGGGTCGCCACCCCAATTCACCGTGCGCACCAGTTCCTGGCGGAACAGCAGCACATAATCGCGTGGGGAGCGGCTGATCGGGATCGCCAGCAGCCCCGCCCCGACATCGGCATAGTCCGCGGCCTGCGGGAGCACGTCCGCAAGGTGATCGGTCGCGAACACCCGCCCCGCCGCCATCGCGTTCAGCCGGCGCGTGATCGCCGCGAAGGACGAGGGCGGCGGGGTGATACCGCTGAACGCCACCTTGCCGCCGATCCAGATCGCGATGCCGTCGCAGGGCACCACTTCGCGCAGGCGACTGCCCAGCCATTCGGGATCGTCGAGCAGCCCGCCGTCGCTCGCCACCGCCGCGAGCAGCCGGTCGCTGGTCGCGCGTGCCGCGGCTTCATAGATCGAGAGTTCCTTGCGCTCACGGCTTTCCAGCTTGAGCGCGAACATCTGACCGAACAGTTCGGCCATCGACCGCCGCTCGAAGCCCGGGCAGCGCGGGCCGCCATAATGGTGGCAGGCGAACAGCCCCCACAGCTTGCCCTCGACGATGATCGAGATCGACATGGACGCCTTCACGCCCATGTTCTTCAGATATTCGATATGGATCGGCGAGACCGAGCGCAGCACCGACAGCGACAGGTCGAGCGGCTGGCCGAACTCGTCGCGCCCGGGCACGATCGGCACAGGCGTCGCGTGCACATCCGCGATGATGCGGAACGGCGTGCGCAGATAGAGCATCCGCGCCTGTTGCGGGATGTCGCTGGCCGGGTAGCGCAGGTCGAGGAAGCTGCCGATGCCGCTGCGCGCAGCCTCCGCCACCACCACGCCCGAACCGTCGCGCTCGAAGCGATAGACCATCACCCGGTCGAAGCCGGTAAGCGCCCGCACCTGCCGCGCGCCCTCGCGGAAAAAGTCGGCGAGCTTTTCCTTCTCGTCCAGCCGGCCCATCATCGCGCGCAGCGTGCTCGCGGTATCGCCGGCGGCATCCGAGGTGCAGGGTTCGCCCTCGACGACGATCGTGTCGCCGATCATGTGCAGCGCGAGGTCGTAGGTCCGCGAGCGGCCGCGCAGCGCCTTGATGCCGAAGATGCGCTCCAGCGCGTCCGCACCGCGCAGCAGCGTCAGCCGGTTGCGCAGTGCATGGATCGCCTCGTCTTCCAGATAGTCGCTGACATGCGTACCGAGCATCTCTTCTGCCGGCAGGTCGAAATGCTCGGCCACGTTCGCCGAGGCGCGCCGGATCAGCCAGTCGCTGGAAAACGCGATCAGGAAGCCGAACGGCTGGATCGCACCAAGCTGGTGGATCGGTTCGCGATCACAATTGGTCAGGTCGACCTGAAAAACGCCGTCGTCCACTCAGACTACTTTCGCCAGCCACTTCGTGCCGGCGGCCTCGAACCGCCCGAAGGTCTGGTTGGCGGCAGTAACGGCGGTTTCCAATGCCGCGGGCTCGTACAGAATCGAATCGAGTTTTACCAGCAATTCCGGCCACATATGCGACGGCTGGTGGCTGCCGAGATAGGCGCGGGGCCAGGTTTCCGGCACGCCGCGCGCCAGAAACCGCCCGCCCAGGCGCGATCCTTCCAGCACGTAGAGCATACCCGCCATCTCGGCGCTGGACGCCACGGGCTGCTCGGCTTCCGGCGCCGACAAGGTGACGCCAAGCGCATCGAGATCCACCTGAATCACGCCTGCACGGCGCCGCTGCGGCCAATCTTCGGTGATCGCTTCCGCGCCGTCCCGGTCGAGCAGCGCCTCTACAGGCAGCATTGCCTCGGCATGCGCGGCAAGCAGACCGGCATAATCGTCGCGGCGGGCGAGATCGAAGCGGCTGAACAGCGCGTCGACCCGCGCATGCGCTGCGCCCGTTGCCTCCCGCAATCGGCGGTGTGCGGTGGTCATACGGACAGGTTTTTCATGAGGCGGCGATCCACGGCAAGGAGAAATCACCTGCCGTGGATCCGTTCCAAAATGGCCGAAACGGCCTTAGTTCAGGCGGCGCCGAAAACGCGCGCGAAGATCGTGTCGACGTGCCGATAATGGTATCCGAGGTCGAACTTCTCCTCGATCGTCTCCGGGCTCAGCGCCGCAGTGACTTCGGGATCGGCCTTGAGCAATTCCATCAGCGACAGTTCGCCGTCCGATTCCCACACCTTCATCGCGTTGCGCTGGACGAGGCGATAGGAATCCTCGCGGCTCACGCCGGCCTGGGTCAGCGCCAGCAGCACGCGCTGCGAGTGGACCAGGCCGCCCATGCGATCGAGATTCTTCTGCATGCGCACCGGATAGACGAGCAGCTTGTCGATCACGCCGGTCAGGCGGGCCAGCGCGAAGTCGAGCGTGATCGTCGCGTCGGGCCCAATATAGCGCTCGACCGAGGAGTGGCTGATGTCGCGCTCATGCCACAGCGCCACATTCTCCAGCGCCGGGGTGACATAGCCGCGCACCATGCGGGCAAGGCCGGTCAGGTTCTCGGTCAGCACCGGGTTGCGCTTGTGCGGCATCGCCGACGAACCCTT
>JAIYAA010000312.1 GCA_027489295.1 Sphingomonadales bacterium | reverse complement strand
CGCGTGACCTATTGGGAGCCCGCCAAATGGGCCGCCCGCCTGCGCGCGACCAAGACCGACGACAACATCCTGCTGCTCAAGACCAATATGGGCGCCGGCCATGGCGGCAAGTCCGGGCGGTGGGAGAGTTTGCGGGAATATGCCGACGAGATGGCGTTCGTGCTTTGGCAGTTGGGGGTGGAGGGGTAACCCTCCACCTTTTCTGCGGTAGTCCCCCTCCCGCTTGCGGGAGGGGTTAGGGGAGGGGCTGACGTGGAAGCTGTGCCAACGGGCAACGGCTTCCAACACGCATAAGTGTTGCCGTTATTCACACCATGTGATTCAAGAGCCAACGGGCTGATCCGCACGGGCACTGGAAATGGCTGAAAGCTCACCAATCGAATGGACGGACGCGACTTGGAATCCAGTCGCCGGTTGTAGCATCGCCTCGTCGGGATGCACGAACTGCTACGCCATGCGCATGGCCGCTCGGCTCGAAGCCATGGGCGTGGCTAAGTACGACGGTCTGACGCGAAAGTCGGGGGGCAGAGCGAAGTGGACCGGCGCCGTTCGCTGCGACGAGGCATCGCTTTCGATACCTCACCGCTGGCGCAATCCGCGAAAGGTCTTTGTCAATTCGATGTCAGACCTGTTTCACCCGGAAGTCCCGGTTTCCTTCATCAAACGAGTCTGGGACGTGATGGCGGAAACTCCCCGTCACGACTACCAGTTACTGACGAAGCGGCCCGATCGCATGCGTGAAGTGCTCACCAGCGATGCATTCCGAATTCTTCCGAATGTATGGGTTGGCACGAGCGTAGAGGGGCCAGAGGTAGTCCACCGGATTGAAGACCTCCGTGCGACCCCTGCAGCAGTGAGGTTCATTTCGTTCGAACCGCTCATTGGTCCGATCGAGAACGTCAGCCTCGAAGATATCGCGTGGGCCATCGTGGGCGGAGAGTCTGGCCCGAGCGCGCGCGAAATGTCAGAAGAGTGGGTTTGGGATATAGAAAGACTCTGCCGCACGTACGGCACCGCGTTCTTTTTCAAGCAGTGGGGCGGACGTAATAAAAAAGCTACCGGTCGGATTCTTGGTGGACGAACGTACGATGAGATGCCGGCGTGTATTTCTTTATAACGTAACCTACGCATTTCTTGATCAGCGGTACCGCTCTGGGGTTATTTGAAAAGCAATAAAGCTGGAAGTATTCGTTATTCGCCACCATCAGAGGGATTGGATCGGAGACGTAGCAAAAGAGATGGCCAAACCTCTTCTTGGCAAAGGCAGCGATGTCGGTTGGAGAAGCATGCCGCTCTTTATGAACTGACACTGGCGCGTCGAAAAGCGAAGCTTGCTGCGGCCTAGCACTATAAAATTCAGCCTCCCACTCGTCACTTCCAAATATCCGCGCAAGAGCGCGACGCTTGCTTTCATCAACCCCATCTAAGTTTTTCGCCAGTTGATGAATTACAGCAGCCCTCGGAAATAGATACCAGACGTCTACCCTCTGCGTAGCAGCCAACACCCTTAACGTTTCCCAATCAACGCTCATGCCGTAGGGATCTAGAAATACCACGCCTCGTTGATTTTTAGAGTTGCGACCAGAACTCCACGGCGGTGAATTGAAAAGATTCTGCAACTCGATGTTCGCGTCGCCTGTTAGAATCTGTATGTCGTGCGGAAACTCACTCTGCAGCTGAGAAAGCTGCCGAGCACGCCCCTTATGCTGCTCAGAGAACCAGTAGTGATCAAATGGCGGATTGATTTTAAGTGCCTTCTTGGCACTTCCATCCAGCACGACTTCGACGCTCTCTAACGGCTTGCCGTCAAATATACCGCCAACTTCTTTGTCAGCGTGACGGTCTCCTGTACCGGCGAAAGCGTCTATGTACCATGTTTCGAACGGCATATTTTTGAGGGCTTTTTGATAGAAACCGAGATAATCGTTCAAAGCATCCAGCTTTACTTCGGTCCATCCGCCACCAAATCGATGCGCGATCCGCCCCCGCTCGCTCATGAAATCTCCACGTACATTTCATTTCACAAGATAACGCGGCGTCGGAGTTTGTCTACAAGGTGCCATCCAATAGCCTGTGACAACTGATCCTCAAAAGATAACGCGCTGCACTTCGGACTCTCAATCCCCCGCAAACCCAAACGCCGTAACCCCGCGCTCCCGCTCACTCCCCGCCGCTGCCCTTCCAGCCGGCGCCGCCGAACGCTGCGGACACGCCACCCGCGTACACGCCCGGCACCCCAGCCCGATCGGCGCAGCCCGCCCCGCCAGGTCCACCCCGCGCGCCGCCGCCAGCGTCCCCGCCTCCGCCGCCGGCAGGCCCAGCGCGATCACGAAGCGCGGGCGCACCCCGCCCGCCACGCCGCCATGCGGATGCACGCAGCGCGCGATGGTGAAGGCGCGCGCGCCGTCCTCCAGCTCGACCAGCTGCACCGCCGTCTCGTCGGTCCGCGCAAAGGCGTCATAGGCGTTCCACAAGGGGCACGGCACCGCCGCCTCGACCAGCGCCGACCCGCTGGCGCCGGCATAGCGTTTCGAGACCTGCCCGGCGCGATCGAACCGCATCAGGAAGAAGCTCAGCCCCCGCGCGCCCACCCGCTGCAGCGTCGTCAGCCGGTGCGCGACCTGCGCCGCGCTCGCGCCGAAGCGCCGCTGGAGCAGCTCCAGGTCATAGCCGCTCGCCTCGCACGCGCGCAGGAAGCGGGCATAGGGCATCGTCACCGCTGCGGCGAAATAGGCGGTGCAGTGGCGGCGGAACGGGCGTTCGGCGGCGCGGTCCAGCCCGGCGCCGCGGACCAGCGCCTCGATCTCGTCGCGCGCCTCCACCGCCAGCTGCTCGGCCAGCGCAAAGGCGCGCGCGCTGGGATCGAGCGCCTCGGAGAGCTGCAATTGCCGCGCATGCAGGTCGAGCCGTTTCAGGGCATCGCCCATCACCTCGGCGGGCAGGATGCGCACGGCGAGCTGGTGCTTCACCCGCAGCCGATCGGCCATCGCGCCGTACGGCTCGCCGGCCATGCGCAGTTCGTCGGCCAGCGCCTCGCCGGCGGCGTCGAGATCGGCGAAATGGTTGCGCCAGCGCTCGATCGCGCGGCGGACCTGGGGGCCGGGATCCTGCGCGGCGCCGGGGAGCGGCGCGGCGGCATTGCCCATCCGGTCATAGGCGCGGGCGAACGCCTCGGCGCCGTCGGGTGCGCCGGCCAGCCATTCCTCGAGCTGGTGGCGATCGATGGCGAGATCGGCGAAGAGCGGGTCGGCCAGCCGCCGCCGCAGCGCCTCGGCCCCGCCGCCGGGCTCGGCCGCGGCGAGGCGACGGGGATCGAAGTCATAGGTCTCGGCCAGCTTGAGCATCAGCGCGGCGGAGATCGGCCGCTGGTTGCGCTCGACCAGGTTGAGATAGCTGGCCGAAATCTCCAGCGCCTCCGCCATCGCCGCCTGGGTGACGGCGAGCTGGAAGCGCAGCCGCCGGATGGCGTGTCCGGCGAAGAGTTTGCGTTCGGCCATCGTTCGTCGCGCTCCTTCTTCCCAGGCGAGGGTAGAGGACCACCCCCGCCACCGTCATCCCGGCGAAAGCCGGGATCCATTCGCCTGTCCGTCACCCCTCCTGCCGCGCCGGAGCGACAATGGATCCCGGCTTCCGCCGGGATGACGGCCAGTAGGTCATCACCGATCCACGACGGCTTTCCTACACCTCTCGTTCTTGATACGTTCCCACACAAAGCAAGCGAGCGATATGTAAATACTTTACACAACAACAAGGAGTCCCCGCAACCCACCACACACCAACACCCCGTTGCGAGACCATGGCGGCTAGGCCAGCGCTGGGCGATGATCCTAATAGATCCTCACAAGCCATCGCCAGTCAGTCAAGGAATTCACAATGTCCCAGCCGCTTGGTTTCGAGGATCTGGTCCCCGCCCCCACCGGGCGGTTCGAGGGCATCCAGCGCCCCTACACCGCCGCCGATGTCGCAAAGCT
>JAIYAA010000262.1 GCA_027489295.1 Sphingomonadales bacterium | reverse complement strand
GCCTTGCTGGCCGGGTTGGCGAGCGCGGTGCTGTTGGTCTTGTTGTTCGAGCGGCCGAGATCGAGCCCGGCAAGGTTGCCGGTCGGCTTGGCCGGGCGACGCTCGCTGCCGGTGGCGGCGCTCTTCGAGGACGAATCGCTCGACTTGGCCGGTGCCGCCTTGGACGGCGGCGCGGGCTTGCTCGGCTTTTCGGGGTTGGCCGGCTGCGGCTTTTCGGCCGGCGCAGGCTTGGGCTTGGGCTGCGGCTTCTCCGCCGGGGCCGGCTTGGGCTGCGGCGGCTGCGGCTTGGGCTGCGGCGCGGGCCTGGGCTCGGGCGGGGCCGGTTGCGGCTTGGGCTGGGGCTGCGGATCGGGTGCCGGCGGCGGTGCGCTTTCCGGCTCGACCGGCGCTTCCACCGGTGACTTCTTCGCCGCCAGCTCTTCCTGGCTCACCACCGGGGCGGTGCTTTCCAGCCCCACCTTGTCGGCCAGCGAGATCTCGATCGGAATCGCCTTGGGCGGCTCCTGCGGCGGCGTCTTCAGGAAGCTGAGCGACAGCGCGGCGAACACCGCGGCGTGCGCCGCGATGGAAACGCCGAGCCCGATCCGCTCGCTACGGTCCATGGTTTCGCTCACCTCAGCGCTGGTCGCTCGGTTCGGTGAGCAGCGACACCTTGTTCAGGCCGGCCTGGTTGAGCTCGCCCATCACCCGCATCACCTTGCCATAGCCGAGCGCGGTATCGCCGCGCAGATAGATGGCGGCAGGCTTGCCGTCGGGGCCCTTCTTCGCGGCGATCGCTTCCAGTTTGGCGGGCAGTTCGGCATCGCTCACCGCATCGGTGTCGATGAACACCTGGCCCTTGTCGTCGATCGAGATCTGGACCGGCTTCTGCTCCTGGTCGAGCGCCTTGGCGCGGCTCTCCGGCAGGTTCACCTGCACGCCGGCGGTGAGCAAAGGTGCGGTGACCATGAAGATGATCAGCAGCACCAGCATCACGTCGACGAGCGGCGTAACGTTGATCTCGGCCATCGGCGTACGGCGGCCGCGGCCCTTGCTGGAGGGAAGGTGCATGCCCATCGGCTTAGCCCTCCATCTCCAGGCGGCGGCTGAGCGTCGCGTGGAAGCCATCGGCGAAGCGGTGGAGCCGCGCCTCGACGCGGTTCACCGCGTGGCTATAGCGGTTGTACGCGATCACCGCCGGGATGGCGGCGAACAGGCCGATCGCGGTGGCGAACAGCGCCTCGGCAATGCCGGGTGCGACGACGGCGAGCGACGAGCTCTGCGCGGCGGCGATGCCGGTGAAGCTGCGCATGATGCCCCATACGGTGCCGAACAGCCCGACAAAGGGTGCTACCGAACCCACCGTGGCGAGGAAGTTGAGCCGATCCGAGATGCGATCGATCTCCATCGCGACCGTCGCCCCCATCGCGGTGGCGAGGCGCTCGCGCGTGCCTTCGCGGTCGATCGTCTTGCCCGCGGTCGAGCGACGCCATTCGCTGACCCCCGCCGCAAACACGCGCGCGATCGGCTGGTCGCGGCCGGCGGCGCGGCGGTGGAATTCGTCGAAATCATCCGCCTCGCGATACTCGGTCTCGAAGCGCTGCGTTTCCCGGCGGAGGCTGCGCACCTTGAGCGCGAAGCCGATGATGATCGTCCAGGTCCACAGGCTCGCGAGCAGCAGGCCGATCATGACCAGCTTCACGACGATGTCGGCTTCCAGGAACAGATGGATCGGCGACAGGACGGCACCGGTAGAAACGGACGGCATGGACGCTTAACTCTCCTTCCACACGAGCGGTTCGAACGCGGCCAGCCATTCGGCCGGCTGCCGTCGCGGGCGACCGCCTGGGGCGACGAACGCCACCTCGACGGTTGCTTCCGCGACTAAAAGATCGTCCCGCATGACTCGTTGCTGAATAGCGACGGCGGCGGCGCGCACGCGGGTGAGTTTGCTGACAACCACCAGCGTGTCGCCGAGTTTCGCGGGCGCGCGATAGCGGATGTCGAGCCCGGCCACCGCATAGGCGCCCCCACCCGCTTCGAACACGGCGCGCTGGTCGATCCCTGCGCAGTCGAGCATGTCCGATCGGGCGCGCTCCATGTAGCGCAGGTAATTGGCGTGATAGACGACACCGGTGAGATCGGTGTCCTCGAAATAGACCCGTAGCGCAAAGCGGTGCTCGCGGCCGTCGAACCGGCCGGCAGGGGCTTGGTCGCTGCTGGTCATGGATTGGCCTACTAGCGGAGGCGATGCCCTAGCGGAACCCCAAAGGGGCTAACCTTTGGTAAGTCTGGGGGGGGATGTTGGTGGTTGTGTAGGCGGAGGGAGCCAGGCGGTGGGACGTTCTCAAGCCCCTCCCCTTCAGGCGCATCAGGTCGGCGCTGCTCCCAGCAGCGCCTGAACAGCGCGGGGCGCTGTTCACCTGATGCGGGGTTGGGTGGGGCTGTGTCTCACCGAGACCAACCGGCGTTCTGGAATCCCTCCACCCCTAACCCCTCCTCCAAGGAGGAGGGGCTTAAGCTGGTTCAGAACAGCAGCCGTTGCGTCCCGCTGCCCCGCCCGACCGGTGCCCCGCCACGCCGCCGCGCCAGCTCGGTCTCGGCGGTGAACCGCACATCCTCGTCGCGATCGGTGAGGAAGCCCTCGAGCGAATCCTCGGAAATCTCGCTCCATTCCTTGCCGCGATCGGGGCCGTAGCGGACGCGCGGCAGCAGCCCCGGCTGGCTCGACCATTCGACCAGCTGGGCGACGCTCGCCTCGTTGAGCATGTCGCGCAGGTGGAACGCGGTGACATAGGCGTCCGGGAAGGCGCGGTGCGCGGGCAGGCCGCGCTCGTGCTCCATCCCCTCGGGACGACGCCAGTAGCGCAGCATCTGGTTGGAGAAGCCCGGGCTGTCGGGCCACAGCCGCAGCGCGCATTTCCAGGTGCAGATCCAGTCGGCGCCGCGGGTGAGCGCGGGGGTGCAGAACTGCTCCTCGAAGGTGGCGCGGTGCGCGGCGAGCGCGACGCGGCGCGGCCAGGGATCGAGGATCGGGCGTGCCACGTCGTGCCAATAGGGCGCATCGGCGACGTCCTCGTCGCGGATATGGTGGATCGCCATGGTGAGCGGCGGGATGCCGCGGCCGGGATTGACCAGCCGGTTGCCGCCCTCGCCATACAGCTCCCAGCGGCCGTCGGCGCCGAGTGCCACGTCCTGCCAGCCGATCTCGCACACGGCGTGGGCGGGCGGCTTGTCGCCGGTGGTCTCTAGGTCGATGACGCGGATGATCGAGGGAGTTGGCGGAGCCATGCGCCGCGATGTGGGGGTTTTCGGGGCGAAATGCCAGCCGAAAGCGGCGCGAGGGAGGCTAAGGGCTCTCAAGCCCCTCCTCCTGGGAGGAGGGGTTTGGGGGTGGAGGGATTCCAGAACCTCGGTTTGTCTCGGTGAGACACTGCCCCACCCCAACCCCTCCCCTGAAGGGGAGGGGCTTAAGAGCGGGATTTACTCCGCCGCCTTCGTCTTCGCCGGCGCCTTCTTCGCCGCGGGCTTCTTCGCCGCAGCCTTGGCCGCCGGCTTCTTCGCGGCCGCCTTCTTGGCCGGGGCCTTCTTCTTCCCCTTGGCCGGCCCCGCCGCCGCCTTGGCGTCGATCAGCTGGGCGGCTTCCTCCAGGGTCAGCGCGTCCTTGTCGATCGTCTTGGGCAGCGTCGCATTGGTCTCGCCGTCGGTGAGGTAGGCGCCATAGCGGCCTTCCATCAGCTTGATCTCGGCCTCGGTGCGCGGATGCTTGCCGAACACCTTGAGCGGCTCGCGCGCCGCGCCGCGCGCCGGGCGTCCGCCGCCCGCCGCCGCTTCGGCCAGCTTGACCACCGCCGCGTTCATGCCCGTCTCGAACACCTCGGCGGTCGACTGCAGCCGCGCATACTTCCCGTCATGCGCCAGATACGGGCCATAGCGGCCGATCGAGGCGGTGATCGGGTTGCCGCTCTCCGGATGGTTGCCGATGGTGCGCGGCAGCTTGAGCAGCTTGAGCGCCCATTCGAGATCGAGATCGACGTCCTTCGGGATTGAGGCCCGCGCCGCATCCTTGCCTTCGCCGAGCTGGATATAGGGCCCGAACCGCCCCGACTTGCGCTCGACATTGAGCCCGGTCTCGGGGTCCTGCCCCAACACTTCCGGACCCGTGTCCTCGCTCCCCTCGCCCCCCGGCTGGCCGAAGCGGCGGGTATATTTGCACTCGGGATAGTTGGAGCACGCCACGAACGCGCCGAACCGGCCGCCGCGCAAGGCAAGCTTGCCCACGCCGCAATTCGGGCACAGCCGCGGATCGCTACCGTCCGCCTTGGCGGGGAACAGATAGGGCTCGAGGAACTGGTCGAGCGCCGCGGTGATGTCGGAGGGCTTCTGCTCCATCACTTCGGTGGTGCGCGGCTTGAAGTCGCGCCAGAACGCTTCGAGCACTGCCTGCCACGCCGCACGGCCGCCGGACACGTCGTCCAGCTCCTCCTCCAGCTCGGCGGTGAAGTCGAACGAGACATATTTCTCGAAGAAGCGCTCGAGGAACGCGGTCAGCAGGCGGCCGCTTTCCTCGGCGAAGAAGCGGTTCTTCTCCACCCGCACATAGGCGCGGTCCTTGAGCACCTGGATGATCGAGGCATAGGTCGAAGGCCGGCCAATGCCGAGCTCCTCCAGCCGCTTGACCAGCGAGGCTTCGGAGAAGCGCGGCGGCGGCTGGGTGAAGTGCTGCTCGGCGTTGACCGCCTTCTTCGCCGGCGACGCGCCTTCGGACATGCGCGGCAGGCGGCGGCTGTCCTCGTCGCCCTCGTCGTCCTTGCCCTCTTCGTAGAGCGCGAGATAGCCGGGGAAGAGCACCACCTGGCCGGTGGCGCGCAGGCCGTGCTGGCCAGTGCCGTCCGCGAGGTCGACGGTGGTGCGCTCCATCCGGGCCGAGGCCATCTGGCTGGCGAGCGCGCGCTTCCAGATCAGGTCGTACAGCTTGGCGTGGTCGCCCGATCCGGCGCGGTCCTTGCCGAAGTCGGTCGGGCGGATCGCCTCGTGCGCTTCCTGGGCGTTCTTCGCCTTGGTCTGGTATTGGCGCGGCTTGTCCGGCACGTAGCTGCCGTCATAGCGATCGGCCACCGCCTTGCGCGCCGCCTGGATCGCCGAGGGATCCATCTGGACGCCGTCGGTACGCATATAGGTGATCGCGCCGTCCTCGTAGAGCGCCTGCGCGATCCGCATCGTGTGGCTGGCCGAGAAGCCGAGCTTGCGCGCCGCTTCCTGCTGCAGCGTCGAGGTGGTGAAGGGCGGCGGCGGGTTGCGCATCGCCGGCTTGGTCTCCACCGCGACGACGGTGAAGCGGCCTTCCTCGACCGCCTTCTTCGCCGCCTCGGCGCTGCCCTGGTCGCCGATCGACAGCCGGTCGAGCTTCTCGCCCTTCCACTTGACGAGGCGCGCCTGGAACGGCGTGCCGTCCGATTCCATCTCGGCGATGACCGACCAATATTCCTGCGAGATAAAGCTTTCGATCTCGCGCTCGCGCCCGACGATCAGCCGCAGCGCGACCGACTGGACGCGCCCCGCCGACTTGGCGCCGGGCAGTTTGCGCCAGAGCACCGGGGAAAGCGTGAAGCCGACGAGATAGTCCAGCGCGCGGCGGGCGCGATAGGCGTCGATCAGGTCGGTATCCAGCTCGCGCGGGTGCTGCATCGCGTGGAGGATCGCCGGCTTGGTGATCGCGTTGAAGGTGACGCGCTCGACCTCCTTGGGGAGCGCCTTCTTCAGTCGCAGCACTTCCTGCACGTGCCAGCTGATCGCCTCGCCCTCGCGATCAGGGTCGGTCGCGAGGATCAGGCGATCGGCCTTCTTGGCCTCGTCGGTGATCGCCTTCAGCTGCTTGGATTTGTCGGCATAGGTCTCCCACTCCATCGCGAACGATTCGTCGGGATTCACCGACCCGTCGCGCGCCGGGAGGTCGCGGACATGGCCGTAGCTGGCGAGGACGCGGTAGTCCTTGCCGAGATACTTCTCGATGGTTTTCGCCTTGGCCGGCGATTCGACGATGACAAGCTGCATGAGGTGTTCGATCG
>JAIYAA010000157.1 GCA_027489295.1 Sphingomonadales bacterium | reverse complement strand
TCGCGGATCATGTCGGCGGAATCGCCGAGGGCGAAGTCGAAGTCCGGGGTCATGCTTTGTCCTCTCCAACGGTCACGATCATGCCGTCGATTGTTGTCACGGGCCATGGAAGCAGTCGCGCGCCGACGCAAGGGCCGCCGACGCACCGGCCATCCTCCACGGTGTAGAGCGCGCCGTGCCAGCTGCACTGGATATGGGTGGCATCGGGGGTGAGATAGGCGTCGAGTGCCTGGGTGAGCGGCACCGGCATGTGCGCGCAGCGGTCGACATAGCCATAGACCTGGGCGCCGCGGCGAACGACGAAGCCGTGGAAGCGACCCGCGCGCATCTCGAGCACGAAGTTGCGGGCGGTGCCGTCGGGGATCAGGTCCAGCTGGGCGAGCTTGACGCCGGCAGGGGTGGTGGTCAGGCGCTCCATGTCAGATCCTTCCCAACACGCGGAGGAACCTCAAGGCAGCTGTGCCTTGGGGAAGCCTTCCCAAACCGCGTCATAGTCCGGTTGGGCGTGGGCGAGCGCATGCTCGGTCGGGCGATAGGGCCAGCAGGTCTCGACCATGAACGCCATGGTACCGTCGATCTTGTGCGGCTTTAGCTCGGCGTTCGTCGCGGCACGCCAGCTGGCGACGTCGGGACCGTGGCCAGCCATCAGATTGTGGAGCGACAGGCCGCCGGGGGCGAAGCCTTCCGCCTTCGCGTCGTACGCGCCGTGGATCAGGCCCATCGCCTCGCTCATCACGTTACGGTGGAACCAGGGCGGGCGGAACGTGTCCTCCGCCACCATCCAGCGCGGTGGGAAGATCACGAAATCGGCGTTGGCGCGACCAGCGACGGTGCTCGGCGAGGTGAGCACGGTGAAGATCGACGGGTCGGGATGGTCGAAGCTCACCGTGTTGATCGTGTTGAACCGGGCGAGATCGTAGCGGTAGGGCGCAAGGTTGCCGTGCCAGGCGACGACGTCGAGCGGGCTGTGGGGCAGCGACGTTATCCACAGACTTGCCAACGACTTTTGCACAAGCGCGAACGGTTCGTCGCGGTCCTCGAACCAGGCGGCGGGGGTCTCGAAATCACGGGGGTTGGCGAGGCCGTTGGCACCGATCGGCCCCAGTTCGGGCAGGCGGAAGGGCGCGCCGTAATTCTCGGCGACATAGCCCGCGGCGGTGCCTTCGGGCAGCACGACCCGAAAGCGCACGCCGCGCGGGATAACGGCGATCTGACCGGGGGCGATGTCGACGCGGCCGAGTTCGGTCAGCAGCGCCAGTGCACCGGCCTGGGGGATGAAGAGGAACTCGCCGTCCGCGTTGACGAAGGCGCGATTGTCCATGTCGCGATTGGCGGCGTAGCGGTGGACCACCACGCCCTCAAGGTCGGCGGGATCGCGCGTGGCGAGCATCGTCTCCATGCCGTCGATCCAGTCGACCGGCGCGGAACGGGCGGGGATGGGGTCCCAGCGCAGGCGGTTGGGTGCGAGCGGCTTGACCGGCGTGTGCGGGGAGAACAGCGGTGCGCCCGCATAGGGCTGGTAGGCCGGATGTTCGGCGCTGGGACGCAGGCGGTATAGCCAGCTGCGGCGGTTCTCCGCACGCGGCGCGGTGAACGCAGTGCCGGAGAGCTGCTCGGCATAGAGGCCGTAGGGCGGGCGCTGCGGGCTGTTGCGCCCGATCGGCAGCGCGCCGGGAGCTGCTTCGGTGGAGATATGGTTGCCGAAGCCGGGGAAATAGGTGGTCACGAGGCTCGTCCTCTCCAGCGCACCTTCCCCTTCAATACGGACGGGAAGGGAATCCGGTGGGGCCGGGGTATGCCACTGTTCCTGCGGCGGCACCCCCGGCTCTCTCCCTCTCCGAACTGGTCAGGCGTCGACCTTGATGACGCCGCGGCGGATCTGATCGAGCTCGATGCTCTCGAACAGCGCCTGGAAATTGCCGTTGCCGAAGCCTTCGTTGCCCTTGCGCTGGATGATCTCGAAGAAGATCGGGCCGAACATCGTCTCGGTGAAGATCTGGAGCAGGATGCCCTCCTCGTTCTCCACCGACCCGTCGATCAGGATGCGGTTCTTGCGCAGCCGCTCCAGGTCCTCGCCATGCCCGGGTACGCGCTTGTCGACCAGCTCGTAATAGGTCTCGATCGTGTCCTGCAGCCGCACGCCGCGGGCGCGCAGGCGCTCGACCGTGTCGTAGATGTCGTCGGTGGTCAGCGCCAGGTGCTGGATGCCTTCGCCATTATATTCGCGGAGGAATTCCTCGATCTGGCTGTTGTCGTCCTGGCTCTCGTTGAGCGGGATGCGGATCGCCTTGTCGGGCGCGATCATCGCCTGGCTGAACAAGCCCGTAGCCTTGCCCTTGATATCGAAATACTTCTGCTCCTCGAAGCCGAAGAGCGTGCGGTAGAACTCGCTCCACACCCGCATCTGGCCGCGGCGGACATTGTGGGTGAGGTGATCGAGCAGGTCGAGCCCGACGCTGTTCGCGGCCTCGGCCTCGCGCCACCCGGGGAACTCGGCCCAGTCGGCATAGAGGTCGGTCTCGTCCTGGATGAAGTAGAGATAGGAGCCGCCGATGCCCTGGATGACGGTGTCGTCCTCGTCGGTCGGCTTGGCGCCGTGGGCGAGGGCCCATTCCATCGCCTTTTTCGGGTCCGCCACGCGGAACGCCATCGCGCTGGCCGAGGGGCCGTGCTCGCCGCGGAAGGCGGCGACGCGGCCGGCATCGTCGCGGTTGAGCATCAGGTTGATGCGGCCCTGCTTGTAGCGCGTGATGTTCTTGCGCGGGTGGCGGTGGCTGGCAACGAAGCCCAGCTGCTCGAACTGACGCGCCATCGCGTCCGGATCGGGCGAGGTGAACTCGACGAACTCGAAGCCGTTGAGGCCGAGCGGATTGGCGGTATCGGTCATGGCAACCTGATACCCCAATTCCCGATTTAGTGTCAAATGTTACCAGTTCGTCATAAACCCTCGCCGCCCACCCAGTGCGCGTTGGACAGGCGGCGGGCCACGGCCCAGGTCTGGGTGCGGATATCGGGCACCGCGACGATTTCCCAGAAGGCGCCGCGGGTCATCGGCCCGAGCGCATAGAGGTTCGCATTGGCGCGCCCGTCGGCGGCGATGGTCTGGCCCTGGTTGTCGACATCGATGCCGATATGCGCGGGATCGGGGCGGATCACCCCGCGCGCGGCAAGCCGCTGCAGCAGCGGCTCGCGCGAGCGGGCGAGGTCGCCGAGAGGGCCGGTGCAGTTTACGATGCGCTGGGCCGTGATCGTCTCCGCAGCGTCGCCGCCGCGCGGGCGGAGCGTCACCGCGATCCCCTCAGGGCCCTCGGCAAATCCCAGCGTCTTGGCGGCGAGGACTTCCAACTGGCCGCGATCGATCAGCGCCTGCAGCCGGGCGTGGACCTCGGGCGCGAGTCGGTGGCGGTGGACATCCCACCAGGGGCGCAGGTGGCGGAGGAAGCGGGCGCGCTCGTCCTCGGCGGCATTGGCCCACATCGGCTGGGTGAAGGGGCGGAGCTCGTCGACCGCGTTGCGCCAGCCGACCTGCTCGGCGCGTGCGCGGACGGCGCGGACGAGCGACGACGCTTGCGTGCGCGGGCGTTCGCGGATCTTGTCCCAGTCCTGCCCGGCAGCATGCGGCCGGGGCAGCAGGCCGCGACGCGACACCGCGATGATCTTGCCTCCAAACCCGCGCGCTTCGAGCAGCAGCGCCACATCGACCATGGTGAGGCCGGTGCCGATCACCAGCACGGTATCGTCGTCCGAGAGGCCGTCCGGCACGGTCGGGTCCCACGGATCGCCCTTGTAGCGCTCGGTTGACAGCGCGGCGGGATCGAGGCCGGGCGGATCGTGCGGCGGCAGGTTTCCGACCGCGAGCACCGCGGCATCGGCGCGCAACGTGCCGTCCGAAAGCCGGAGCGTCGCGCCCTCCGCATCGAAGGCCACGTCCTCCACTTCAGCGTGGACGAGGCGCAGACGGTCCGGATAGCGGGCAAGTGCCTGCGCCAGCATCTCGCGGAGATAGTCGCCATAGACGCGCCGGGGCACGAAACTGGCGGCGGCATGCTCGACCCCGCGCTCCTCCAGCCAGCGGACGAGGTGCCCCGGATCGTCCGGAAAGGCGCTCATGTTCGCAGCACGGACGTTGAGCAGGTGCGAGGGATGCGCGGCGCCATAGGCAAGCCCGGTGCCGGCCACCGGCGCGCGCTCAATCAGCGTCGCACGCGGCCCTTCATGGCGGATGAGATTGATCGCCTGGAGCGTGCCCGAAAAGCCCGCGCCGATGATGGCGACGTGTTCGATCATGGTGCGGCCCCCCAAGCCTGGTGTCAGATTTCGTAGTCGAGCTGCCACTCGGGCTGGCGGAAGGCCGGCTGCTGCTCGGCAAAGGCGGGCTGGCGCGCCTTCATCTGGGCATAGAGCCGCTTCACCGAATCGCTCGCCGTCCGCACGAACAGGAACGGCAGCACCGCATAGACGATGCAGGCGGCACCGCCCACCATCATGGTTACACCGAACCGCGCCGCCGTCGCGGCATGCTCGCCATAGCTTTCGCCGACACTGCGGGGATGGGCGAGGAATAGCCGAGTGATCATGTGGGAAATGTACGCGCGATCCGCCGCGCTGGGAAGGGCGGGTGCCGGCAAAATGCCCCGCCCTTCGGACGATCAGAGCTTGGCGATCGTCTCGGCAAGCGCGGTCACGTCGACGTCGCTGCCTTCAGTGGCGACGGTCTCGGTCAGGTGCGCGCGGACCAGGTCGAGCAGCGGCAGCTTGGCGCCCACCGCCGCGGCAGCCTCGCCGGCAAGGCGCATGTCTTTCAGGCCGAGCGGCGCAGCGAAGCCGGCGGGGCGATGGCGACGCTCGGCGATCGGCGGGCCATAGACCTTGTGGATCGCGCCGTCGAAGATCGTGCCGGCGAACACCTCCAGCATCTTTTCGCGGGCGACGCCGCCCTTCTCGCCGAGCGACATCGCCTCGCCATACGCTTCGACGGTGGCCATGATCATGAAGTTGCCGGCGAGCTTCACCAGATTGGCGGCAGAGGGCTTGTCGCCCATCGGGAAGGTGACGCGGCCCAGCGCCTCGAAGATCGGCGCAGCGGCAGCCATTGCTTCGGGGGCGCCCGCCGCAACGATGGCGAGCTTGCCCTGCGCGGCCACCGGCGGGCGGCCGAACACCGGCGCGGAGACGAACAGGTGTCGGGCGTCGGCATGGCGGGCGGCGAGCGTGTCGGTCGTCGCGACGGCGACGGTGCTGTGCGAGAGATGCAGCGCGCCGGGCCCCATGCCGGCGAGCAGGCCGTCCTCGCCATCCAGGATCGCGGTGAGCGCGGCATCGTCGGCGACCATGGTCAGCACTGCCTGCGCACCGTCCGCCGCTTCGCGCGGGGTGCGGGCGAGCCGCGCGCCGCGTGTTGTCAGCGGTTCGGCCTTTTCGGCCGAGCGGTTCCAAACGGTGAGGGTATGGCCCGCGTTGAGCAGCGCGCCGGCCATGCCGATGCCCATCTGCCCGAGGCCGAGAAATGCGATGTCCATGCGTGTCTCCCAGGTTGCGTCGCGGCATGTGGGGTCTTTGCCGGCGAACCCAAGGGCCTAACCGCCGATCAGCACCGCCGCGTCGATCAGCGCCCGCGGAACCGAGACGCCCGGACTCGTGCCGATATAGCGCGGCACCCAATAGGGCCCGAACTTGGCCTTGAACGCGCGCAGCCCGGAAAAGCCGTAGAGCCGCTCGCCATGCCCATAGACCGCCGCGCCCAGCCGCGACCAGATCGGTGCGAGCGGCCCGGGTTTGAGGCCGGACAGCGGCGCCAGGCCCAGGTTGAAGCGCTCAAAGCCCTGTGCAGCGCCATATTGCAGCAAGCGCACGAACAGCAGGTCCATCGTGCCATAGGGCGTGTCCGGCAAATGCCGCATCAGATCGACCGAGATCTCTTCGCGATTGGGGGTCTCCCAGATGTTCGCGAAGGCAACGACCCGGCCGTCGAGCCGCAGCACCGCGCAATCGAAGCGCGCGAGATAGTCGGGGTCGAAGCGGCCTAGGCTGAAGGTCTTCTCGGCGCCGTGCTTGCGGGCGAGCCACGCATCCGAAACGCGCTGTAGCTCTGGCAGCAGGGCGGGGACCTGCGCTGCCGGGACGACGTCGAACACCAGCCCCTCGCTGGTGGCGCGCTTCATCGAATAGCGCAGCGACTTGAAGGCGCCGCCCTTCAGGTCGTAGCCCTGACGGAGATCGACTACTGCCTCGTCGCCATATTTGATCGGCTGCAGGCCCAGTTCCACCACCAGCGGCAGCATTGCCGCACTCACCTGGAACAGACACAGCCGGCCGCGCGCCGCGTCGCAGCGCCGGCGGATCTCCCAGATCAGCTCGGACCATGCCGCCTCCGGCCCGACCGGATCGCCCATCACCACCCAGGTACGGCCCTGTACGCGGTACATCAGGAAGGCGTCGCCCGAGGTGGAGAGCAGGAAGTCCTTGTCCCCGGTATAGGCGAGCATGGCGTCTGCGCGGGACGAGACGGCTATGGCGCGCGCGGCCACCTCCGGATCGAGCTCCTGTTGCTCGCGGATGCGCGGCGAGGCGGCCATCAGCCGCCAGAAGGCCCAGCCGAGCAGCAGCATCGTCGCGCCGAGCGTTGCCCGCAGGAAGCGGGGGGCGTTGCCGCGCCAGGCGAAATCCCACCAAAGCGCGTCACTGTACGGCACCCGCTTGTAGGCGAAGAACCCGGCCCAGGCGCTGAGCAGCACCGCGATCAGCGCCGCCGCCCACCACCAGCGCGCGACCGGCGCCGCGCCGATCCCGGCGCTGCGATAGAAGCCTGGCCTGGCGTATTGGAGCAGGCCGGCGACGACCAGCAGCACCGTCGCCTCCTCGACATCGATGCCCTTGGCGAGCGAAAAGGCAGCGCCTGCCACCAGCAGGATACGGGCGGCATGGAAGCCGCTGGTCAGGCGCGCCTGCACCGCCGGCGCGATCAGCAGCAGCGCGGTGCCGACCAGGCTGGCAGCGAAGTGCGAGCCTTCCACGAAGGGCAGCGGCAGGATCCCGTGCAGCGGATGCATGCGGCCGTGTGCGGGCGGCAGCGCACCGGAGATCAGCAGCACCAGCCCGCCGGCGAACACCAGCAATGCGAGCAGCGGCGGCACCAGCGTCTGGCCGATCCGGTGGGCGACGTCGAGGCCGGTCGCGATCGGCCGGCGGAGGCGATGCCCCTCGATGCCGACGAGCAGGGCGCCCGCGACCAGCAAGGGGAGCAGATAGTAGATCAGCCGATAGAGCAGCAGCGCCGCGAACAGGTCGCTTCGGCCGAGCGGTACGAGCGCGAGCATCACCGCCTCGAACACGCCGATGCCGCCCGGCACATGGGTGATCAGCGCGATCACGATGGCCAGCGCATAGGCAAGGAAGAAGCTGCCGATCAGTGCCGGATCGGCATGCGGCACCAGCACGAACAGCGCACCTGATGCGCAGGCGAGATCGAAGGCCGCGATGCCGATCTGCGCGGCCATCAGCGAAGGCGGCGGCAGCGGCAGCGAGGCGCTCCCCAGCCGCAACACCGCCAGCCCGCGGACCCGCAGGATGAAGAGGGCGGCAAAGGCCAGCGCGAGCACCAGCCCGGCGCCGTGGAGGGTCGCGATCGGCAGCGAATGGCCCAGCATTGCAAGCGGATGCTGGGTGGCGAGCAGCGCGACGGCAGTCACCGCGAACACCCCGCCCCAGAAGGTGCCGCTGGCAATGAGCGTGACGCGCGCCACATCGGCAAAGTCCAGACCGGCCGCGCCATAGGCACGCAGCCGTGCCGTGCCACCGGTCAGCAGCGACAGGCCGAAATTGTGGCTGATCGTGAAGCTGGTGAACGATGCGAGCGCGGCGGTACGCCAGGGCAACCGCTGGCCGATCGTCCGCACCGCGAACCAGTCATAGAGGGTGAGGGCGAGGTAGGACGCCGTGGTGAGCCCGAGCGCCAGCGCCAATTGCGCCCCGTCGATCTGGTGGAGCGCATGACGGACGTCGCGAAGCCGGACTTCGGACAGGATCGCGCGCATCGCCTCGAAGCCGAGCAACGCCACCGCCAGCACCAGCAGCCCTAGCAGCCAGCGCCGATGACGGGCGAGCCATCCGGGCGGTGTGGACGCCGCGTCTTCCGGCGCGCGCTGTTCTGTGCCTTGCATTATCAACCCCAAAGGCCGTCGCCCCAACGCTGCCGTAGCAGGGGGCGCGTCAACGCGGCCGTGGCGCGCCTTTATCCCCGCGGCCGACACCCGGCAATCCGGCCCCCGGTATGCGTTCAGGGCATGGAGGTTTCGAGATGCGTGTCCAGCACGGGCGCCAGTGCCGCGAACACGGTGCGGACCAGCAAGTCATGGTCCATCCGCAGGAAATGGCCGCCGGGCAGGGTGATGCGGCGGACGTTGGGTGTTAGCAGGGTGGGGCACAGGCTGTCGGTCTCGTCGGCGCCGCGGATGCAGGTGACCGGCAGCCAGGTGAGCGCCTTCGCGGCCGCCGCCGCATCGGCATCGGGCGTCCCTATATAGGCGAGGCCCAGCGGATCGGCGCGGAAATAGGCGCCGGTGCCGGGCACGACGAGAACTAGTGCAGCGACCTTGGCGCGCAGGTCTGCCGGCAGCGCGGCAAGGCCGACACGCGCCATGTCGGCGCCGAAGGACTGGCCGATCACCACCACCTTGCGCGCGCCCGACCGGCGCAGGGCCTGCTGAATGGCATCGACGAGCAGCGCGTGCACCTCCGCCGCGCTGCGGCGGCGGGCGAACATGGTGGAGGTAGCGATGGCGTAGACCGGTACCCCGGCGCCCGAGAGCGACTCCACGACATGGGAACCCATGCCGTAGCGGATGCCCATGTCGCCCGAGAGGAACACGACGGCGACGGGCGTCGCGCCGGGCCGTTCCGGCATGCCGTAGAGATGCACGGGATCGCGATCGAGGAAGCCGGCGCTCCAGTAGAGGCCGAACATGATCACCGCGAGGAGCAGGCCGGTCAGGCCGGCCCAGCCTTTCCAGCCGAGCTGGCGGGGGGGCGGGGAAGGGGAGCGCCGCATCCTCAATCGGTGCGCCCGTGCAGCTGAAGCGGGGCTGAAGCGCCGGGGCCCCTCAAAACTTGTTCCTCCCGGCGCGGATTTCCTGCCGGCTGGTGAACAGTGCGCGTGCCGCCGCGCCGACGTCGCGCATCACGACCAGCGCCTTGTCGCCCGGCTCCAGCCGCTCGTCGCGGGCGGGCCGCGGGATTGAGCGGCCGTCGCCGCGGTCGATCTGGACGATGAACACGCTGCCTTCCGCCCGCCGCTCGGCCGCCTCGACGCTCAACCCCGCCATCGCCGCACCCTTGGCAACCTCGATCAGCTCGACGTCCAGCCCCAGCGCTTCCAGTTCGCGTCGCAGCCGGCCGATCTGGGCATCGCCATGCACCTGCTGGCTGTGGGGATAGAGGATCATCCGCGCCATCGCTTCGGCGCCGATATGCGTGGGGAAGACGACGCGGTCGGCGCCGGCGTGGATCAGCTTGCGCTCGGTGGTGGGGGCTTCGCCGCGGGCGATGATTTCCAGCCCGGTGTTGAGGTTGCGCGCGCTGAGCGTGATGAACACATTCGCCGCGTCGTCGGGCAGCACCGTGGCGAGCGCGCGGGCGCGGGCGATGCCGGCGGCGATCAGCACGTCCTCCTCGGTCGCGTCGCCGGCGAGCGTGCAGTGGCCCGCCGCCTCCGCCTCGGCGCGCTTTTCGGCCCCGCGCTCGATCACCACCACCGGCACCGCCGCCTGGGCAAGGTCGCGGGCGAGCATCACCCCGATCCGGCCATAGCCGCAGATCACGACATGGTCGGCAAGCTGGTCGATCCGGTTCTGCATGCGGGACCCTCCGAAAATACTGCGCAGTTGCAGGACGGTGAAAAGCTGGACGAGCGCGCTGGTGAGCAGGATCATGCCGGTGCAGCCGAGCACCATCGTCCCCATCGTCAGCGCGTGGAGATAGGCCGTGTCGATGGGGCGAACCTCGCCATAGCCGACGGTGTAGAGCGTCAGCACCACCATGTAGCTGGCGTCCGCGAAGCTCCAGCCGGCGACCATGTAGCCGATCGTCGCCAGCACGCCCACGACCAGCACGAAGACGAGGATCGAGACGAGGTTGCGGGTCGGCGAGCCGAGCACATGTTCCGCATCTGTAAGGATCCGCCGCATACCGTCGATTAGGGCATGTCGGCGGGCGCTTGTCCATCGGGGTTTGCCCGCGAGGCAACCGGGAACCCGGTGCGCACGTTTACGAGCCTCAACGATCGGGAGAGACTGTGTGCGCAAGGTGTTGGGAATGATGGTCGGATTGCTCGCATCCCCGGCATTTGCCCAGGCGCCCGCCCCGAAACCGGCCATCGACCTCAACATCCTCCACGCGCAGGTGATCCTCGACCATCTCGGTTTCGGGCCCGGTATTCTGGATGGTCGTCCGGGCCAGTCGCTCACCGCCGCGGTTCGCGGGCTGCAGGCGGCGCGGGGGATGAAGGTGACCGGCGTGATCGATCCGGCGACGCTCGCCGTGCTCCACCAGTATCGCGCGCTGCGGCCGGTACGCACGCTGGCGGTCGGCAAGGCGACGATGCAGGGTCCGTTCGTCGATCCGATCCCCAAGGATATGGCGGAGCAGGGGAAGTTGAAGGTGCTCGGCTACCGCAACCCGCTCGAGAAGCTGGCCGAGATGTTCCACACCACGCCCGAGGTGATCACCGCGCTCAATCCGGGCGTGGCAGAGATCCAGGTCGGCACGATGCTGCGGCTGCCGAACGCGCTTCCCGGTTCGCGCGCCTATCCGCTCGAGTGGAAGCCCGAATGGCGACAGACGTTGAGCATGCTCAACGTCGATCCGCGCCAGCCCCAGGCGGATCACATCGTCGTCGACAAGTCCGAAGGCGTGTTGAAAGTCTATGGGGCGGGCGATCGTCTGGTCGCGCAGTTCAGCGCCACCATGGGCAGTGCGCACGACCCTCTGCCGATCGGCAGCTGGAAGATCAACGGGGTCGATACCAACCCCCGCTTCCACTTCAATCCGAAGCTGTTTTGGGACGCCAAGAAGGGCGACGACCCCGCCATGCTGCCCCCGGGCCCCAACGGGCCCGTGGGGGTGGTCTGGATCGATCTGTCCAAGGAGCATTACGGCATCCATGGCACGCCCGAACCGCAGACGATCGGCCGCAGCGAAAGTCATGGCTGCATCCGGCTGACCAATTGGGATGCCGCGCGCGTCGCGCTCATGGTGAAGCCGGGCACCCCGGCGATCTTCCAGGAGTAATCGCCGTGCGACGCGGCAGCGTGCTCGCATGCGTGGTGGTGGCGGTGCTGCTCGCGCTGGTCGTCTCCCGTGTGCGCCTGGTCCAGGCGGTCGAGATGCCGGGCGGGAAGACGGCGCGTGCGCAGTCGGCGCCGTCTCCCACCGCGACGGGACTGGTCATCCCGGTGCGGGGCGTCGCGGCGGACGCGCTCCACGACAATTGGGGGGAGCCCCGCGGGGACGGCGACCGCGAGCACCATGCCATCGACATTCTGGCGCCCAAGGGCACCCCCGTTCTTGCTGCTGCGTCGGGCACGGTGGAGAAGCAGTTCGAAAGCGATCTGGGCGGGCATACGCTCTACGTGCGCTCGTCCGATGGCGGGACAGTGCATTATTACGCGCATCTCGATTCCATCGCGGTGCCGGAGGGCGCGCTCGTCCGGCAGGGCCAGCCCATCGCCACCGTCGGCACCAGCGGCAGCGCCGATGGCGGGCCCGCGCACCTCCATTTCGAAGTCAAGCGCATGGCACCCGGCGAGCATTGGTGGCAGGGGACAAACGTCGATCCCTATCCCCTGCTTGCGGCGAAGCGCTCCGGCGGCTAAAGGGCCGCGCTCAGCTCTTTCTCAAATAGGCACGATCCATGAAGATCAGCGGCGTGGACATCCGTCCCGGCAACATCATCGAATATGAGGGCGGCATCTGGCGCGCCGTCAAGATCCAGCATACGCAGCCCGGCAAGGGCGGTGCCTATATGCAGGTCGAACTCAAGAACCTGCGCGATGGCCGCAAGAACAACGTCCGCTTCCGTTCGGCCGAGACCGTGGAGCGCGTGCGCCTCGACACCAAGGATTTCCAGTTCCTGTATCCGGAAGGCGACATGCTCGTGTTCATGGACAAGGAAACCTACGACCAGACGACGCTGCCGCGCGACCTGCTCGGCGAGGCCGCGGCCTTCCTGCAGGACGGCATGGACGTGGTGATGGAACTGTATGACGAAGAGGCGATCAGCGTTCAGCTGCCCGACACGATCGAAGCGACGATCGTCGAGGCCGACGCGGTCGTGAAGGGCCAGACGGCCTCCTCCTCGTACAAGCCCGCCGTGCTCGACAACGGCGTGCGCGTGATGGTGCCGCCGCATATCGGCAGCGGGACGCGCATCGTCGTCGACGTGTACGAGCAGACCTACGTCCGCCGCGCGGACTGATCTGCCGGCTTCGGCCGAACGCATCGAAGGGAAGGGGACGGCAGGCCTGCGTCCCCTTTTCCCGTTTTCAGGTCAGGCCTTCCTTAGTCCCCGCACGAGCGGCAGGGAGAGAGATTGATATGGCAGCCTTTTCCGGCCTTCTCACCGTCATGGACCGCGCCGCGCGCAAGGCGGCACCCCGTCTGCGTCGCGACTTCAACGAGGTCTCGCAGCTGCAGGTCAGCCGCAAGGGCCCGGCAGATTTCGTGAGCATGGCCGACAAGCGTGCCGAACAGACGCTGATCGAGGAACTGCGCAAGGCGCGCCCCGACTGGCGCATCCTGGCCGAAGAGGGCGGCGAGTTGCCGGGCGATCCGGACAAGCCGCGCTTCATCGTCGATCCGCTCGACGGCACCACCAACTTCCTCCATGGCATCCCGCATTTCTCGATCGTCATCGCGGTCGAGGATCCGAACGGCAGTCAGGGCAAGCCCGAGATCACCCACGGCTTGGTCTATCAGCCGCTGACCGACGAGAGCTTCTGGGCCGAGAAGGGCCGCGGTGCCTGGCTGCAGGACCAGCGGCTGCGCGTCTCGTCGCGCCGCGACTTGTCGGAGGCGCTGATCGCCACCGGTATCCCGTTCATGGGCCATGGTAATTTCGCCGAGTGGAGCCGGATCTTCGGTGCGGTGGCGCCGGAAGTGGCGGGCATCCGCCGGCTGGGCTCGGCCGCGCTCGATCTCGCCTGGGTCGCCGCGGGCCGGTTCGACGGCTATTGGGAATCGAACCTGAAGCCGTGGGACGTCGCGGCCGGCATGCTGCTGGTGAAGGAAGCCGGTGGCTTCGTCACCGATTATCGCGGCCAGGACATGGCGATGCAGCGCAACCAGTTTCTGGCCGCCAATGACGGCCTGCACTCGAAGCTCCACAAGCTGGTTGCCAACGCGCTCCGCTGAGGCGTTCCGTACGAGTACGGATCCCGAAATTAACCTTGTTTGCCCGCACTTTCCCTGCGCGTTCCACCTATAAAGTCCGGTAAAACAGTCTGAGCCGACAAAGCCGGGCTTTATGGGACGGTTGGCGCATGAACATGGAAGTGACGGGGCTCGGGGCGGGGCGACGCGGTGACGACGCGGACGAGGCGTTCCGCCGCGATGTCGGTACGGTTCTCGACCGGCTGTACGCGGTTGCCGAGTTCAGTCCCGATGGTACGCTGACCCGCGCCAATCAGCTTTTCCTCGATGCGATGGGGTGTGTGCTCGAAACCGTGATCGGCGAGCATCACCGCTTCTTCTGCGATGCCGACTTTGCCGCCAGCGCGGACTATACGGCTTTCTGGGACCGTTTACGCGCCGGCGAGACGATCGACGAAACCGCCCGTCGCAACGGTTGCGAAGGGAAGGATGCCTGGCTCGGCGGGCACTATGCGCCGATCACCGATGCCAAGGGCAAGGTCCAGAGCATCGTCCTGATCGCCCGCGACGTGCGCGGCGCGCAGATCGATGCCGCGCTCAACCGCAGCGTCCTCAACGCCTTCAGCCGCGCGACCGCGATGATCGAGTTCGATCTCTCGGGCCGCGTGCTCAGCGCCAACGAGAATTTCTGCAACCTGCTCGGTTACAAGGCGGAAGAGCTGGTCGGGCAGCACCATCGCGTCTTCTGCGCCCCGGAATATGCCCGCTCGCCGGCCTATCGGCAGTTCTGGGAGCGGCTGGGGCGGGGTGAGTTCGATGGCGGCCTGTACAAGCGGATTGCCAAGGATGGGACCGAGCGCTGGATCCAGGCGACCTACAACCCGATCCTCGACCACCAGGGCATACCGGTGAAGATCGTCAAGTTCGCGATGGACGTGACGAAGCAGCAGATCGAGACCGCCGAGGCGGCGGGCAAGCTGGCGGCGATCGATCGTTCGACGGCGGTGATCGAGTTCGACACCAGCGGCTATGTCATCGGCGTGAACGACGTGTTCCTGAAGGCCATGGGCTATGAGCGCAGCGAGCTGATCGGGAAGCACCATCGGACCTGCTGCGATCCCAGCTATGCGAAGACCGAGGAATATGCCGGCTTCTGGCGGGCGCTGGCGGCGGGCGAGTTTCAGGCGGGCGTTTTCCCGCGGGTCGGCAAGGATGGCCGCCGGGTCTGGATCCGCGCGACCTACAATCCGATCGTAGATGCCGACGGCAAGCTCCTCAAAGTCGTCAAATATGCGCATGACATCACCGATCAGCAGATGCGGGCGGCCGATGCCGAGGGGAAGGTCAACGCGATCAACCGCGCCCAGGCGGTGATCGAATTCACCCCGGACGGCATGATCCTGGAGGCCAACGACAATTTCCTCGGGGCTACGGGCTATCGCCGGGAAGACGTGGTCGGCAAGCACCACAAGATGTTCTGCGACGCCGAACTGGTCAATTCGCAGGAATATGCCCGCTTCTGGGCCGACCTGTCGCACGGTGAATATGTCGCCGGAGACTTCCGCCGCCGCAACAAGGCGGGCGACGAGATCTGGCTCAGCGCTACCTACAACCCGATCTTCGATGGGCTGGGTAACGTGGTGAAAGTAGTGAAGTTCGCCACGGACATCACCGAGCGCAAGAAGGCCGCGATCGAGGGCAAGAGCCGCGCGCAGGCGGTCGATCGCAGCCTTGCGACGATCGAGTTCAGCCTCGACGGCGAGATCCTCACCGCGAACGAGAACTTCCTCTCGACCATGGGGTACTCGCTGCGCGAGATCCAGGGGCGCCACCATTCGATGTTCTGCGATCCCGCGCATCTCAAGTCGAAGGAATATGGCGATTTCTGGCGGGCGCTCGGCCGCGGCGAGGGCCAGTCCGGCCGCTTCCACCGCATCGGCAAGTACGATCGCGACGTGTTCATCCAGGCGAGCTACTCGCCGGTGTTCGATCTTCAGGGCAATCCGTCACGCGTGATCAAATATGCCTATGACGTCACCGACCAGGTGATGCTGGAGCGCAAGATTGCAGCGAAAACCGAGCAGATGCAGGCGGTTGTTCGTGATCTCTCAGGTGCGATCAACACCATCACCGAGGGCGCCGCAAGCGCTACCGGGCTCGCCTCCGAGACGCAGGCGGCCGCCGATCGCGGCACCAGCGCGATCGAGGGCACGATCGAGTCGATGGAACTGATGGCCGCCTCGTCGAAGCGGATCGCCAGCATCGTCGACGTGATCGGCGACCTGGCCGGCCAGACCAACCTGCTGGCGTTCAACGCCGCGATCGAGGCGGCGCGTGCAGGCGAGCACGGCGTCGGCTTTTCCATCGTGGCAGAGGAAGTGCGCAAGCTCGCCGAGCGGAGTGCCTCCGCGGCGGAGGAGATCAGCCGCCTGATCGGCGAATCGAGCGAGCGCGTATTGCAGGGCACCGATCGTTCTCGGTCCGCGCGGGACTCGTTCGAATCGATCGCCAGCTGCGTCGAGCGCACGACAGGCGCGATTTCCGGTATCGCCTCTTCGGTCAGCGCGCAGCGGGAAACGTCGCGCCAGGTGGTCGCGATGATCGACGAACTCGCGACCTCCACCCACGGCACGATCTGAGCATGGAGACGGGCGCCGAGCTGGTCGCCCCGGTCGGCGATGCCGGGCGGCGGCACATCGACCTGGGGTTGTTGCGCCTGTGCGGCATCGAACTGGCGGTACCCGTCGACTGGGTGCGCGAGGTCGTGCCGTGCCCGGCGCAGCTGGGGCCCTGTTTCGGCACGCACCCCGCCTTGATCGGATCGATCGGCGTGCGCGGCGATGTCATCCCCGTGGTCGACGTTTCCGTACTGCTGGGCTTCGCGCAGAAGACCGGCACCGGAGGTACCGTGGTGGTGCTGCGGCGGGACGATGTGTTGCTCGGGCTGCGGATCGATACGGTATCGGGCCTCTATCGCATCCCGGTGGCAGCGGTCCGCGCGCTGGTCGATTCCGGCGGTGCTGCGCGACTGGTCGATCGCGCCTTCGTTCGCGAACAGCATCTTGTCGGCATTCTCGATCCCGCCACCTTGTTCGCGCTGCCGGGCCTCCCGCTGGTCCGCTGCCACGTGCGCGAAGAGGACAATGCCGCGCTGGGGGGCATGCGCCCCTTCGTGCTGGTCACGGTGGCCGGCGTGCACATCGCCATCGACAGCCAGTTGGTGGAGAGTACCGCGCCGGCTACGAGCCTGCGCCGCTGTGCGGTGCCGGCGCCGGGCTGGGCGCGCTCGGTGGGGTATCTCGGGCGCGACGTCCGCGTTTTCGATCAGCTGTCGACGCTCGGGCTCGACGGCGCGACTCCGGAAGAGTCGCAAGGGCCGGTGATCCTTCTGCGCATCGCGCCCGGCCGGCTGGTCGGCTGGCATGTCGAGAGCGTGCGGAGCGTGGCACGGATTGCCGACGAAAAGCTCGGGCCGTTGCCCGTCGGGCTCGTCGCGCGCGCGTCGCTGTTCGGCGGTACCGCAACCGATCCCGGTGGCGGGCAGAACCTGGTGCTCGACAGCGAGGCCGTCCGCGCCGACCCGGCGATCAAGGCGATGGCTGCCCTGTGTCGCGAACCGGCCCAGGCAGGGGGCGGCTCTATCGCCGCCACCCGCAATCCGGCGGGGGCGGGCAACGCCTTCCTGATCTTCGATACCGGCGAACGCCTGCTGGCAACGCCGCTCGACAATATCCGGGAGGTCGTGCCGTTCCGCGGACTTTCCTCGCGAGTCGAGGATTATTCGGGGCTCTGCGGGCTGAGCGATCATCGCGGGGCGCCGGTGTCCGTCTACGCAGTCGAGCCCGGCTCCGACCCGGACGACGCCAAGCTGCTGATCATCGCCCGGGGCGAGGAAGGGGAGGGGGCACGCGGCTTTCTCGCGCAGCGCCTGTCCACCATCGTCAATGCGGCTGCCCTTCCTGTCCCTGGGGGAAGTCCCGGGTCTCGCTTCGTACCCGCAACGATCGATGGAACCGCGCATTCCATCCGAATTCATATGCTTGGCTGAGCTGTCCGCAGCCCATTCAGCGCGGCTTAACAATTGCGAATGATTCTCAGCGGTTCCAGGCCTTGCCGCACTGGGATCATGGTCCTAGAAGCCCCCCCAAGATTCCGCAGTCGCGAGAAGAGAAGGCCATTGGTCGACCTGTCACAATATCTGCCGATCCTGTTGTTCCTCGGGATCGCCCTGGTGCTCTCCAGCGCCTTCGTGTTCCTGCCGATGCTCGTGTCGCGCCTCACCGGCACGAACAAGCCGACGCCGGAGAAGCTCACCGAATATGAGTGCGGCTTCCCCGCCTTTGAGGATTCGCGCAGCCAGTTCGACGTGCGCTTCTACCTCGTCGCGATCCTGTTCATCGTCTTCGATCTGGAAGCGGCCTTCCTGTATCCCTGGGCGGTGAGCGTGTTCAAACTCGGCTGGACCGCGTGGTTTTCGATGATGATCTTCGTCGCCGAGCTGGCGCTCGGCCTGATTTATGCCTGGAAGAAGGGAGCCCTGGAATGGGAGTAGAGCTTTCGGCGCCGCCCCCGGCCGGGACGCTCCCGGACATCGGCTTCCTCAACGACATCAATGCCGAGATCGCCGACAAGGGCTTTCTCGTCACCTCGACCGAGGAGCTGTTCCAGTGGGCCCGTACCGGCTCGCTGTGGTGGATGACCTTCGGTCTGGCGTGCTGCGCGGTGGAGATGATCCACGTCAACATGCCGCGTTACGACATGGAGCGCTTCGGCGCCGCCCCGCGCGCCTCTCCGCGCCAGTCGGACGTGATGATCGTCGCCGGCACGCTGTGCAACAAGATGGCCCCGGCGCTGCGCCGGGTCTATGACCAGATGTCGGAACCGAAATACGTGATTTCGATGGGCAGCTGCGCCAATGGCGGCGGCTATTACCACTATAGCTACAGCGTCGTTCGCGGTTGCGATCGCGTGGTGCCCGTGGACATCTACGTCCCGGGCTGCCCGCCGACCGCCGAGGCGCTGCTCTATGGCATCATGCAGCTGCAGCGGAAGATCCGCCGCATCGGGAGCCTGGACCGGTGAAGGCGCCTGCTCCCCGCTATGCCGCCAATGACGGCGTGATCGACGCGGCGAAGGCCGCGCTCGGTAACCTGCTGGTCGAGGCGAAGGACGCCGTGGGCGAGGTGTCGCTCACCGTCGTCCGCGAGAAGCTGTGCGACGCGATGATCGCGCTGCGCGACACGCCGGGCCTGGAATATCAGCAGCTCAGCGAGATCGCGGGTGTCGACTATCCGGAGCGCGCGGAGCGCTTCGACGTCGTCTATCAGCTGCTCTCGTTCACCCGGAACCACCGGCTTCGCGTCCGCGTCACCACCGACGAGGAAAAGCCGGTGCCGAGCGTGACGGGCATCTGGCCGGTCGCCGGCTGGCTCGAGCGCGAGACGTACGACATGTACGGCGTGCTGTTCGAGGGCAATGACGACCTCCG
>JAIYAA010000353.1 GCA_027489295.1 Sphingomonadales bacterium | reverse complement strand
TCGATCGCGGTCTCGGTCACCGACTGGTTGCGCGTAGGTGCGGCGGCGAACGTGGAATATACCGATGCCAGCCTCAGCAACGCGCTGCCCAATGTGCTCGCCAGCCTGCCCGACGGCCGTCAGGAACTGAAGGGCGATGGCTGGGATGTGGGCTGGAGCGCCGGCTTTCAGATGCACAGCGACCGGGTAACCGCGGGCTTCAGCTACAAGTCCGCCATTCGCCACAAGCTGAAGGGCAGCCTGACGGTAAGCGGGCTGGTCGGGCCGCTGGCGCCGAACAATCTGTCGCTTTCGAACGTCGAGGCGGACTTCTATACCCCCGCCCAGCAGATCGCTGGCGTGCGCTGGAAGGCGACCGACCGGCTGACGCTGAACGGCCAGGTGGTTCACTATAATTGGGACAAGTTCGACGCGATCCGCCTCGGCTCGCCGCTCAACACCGCGCTTCCTGAGAATTACCGGGAGAGCTGGAGCTATGCCGGCGGCGTCGACTATATGGTCTCGCCAGCGTTGACGGTGCGCGCAGGCGTGCAGCGGGCCACCACCCCGACCCAGGACGGCCGGCGCGACGCGCGCGTGCCGGATGCGAACCGCTGGAACTTCGGTGCCGGTGGTTCCTATGCGGTGACGAAGACCATCGTGCTCGATGCGGCTGCCAATTACGTCGATTTCGCCAATGCGCCGATCGACCGTGCGACCATCGCGGCGGGTTCTACCATCCTGACGCAGGGCCAGCTGCGCAACGCCCGCGCCTTCGTCTTCTCGCTGGGCGGCCGCGTCCAGTTCTGAGCAGGCCAGGTCCAGCGACGCCGCCGTCCCCATGGGGCGGCGGCGTTTCCGTGTCGGGAGATTGCGGTCTATTGCGGGCGCCCAGCTTTGGCTTATCGAGGGGGTTCGATACCAAATGTTAAGGACGAAGCGCTTGACCGAGCTGGACACCCCCGATCGCCTCACCGAGGCGCGTGCCACCCTCGCCGAGGCGCTGGCGCTGCACGATCGCGGGGAGCTGGAGGCTGCCGAGGCCGCCTATCGGCAGGTGCTGGCGGAGGAGTATCGCCCCGCCGACGTGCTGCCGCTGTTGGCGGGGCTGCTCGGCCGTCTGTCGCGGCCCGAGGATGCGCTGGTCGCCTGGGACCAGTTGCTCGCGATCGATCCCGACCATCAGGTCGCGCTGCACGAAAAGGGCCTGACGCTCCACTGGCTGGGGCGGACGGAGGATGCGATCGTCACCCTAGAGCGGGTCGTTGCGCTCGATCCCGATAACGCCACCGCGATCGGCAATCTGGCCGTCGTGCTTGCCGATGCGCGGCGCAACCTGGAGGCGCTCCGCCACTTCCGGCGTGCGCTGGTGCTGCAGCCGGACAGTCTGCACCTTCGCCACCAGGTCCGCCGGCTTGGGGCTGGCGCGGTGCCTTTCTGGCATATCCCGATGATGAACGACGCGCCGCGCAACGATGCGTTCGAAGCGGCGATCAAGGCGGCGATCGCGCAGGCCGGGCCGCAGGCGCGGGTGCTCGATATCGGCGCGGGCAGCGGCCTCTTGTCGCTGATGGCGGCGCGGGCCGGGGCGGACCGGGTCGTCGCCTGCGAGATGGAGCCGATGATTGCCGAGATGGCGCAACAGATCGTCGCCGCCAATGGCTATGCGGACCGCATCACGGTCCACGCCAAGCCGTCCACCGCGTTGACCGTCGGCGCGGAGCTGGACGGGCCGGCCGACATTCTCGTGTCCGAGATCCTGTCGAGCGACCTGCTCACCGAAAAGGTGCTCGATACGTTCGAGGATGCGCATCGCCGCCTGCTGGCACCCGATGCGGTCGTCATCCCGTCCGCGGCGAGCGCCATGGGGTGCCTGGTGGCGAGCGAGAACCTCGCGCAATATGCCTTTGTCGACGACGTATCGGGGTTCGACCTGTCGGCCTTCGGTGCCTTTGCGCCGCAGCGCCTGCCGATCCACGGCACGATGACCGGCTGGCAGCGCCTGTCCGGTGATCTGGAACTCGTGCGGCTGGACCTCACGCAGAAGAAGCATGATGCGACGCTGGCCCGGCTGCGCATCCCGGTCACCGCGAGCGGCCGCGCGATCGGCATTGTCCAGTGGATGCACATCCATCTGTGGGAGGGCGTGTCGTTCGACAATCACCCCGACGGCTATCACGATGGCGGCTGGCTGCAGGTGCTGCACAGTTTCCCCGAACCGATCGACGTTGTGGCGGGGGAGTCGCTGGACATTGCGGTGGGCCATGACCGGATCACGCTGATCCTGTGGCCGCTGCCGAGCGAAAGCGGCTGAGCCTCGCCCCGCAGGCGGGCGCGGTCTGCAAGGTACGTTGCTGAGGAGAAGAGGGGAGGCTGGCGACCGGTGGTCGCCAGCCATTTCCCAATACAAGTAGTGGTCGGGGAGAGAGGATTCGAACCTCCGGCCCCTGCCTCCCGAAGACAGTGCTCTACCAGGCTGAGCTACTCCCCGACGGAGTCCGGTCTACAATGCTTTCGGGAGCAGACCGGCTTGAGCTTGGAGGCGCGCCTATAAGGGTGGGTTGGCCGAGCCGTCAAGCGCTTCGTTGCAGCAAAAAGGCGATCGAGCGCTTTTTTTCTGCGCAGGCCCTGCCGCCCGCTCTCGACCCTCGTGCGCGCGCCCGATAGAGGCCGTGCCTGTGTCGCCGATCGAAGCCGTCGCTACCCTGCTGGGCCTTGCCAATGTCGCGCTCGTCGTGCGCCGTAGCCTGTGGAACTATCCCTTCGCGCTGGCGATGGTGACGCTCTACGCCTGGATCTTCGTCGAGGCGCGGCTCTACAGCGACGCGCTGCTCCAGGGCTTCTATTTCGTCGTCAACGGCTATGGCTGGTGGAACTGGCGGCGCGCGCGGGACACCGGAGGGGAGGTGCCGGTGGTGCTGCTGGCCCCCCGCGCACGGCTGGGCTGGGCGGCGGGGGCCGTGCTCGCGGCGCTGGGCTGGGGCATGTTGATGCACCGTACGACCGATGCAGCCTATCCCTGGTGGGACGGGACGATCGCAGTGCTCAGCATCGTCGCGCAGATCCTCCAGTCGCGGCGCGCGTGGGAATGCTGGCCGCTGTGGATCGCCGTCGATCTGCTCGCCATCCCGCTGTTTATTGCCAAGGGCCTGTGGCTGACCGCCGGCCTCTATTGCCTTTTCCTCGTGCTTTCGGTGTGGGGAGCGATCGATTGGAACAGGGCCCGCGCATGATTCCCCGCACCATCTGCCTGCACGGGCCCGAAAGCACCGGCAAGACGACGATCGCCCCCAGGCTGGCGGCGGCGCTGGGCGGCACGGTGCTCGACGAATATGGCCGAGAATATGCCGAGACGCGCGGCACCGACTTCACGATGCGTGACCTGGTCGAGATCGCCAAGACGCACGACGCCGGAACCCGGATGATGTCCGCGGCCGCCGCGCCGCCGCTTATCCTCGACACCGATCCGCTGATGACCGCAGTGTGGGCGGACATGCTGTTCGGCACGCGCGACCCCTGGTTCGACGCCTGGGACAATACCGCTGATCTCTATCTGCTGTTCGACATCGATCTGCCCTGGGTGGCCGACGGCACCCGCCTGTTCGGCACCGTCGAGGCACGCCGCCGCTTCTTCGACCTCTCGCGCGCCGAGCTGGAGCGTCGCGGCGTCCGCTGGGCCTGGGTGCGCGGCGAGGGCGACGCGCGCTATGCTGCGGCAATCTCGGCAATTCAGGCATTTGCCGTCAGCGCCTGATCTCGCCGCGGTGCGGTAAGGCGCCGGAATTTCGTCACAGGAAGTTCACAATCCGGGCCTAGCGCGGCAGCGACGGCATCGGGGGATCCACCAGCCAAGTCGCTGTGCAGCGGGACCATGGTCGCGCTGCTTCGTCGCGTGCCGTTCAAACAAAAAAACGATCAAAACTTCATTCGGGGAAACCACCATGCTGAAACTCGTGCGCGACAAGCGCAGCCTGATGATCGGCGCCGCCCTGGGCGCGCTGTTCGCATCCCATTCCGCGCTCGCGCAGGAGGGCACCGCCGCCAACGACAAGGAAGGCCTTGCCGAGATCGTCGTCACCGCCGAGCGCCGTCCCGAAAACCAGCAGGAGGTGCCGCTGTCGGTTGCCGTGCTGCCGGCCGCGCAGGCGCGTGACTACACCGCCAGCGGCGACGACACGCTGCTCGCCCTATCGGGCAAGGTGCCGGGCCTGTACGTCGAATCCTCGACCGGCCGCATTTTCCCGCGCTTCTACATCCGCGGTCTCGGCAACGTCGATTTCTACCTCGGCGCGTCGCAGCCGGTCTCGATCATCCAGGACGACATCGTCCTCGAGCATGTCGTGATGAAGTCGAACCCGGTGTTCGACGTGAACCAGATCGAAGTGCTGCGCGGCCCGCAGGGCTCGCTGTTCGGCCGCAACACCACCGCCGGCATCATCAAGTTCGATTCGATCCGCCCCTCGCAGCAGTTCGAAGGCCGCGGCACCGCCAGCTATGGCAGCTATAACAGCGTCAATGTCGACGCCGGCGTCGGCGGTCCGATCATTCAGGACAAGCTCGCCTTCCGCATCTCGGGGCTGTACCAGCATCGCGACGACTATATCGACAACACCTACACCGGCGCGACCGCCGACGGCACGCGCGTCGGCCGCAAGAACGCCGCCGGCGGCTTCAACGAGCGCGACGTGCGCCTGCAGCTGCTCGCCACGCCGAGCGACAACCTGTCGATCCTCGCCTCGGGCCATGCCCGCTGGTATGACGGCACCGCCACGGTGTTCCGTCGCGGCGCGCTGAACCTGGGGTCGAACACGATCACCGGCGTGCAGTTCACCAGCGCGCGGTGGGACGAGGGCGCCGACAACCCGCAGAAGTACAACACGACGGGCGGCTCGCTGCACGTCAACTGGACGCTGGGCGGCGTGACGCTCACCTCGATCACCGGGTACGAGACGCTGTCGGGCCGCAGCCGCGGCGATACCGATGGCGGCGCGGCGGCCGACTTCGGCAATGCCGGCTTCGGCGAATCGATGGGCCGCGTGAAGGGGCTCGATCAGTGGACGCAGGAGCTGCGCCTCGCCAGCAGCGGCACGGGCCCGCTCAAGTGGCAGGTCGGCGGCCTCTACTTCGATTCGCGGGACATCACCGAATTCTACCAGCGCGCCTATTTCCTGAGCGGCGCCGCCAACAACCCGAACAACTGGGTGCGGCTGCACAACATGAACACCAGCTGGGCGGTGTTCGGCCAGGCGAGCTACGAGATCGCGCCGAAGCTGACGCTGACCGCCGGTGCGCGCGTGACCCAGGATACCAAGACGACCGATCTGCTGAAGACGGCCGACACCGTCGCCGGCGTCGTCACCTATACCGGCCGTCGCCATGTCCGCCTCTCCGACACCCAGCCCAGCTGGGACGTGAGCGCACGCTATGAGTTCAACCCGGACGTCAGCGTCTATGCCCGCGTCGCCAAGGGCTTCCGTGGCCCGACCATCCAGGGCCGCTCGGCGGTGTTCAACTCGGACTTCACCACCGCGAATTCCGAAAAGATCCTGTCGTGGGAAGCGGGCATCAAGACCCAGCTGGACCGCACCGTGCGCTTCAACCTGTCGGGCTTCTACTACACGCTCGACGACATTCAGCTGAACGGCAACGACGCCAATGGCAACGGCGTGTTGCTCAACGCAAAGAAGGCCAAGGCCTATGG
>JAIYAA010000035.1 GCA_027489295.1 Sphingomonadales bacterium | reverse complement strand
GCAGCGCGCGGCGTCTCGGCCCGGCTCCGGGCCGCCTGATAAGCATTGATCGTCATTGTCGCTCCTTTGCTCCTGACGCCATTGTAGGAAGATTTTGCCGGGTTGGTCCGCCGTCTTCCTATAAGATTCCTGCGTCCCCTCGGTGCGGGCGCTTTCCAGGGACAGTGCCGTGACCGACTATATTCTTCCGCATGCCTTGCCGTCTGCGCTCGACGGACGCGAAGGCATCAGGCTGCTTTCGCTCGACTGCTTCGACACGCTGCTCTGGCGCGATTCCCACGCGCCGCGCGACATCTTCGACGCGCTCGACGGCGTGACTGTGCTGCAGCGGCAATGGTCGGAAATGCGGGCGCGTTCCGCGGCGCTGATCAACCACAAGCGCAACGAAGTGACGATCGCGGAAATCTATCGCGAGATGTTCCCCGGCGCGCCGAAGGCGACGATCGCCGAGGCCGTCGCCAACGAGCTCGATGCCGAAGCGCGGCACTGCTTTGCGTTCCAGCCCACGGTGGCACTGATGCGCGAGGCCAAGCAGCGCGGCCTCGGCGTGATCATCGTCTCCGACACCTATCTCGATGCCGATCAGTTGCGGGAACTGATTTCGCGCGCCGCCGGCGCCGACGTCGCCGCACTGATCGACCGGATCTTCTGCTCGTCCCACTATGGCCGTTCAAAGGCGGAAGGCCTCTATCAGGATGTGCTCAAGGTCCTGAAGTGCGACCCCAAGACGATCCTGCATATCGGCGACAACAGGGTGGCCGACGTCGAAGGCATTGCCCCTTTCGGCGTGCAGGCCGTCCATCTCAAGCAGTTCGCCCATGCAACCGAGCAACGCCTGCGCCTCGAATCCTCGATCAGCGCGCTCCTGCACGCGCGGACGCCCGGCACGATCGCCGCGCAGCAACCGCACCGCGCTGCGCTTGCCATGGGCGAGCCGCAGATCAGCGATCCGGCCGAAGCGCTCGGCTTTTCTGTGATCGGCCCTGTGCTCCACGCCTTTGAACGCTGGTTGCAGCAGGAAGCCGCGGACCTGCAGGCCGAACGCGGCGGCACCGTGCACTGGCTGTTCCTGATGCGCGACGGTCTGCTGCCGATGCGGATGCATGAGGCCGCATCATCCGGGACAAAAAGCCACCCGGTGGAGATCAGCCGCTTCACCGCCGTCGGCGCCGCCCTCACCAGCGAGGCGGCGGTCGAACGATACCTCCATTATGAAGTAGGCAGCAATGTCGAGAAGCTGGCCAAGCAGCTGCTCAACGACGCAGAGGCCAAGGTGGTGCTGAAGGGACTGCCGGAGCAGCGCGGGCGCACCCCCGCCTTCCTGCGCGAGGTCCGCAAGCCGCACCGGATGAAGCAGATCATCCGCATGGGCCGCGCCTTTGCCGACCGGCTGGTCGCCCATGTCCGCGGCATCGCCGATCCGCAGCCGGGCGACACGCTGATGCTGGTCGACCTCGGCTATAACGGGTCGGTGCAGAACGAAATCGACGCGCTGCTGCGCGAGCGGTTCGATGTCCATGTTGCCGGGCGCTATCTGATGATGCGCGAGCAGTTCGCCGCCGGCCTCGACAAGAAGGGACTGATCGACAGCAGCGGCTATGACTGCCACGCGCTGGAGGCGATCGCCACCAACGTCGCCGTCCTTGAGCAGATCTGCACGGCGGCGCAGGGCTCGACGATCGATTATACCGCGGATGGCGCGCCGATCCGTACCGAGAACAGCATCAAGGGCCGCCAGAGCGCGGTGCGCGAGCGGATTCAGGAAGGCGCGCTGCGCTTCGAGCGCGAACAGGCCGGCGTGCGACTGCGCGGCGCCCCGATCGACGAGCTGCCCCTGTGGCGCAACGCCGCCGCGGCGGTGCTGGGCCGACTGATGTTCCTGCCCCAGGCAAACGAGCTGGCCGTGGTCAGCGAGTTCGAACACGACGTCAACCAGGGCGTTGCCGATACGGTACCGCTGTTCGATCCGGAGGTGGCGCGGCACGGGCTGCGGCAGCGCGGACTGATCTACCTCAAGGGATCGGAGCGCATGTACCTGCCGGCGGAGCTGCACGGCGAGGGCCTGCCGGTCCGCCTGTCGCTGCTCACCCAGAAGCGCTTCGGGTTGCCGATCAAATATGCCGACTTTGTCGACAGCACCATCTCGCTGCCGCTGATCGTCGCGGATGGCGTCCACGCCACCACCGGCGCGGTCACCGCCACGCCCACGCACGACGGCTATTATCTGGCGCCGATTCCAATCGAGGATTGTCGCTTGTCGGTCGGCATCCAGTTCGGACAGCTGTTCGACTGGGTGCAGGTGCAGAGCGCGATCTTCATGCCGGTGCACGAATTCCTGGCCGAGATGCAGCGTACCACCGAGAACCAGATTACCGCGCTGCCCTCGCTGGAAGGCATGCAGCAGGTCGCGCCGCACCTTTTCCGCTGCGAAAACGAGTTCGCCTTCATGATGGTCCCGCCGCCGCCAAGGGCGAACGACTGTCCGATGATGCTGGCCTTGGTGTTCCGGCCGATCGCCCGTCGCGAAATCGCCACCTTGGAAACGGTTCCGCAACCCTCGCTGGTGCATGCTCCCGGCGTGCGGTGAACGGGTACCTAAGCATTATCCCCGAAGCACCCGGTGGGAACCGAAACCATCCTATAATTCTGGAAAGATCCAGGGAAAGATTTTAGGCTCGTCATGCTGAACGCCGTTGGTTTCGTCATCATTCTGGGTTGCGTGTTCGGCAGCTTCATGATCTCGGGCGGCAAGTTCGAGATCATCATCCATGCCCTGCCGCACGAGCTCATGGCGATCGGCGGCGCTGCGATCGGCGCCTTCCTGGTCGCCAACTCGATGCCCACGGTGAAGAAGGCCGGTGCCGGCCTGATGCGCTCCTTCAAGGGCGGTCGCTGGAAGGCCAGCGACTATACCGACCTGCTGACGCTGATGTTCACCCTGCTCTCGCTGTTCAAGAAAAGCGGCGCGACCGGCATCGAACCGCACCTCGACAAGCCCGAGGAAAGCGACCTGTTCAAGCCCTATCCGCGGCTGCTCGCCGACCATCACCTGATCGAGTTCCTCTGCGACTATCTGCGGATGATGACGGTCAACTTCGAGGATCCGCACCAGCTCGAATCGGCGATGGAAGCCGATATCGAGAAGCACCATCACGAGGAAACGCATCCGCAGCACGCCCTGCAGCTGATGGCCGACGGCCTTCCCGCCATCGGCATCGTCGCGGCGGTGCTCGGCGTCATCAAGACCATGGGCTCGATCGACCAGCCGACCGAGATCCTCGGCGCGATGATCGGTGGCGCGCTCGTCGGTACGTTCCTCGGCGTGCTGCTCTCCTACTGCGTGGTGGCGCCGCTGGCCGGCAAGCTGCTCGAGACCATCGAGGGCGACTCCCAGCCCTTCACCATCATCAAGACTGCGATCGTCGCCTATGCCCAGAACCAGCCGGTGCAGGTCGCGATCGAGATCGCCCGTCGCATGACGCCCTCCGCGTACGCGCCGACCTTCCAGCAACTCGAATCCGCTCTCGACGAGGCCAAGAATGGACTTTCCCCTGCCACCGCTTGAGGCCGAGGGCGCGCTTGCGCTCCCCGCGCACGGTTCCACCGTGACGGCCGCGGATCTTCAGAGCCGCCTCATCCAGGCGGTCGACGGCGACGGCCCGGTCGAGGTGGATGCCTCGCAGGTCGAAAGCGTCGGCCAGGCGGTCCTCCAGTTGCTCGTCGCAGCCAAGGCGGAAGCCGAACGGCTCGGCAAAGGCTTCACCATCCTCAACCCCAGCACTGCCTTCACCGATCGTGTGAACCGTTGCCAGCTCGCAGCGGCGGTCGGCATCGAACCCGGAGACATTCTGTGACCAAGCTGATCCTTACCGTCGATGACTCCGCGAGCATGCGCATGCTGCTCAAGACGTCGCTGACCGCGCAGGGCTTTCGCATCGAAAGCGCGAACGACGGACAGCATGGCCTGGAGCGCATGCACGAGGTCAAGCCAGACCTGCTCATCACCGACATCAACATGCCGAAGATGGACGGGTTCGAGCTGATCGAGGCCGTGCGCCAGGTTGCGGAGTTCAAGGGCGTGCCGATCCTGGTGCTCTCGACCGAATTCTCGGACGAGAAGAAGGCGCGCGCCCGTTCCGCCGGTGCCACCGGCTGGATCACCAAGCCCTTCGAGGCTACCAAGCTGGGGGCGGCGATCCGCCGCGTCTGCCCGTGAGCGACGAATTCGACGATATCCAGGCAATCTTCTTCGAAGAGTGCACTGAAGGCCTCACGACGGCCGAAGAAGGGCTGTCGGCGATGCAGTCGGGCGATCTGTCCGGCGAAACCATTGCCGGTGTGTTCCGCGCGATCCACTCGATCAAGGGTGGCGCCGGCGCCTTCGGCCATTCGGACCTGACGGCCTTCGCGCACAAGTTCGAGAACGTGCTCGACGAAGTGCGTGCCGGGAAAATCGTCCCCACACCCGGCGTGATCCGGGTGATGCTGAGCTCGTTCGACGTGCTGTCGGACCATGTCGAGGCGGCCAAGGGCAATGCGTCCCGGCCGAACGACGGGGCCGCGCTGAGCGCGCTCGAGCAGGTGCTCGCCAACAAGGGCGTGCCGGATGGCGACGCGCCGGCGGCAGCCGCGCCCGCCCCTGCGCCCGCCGCCCCTGCACCCGCGCCGGCTCCGGCGATGGTGGAAGAGGAAGATGAGTTCGGCTTCCGGCCCGTCGGCGTCTCGCTCGACGACCTGGATGGTCCGGGCGACGACGAAGGTGCCGGCTGGCAGGTACGCTTCAAGCCGTCGCGCGCGGCGCTGGCCAATGCCGGCGAGCCGCTGCTGACGGTGCGCGAGCTGGAAGGCCTGGGGGCCCGCGTCGTGTCCGTCGACACCAGCACCATTCCGCCGCTCCGTGAGATCGATCCGGAGGACAGCTACGTCACCTGGGTGATGCACGCCCCGGCCGAGCTGCCGGAGAGCGACCTTTCCGATTGCTTCGATTTCGTCGCACCGGATTCGATCATCGAGATCAAGCGGATGGGCGAGGAAGCCCTGCCCGCGGGCGTGGCGGAAGCCGCGATGGACGGCGATGAGATCCCGTTCGTGCCGGTAACCGCCACGGTCGATGACTTCATGGATCTGGGCGCTCCGGCAGCGGCCGCGCCCGCACCGGCGCCTGCCCCCGCACCGGCTCCCGCGCCGCAACCCGTTGCGGTTGCGCCCGAACCTGCCCCCGCCCCTGCCCCGGCAGCGGCGGCACCCCCGCCCGCCGGTGGCGGCGGTGGCGGTGGCGCCGGCGGTCCCGGTGGTGGTGCAGGCGGTGGTGCCGGTGGCCCGGCCAAGCCGGCCAACGAAGCCTCGCAGACCATCCGCGTCGACCTCGTCAAGCTAGACCTGCTGCTCAACCTGGTCGGCGAGCTGGTGATCCGCAACTCGATCCTGGCCGACCGGCTGTCGCCGGCCGATCGCCAGCGCGTCGAGCTGCCCGAACTGGCCCGCCTCACCCGGCAGATCCAGGACAACGTCATGTCGCTGCGCGCCCAGCCGATCCGGCAGGCCTTCAGCCGCGTGCCGCGCATGCTCCGCGATCTTTCGGTCGAGACCGGCAAGCAGATCAACCTCGAGACGATCGGTGAGACGACCGAAGTCGACAAGGGCGTGATCGAAAAGATCGGCGATCCGCTGACCCACATGATCCGCAACGCCGCCGACCATGGCCTGGAAAGCGCCGAGGAGCGGATCGCAGCGGGCAAGGACCCCGCCGGCACGATCAAGCTGTCGGCCGAGCAGAAGGGCGCGCGGATCTTCGTGCGCGTCGCGGACAACGGTCGCGGCATCAACCGCGAGCGCGTCCGCGCCAAGGCGGTCGAGAAGGGCATCATCAGCGCCGATGCGGTGCTGACGAACGAGGAAATCGACCAGCTGATCTGCGCCCCGGGCTTCTCCACCGCGGAGAAGATCTCGAACATCTCGGGTCGCGGCGTCGGCATGGACGTGGTGCGCTCGAACGTGGAAGCCCTGGGCGGCCGCGTCGAGATTCACTCGGTGCCCGGCGAAGGCACGACCTTCACGATGATCCTGCCGCTCACGCTGGCCATTCTGGACGGCATGATCGTGCGGCTCGCCGGCCAGCGCTTCGTGCTGCCGCTGACCCACGTGCTGGAGACGATCCAGCCCGAGCCCGGCCAGGTGAAGCGCACCGCGCCCGACCATGAAGTGATCGACATGCGCGGCGAGTATCTGCCGGTGAAGCGTGCGACCGAAATCTTCGGCCTGAACGACGATCGTGCCATCGAGGATTCGCTGGTGGTGATCGTCGAGAGCGAAAGCTCGGGCAAGGTCGGTCTGGTCGTCGACACCATCGATGACCGCCGCGAAGTGGTGATCAAGAGCCTGGATCAGAACCTGCATCCGATCCGCGGCCTGGGGGGCGCGACCATCCTCGGCGACGGCTCGATCGCGCTGATCCTCGACATCGAGGCGCTGGTTTCCTCGCCTACCCGTTTCACGCCCAAAGGACTGGCAGCATGAGCACCCCTGAAACCGCGAATGACCGCAAGATCGTAACCTTCTCGCTGGCCAAGCAGATCTTCGGGATCGACATGAGCGCGCTCATCGAGATCCGCGAATGGGACGAGCCGACCCCGCTCCCCAACGTGCCGAGCTTCGTCAAGGGCGTGACCAACCTGCGCGGCAACGTGATCCCGGTGGTCGGCCTCGCCGAGCGCCTGGGCTGGGAACCGAGCCAGCTGCATGCGCGCTCGTGCATCCTCGTCGTCAACATCATGGGCAAGCAGGCGGGCTTCCTGGTGGACGAGGTCAACGACATCGTGGGCATCAACGTCGGCGAGATCCAGCCGGCCCCCGCGGTCGAGACGGCGCTCGAGGAAAGCGTGATCGCCGGCCTCGTCCGCATCGCCACCCGTGCCAAGGATGGGACGCGCGACGAGAACGGCAGCATGGTACTCCTGCTCGACCTCAACGCGCTGAGCCTCACCAAGCATCTGGATCTCGCGGCATGAGCCCCGCCGGGGGCGCCACCGCGGCGTCCGCCGGCGCCGCGAACGCGATGGCACCGGGCCAGGTCGCGGAGCTTACGCCGCGCGACTTCCAGGCCATCGCCGCGATCATGTACGAGGATGCCCGCATCTCGCTGAGCGAGGCCAAGACCACGCTCGTGCAGTCGCGCCTCGCACGCCGGCTGCGCAAGTTCGGCCTCGCGCGGTTCTGCGACTATGTCGACCTGGTGCACAGTGATGCGGAGGAACGCCATGCGATGGTGGTGGCGCTGACCACCAACCACACGCACTTCTTCCGCGAACCGCACCATTTCGATCATTTCCGCGAAACCGTGATCCCTACGCTGCAGCGCAAGCAGGGTCCGATCCGGATCTGGTCGGCGGGCTGCTCGTCGGGCGAGGAAGTCTATACCATCGCGATGTGCCTGCTGGGGCCGAACCGCAGCAATGCCTCGTGGTTGCGCAACGCCGATGTGCGGCTGCTGGCGACCGACATCGCGCCGCATGTCGTCGAGTCCGTGCAGCGCGGCGTCTATGCCGAAAACGTCGCCGCGGGTGTGCCCGAGCCCTATCGCTCGACCTGGATGAAGCCCACGCAAGGCGGCTTCATCATGGCCGAGGAAGCACGCCAGCTCGTCACCGCCAAGGTTTTGAACTTGTTCGAACCATGGCCGCTGAAAGCCGCCTATGATGTGATTTTCTGCCGGAACGTGATGATCTATTTCGGAGACCCGGCAAAGGAAGAGCTGGAGCATCGCTTCGTCGAGCAGCTCGCTCCCGGGTCCTTCCTGTATATCGGTCATTCGGAACGGCTGATCGGCCCGGCCGCGAGCAAGATGCGCTCGTGCGGGCACACCATTTACCAGAAGCCGGAGTCCAGGGCATGAAACCAGTTCGTACGCTTATCGTCGACGACAGCGCATCGATGCGCGCGACGTTGAAGCGCATGCTCTCCGCCGACCCAGAGATCGAAGTGGTCGGCATGGCGCCCGAGCCGTTCGCGGCGCGGGACATGATCAAGGCGCTCAACCCCGACGTGCTGACGCTCGACGTCGAAATGCCGGGGATGGACGGCCTGTCGTTCCTCGAGCGCATCATGCGCCTCCGGCCGATGCCGGTGGTGATGTGCTCCACCCTCACCGCGCGCGGCGCGGAAGTGACGATCGAGGCGCTGCGCCTCGGCGCGGTCGACTATGTCACCAAGCCGAGCGGCACGCCCGAGGACATCGAGCGCGATGCCGGCCTGCTGTGCGAGAAGGTGAAGAGCGCGGCCCGCTCGGTCGCGCGCGCCGGTCCACAGCGGCTGCCCGCGCAGCCCAGCGTCGGGGCCAGCGGCGGCGCCGCCGGCCAGCTGATCGCGATCGGCTCGTCGACGGGGGGCGTGGAAGCGCTGTTCTCGCTGCTGCCCTCGCTGCCCGAGGATTCGCCGCCGATCCTGATCGTCCAGCACATGCCGGCCAGCTTCACGCGCAGCTTCGCGCAGCGCCTGAACGCCGAATGCCGCCTCAACGTAGTGGAAGCTACGGATGGCGCCCAGGTGACCCCGGGAACCGTCTATATTGCTCCTGGAGGCGAACGACACATGGAGCTTTCGGGTGGCGCCAATGGCCGTATCAAGCTGCTCGCCGGAGACCCCGTCACCGGCCACCGCCCGTCGGTGGACGTACTGTTCCGGTCGGTTGCCAAGCTGGGTGCCGGTGCCGTCGGGGCGATCCTGACCGGCATGGGCAGCGACGGCGCACAAGGCCTGCTGGCGATGCGCCGGGCCGGTGCGCGGACGCTGGGCCAGACCAAGGAGACCTGCGTGGTGTGGGGCATGCCCCGCGCCGCCAAGGAAGCAGGTGCAGTGGAGAAGGAGGTCGGCCTGTCGGCGATGCCGGAGGCCATCCTGAAGGCTTGTCGAGAAACGGTTAAGGTTGGGAGCGCATAACAATGCCCGCTGCATCACAGATCAAGGTGATGGTCGTTGATGATCAGACCAGTATGCGGGCGATGATCCGTCGTGCGCTGCAGGACCTGGGGTTCAAGGACGTTCGCGACAAGGCGACCGCGCCCGAAGCGCTGTCGGCGATCAAGAGCGACCGCGTCCACCTGGTGATCTCCGACTACAACATGCCCGAGATGGACGGGCTGCAGTTCCTGGAGGCGGTTCGCGCCGACCCGGTGATCGGCAAGACCGTGTTCATCATGCTCACCGGTTCGTCCGACCGCGAGGTCGTGCAGAAGGCGGCGGCGCTGGGCGTGAACAACTATGTCGTCAAGCCTTTCGCGCCGGCGGCGCTGAAGGAAAAGATCGAACGCGTTTTCGGCGAGCTGACCTGATATGCGCAGAGTTTCCATCGTTCAGGGCGAAAACGCGGTAATCGCGGAGCCCCATGTCCTGATTTCGACCCTGCTCGGGAGCTGCGTTGCCGCATGCCTCTACGACCCGGTCGCCAAGGTCGGAGGAATGAACCACTTCCTGCTCGGGGAGCCCGGCGCGGACCACAAGGTGTCGAGCTCGGACATGGCGCGCTACGGCGTGCATGCGATGGAACTGCTGATCAACAGCATGATGGCCAAGGGCGCGTCGCGCCAGCGGCTGCAGGCCCACCTTTATGGTGGCGCCAACATCATCTCCGGACTGGGGGGCATCGGCGCGTCCAACGCGGCCTTCGCCCGCCGGTTCATGGAGACCGAGGCAATCTCGATCGCGCATTGTGATCTCGGTGGCACGCTTGCCCGCAAGGTCGAGTTCCTGCCGCACGAGGGCAAAAGCCGCTGCACCAAGGTGGCAGAGCGTGTCCAGGAACGGCCCGTTGCCCCCCTGCCCATGCCCGCACCCGGCGGAGAATTGGAGCTTTTCTGATGTCGTGCCTGCCAATGTCGGAACCGTCCCACGCCCAGCCCCTGCCCGGCTACGATCCGTTCGCGGGCGTGCTGCACAGCGTGATGGCCGGCGAGATCCGCGAGATCAGCAAGAAGCTCGAGGGGCTGGCCGAAGTGCTGGTCTGCGACGAGCACTTCGCCGCCAACTATCTCGAACAGCTCCAGGCGTTCGACTATCTGATCCAGCACGCAGACGAATGCGTGAACCTGCTGGAGCGGATCGCGGGTGGCGAGGATTCGCTCGCGGCGATCAGCCATGTTCGCCTCGGCGCCGTCCAGGAACGTCTGCGCAACGCGTTGAAGGGTCAGTAACATGGCCCGCGGGGGGGATACGCGACCGATCATCGTCAAGAAGGTCAAGAAGGTTGCGGGCGGCCACCATGGCGGCGCGTGGAAGGTGGCCTATGCCGACTTCGTGACCGCGATGATGGCCTTCTTCATGCTGCTGTGGCTGCTCGCCAATCCGGACAAGGATCGGCTGAAGGGCCTGGCCAAATATTTCTCGCCCACGATCGCAGACAGCGGCCCCTCGACCCCGGTGAGCAATACCGCGCCGGGTGCCGGCGGCCCGACCCGCCGCTCCGAAGCCGATCCGAGCGCCGCCAAGGGCCAGCCCACGTTCGAGGTGAGTACGTCCGGCTCCGCGCGCGGCGGAACGGCCGACGTGCCGGCGACGATGCGCGTCATGGCCTCCGAGCTGATGGTCGCCCTGGAAGCGACGCCGCAGGCCCAGGGCAAGAAGAATACCGACGTGAAGCAGGACCGGGACGGCGTACGCATCACGCTGATGGACACCGACCAGCAGCCGATGTTCAAGTCCAACACCGCCGAGCTCAATCCCTATGCGCGAATGCTGCTCACCAAGATCGCATCGAAGATCGCCACCGTCGGCGCGCAGATCGCGATCGAGGGGCATACCGACGGCGCCGGTGGCCAGAGCGATGCCAACTGGGAGCTTTCGGGGCAGCGCGCGCTGGCCGCACGCTCGGCACTGGTCGCGGGCGGCGTGACGCCGGATCGCTTCGCCGAAGTCGTCGCGATGGGCGCCACCCAGCCGGTCTATCCGGACCAGCCCAACCGCCCGGAAAACCGCCGCATCAGCATCGTGCTCAAGGGCCAGACCTCGGCGCTGCCGAGCGACGCCAGCTTCAAGTTCTAAGGCTCTCCCGTGAAGAAGATGCTGTTCCTCATCGTCGCACTGATCGCCGGCCTCGCTGCCGGTGGCGGCACTGCCTATGCGATGGTGAAGATGCTGGGCATCGGCGGCGGCGCTGCCGCCGAGCACGAGCCCAAGAAGGACGAGAAGGTAGAAGCGGGGAAGTTCGTGCCCACCGGCAAGGTGCTGGTGCCGCTGGTTTTCGCCGATGGCCGGCTGGCCGGCTACGCGTCGATGGAGGTGCAGCTCGAGGTCGAGGAGGCCAAGGCGGAATTCGTCGGCCAGCGCATGCCGTTGCTGCTCCACGCGATCAACATGCGCACCTATCGCACGCCGATGGCGGCCGGCCCGGACGGCATGCTGCCGGACCTGGAAGGCTTCCGCAAACTCGTCGAGGCGTCGGCCACCGAAGCCTTCGGGCCGAAGGTCGTGCACAGGGTCGCCGTCACCGGGGCGAACCCGGCATAATAACCATCGTAACACTACCGAAGCCCAGCTGAACGGTCATTCATCCTATAATAACGATAGGGACCGCATCAGCGCGATCCGACGGGGAGACCGACGCCGTGGGCGCAGCCGAGCATCAGTTTGAACCAGCCAACGCCGGCGGAGAGGCCTGGGCCGAACGCGCGCCGCGAACGGTGACGACGCTGATGGTCGGCAAGCTGATCTGCACCGGCGGCGGCGAGCAGCTGTGCCGGGTGCGCAATATCTCCGCCAGCGGCATGATGCTGGAAAGCCCCTATCCGCTGCGCGACGGCGACCAGATCACCGTCGAACTTCGCGGCGGCGGGGTGCTGGACGGCAAGATCGTCTGGACCAGCGATGGCCGTGCCGGCGTGCACTTCACCGCAGCGATCGACGTGGAAGAGGTGCTCGCCACCGCCAAGGGAAGTTCTGCGGCCGCGCGACTGCGGCGTGCGGTCCCCCGCGCTCCCCGCTTCGACCTGACCGGCCCCGCCCGCCTCGTGTGCAACGGCACGTCGAACGCGGTCCGCCTCGAGAACATCTCGCAGAGCGGCGCGCGAATCCGGCTGGCCCGCCATATCGAACTCGATCGGGTGATGACGTTGGTCATCCCCGGCCTCAAGCCGCACAGCTGCACCGTACGCTGGAGCGACGCGGAAACCGCGGGCGTCGCGTTCATCGAGATGATCCCCTACGGCGAACTCGCCGCGTGGCTGGGCGAGGTCCAGGCGGCGGGCTGAGCCCCGCCGCCCTTCCCCGCAAGCGTCAGGCGAACGCGGCGATCGCGCGACGACGCCGCAGCGATGCGCCAGCGGCACCGAAGCCCAGGATCAGCATCACCCATACCTGCCCTTCGGGCACGGCGCTGATGCCCAGCTGGCCGGCGATCGCGGTCGCAATCGCCTGATGGACCTGGGTGGTCGGGTGGATGGCATCAAAATAGAGCGAATTGCTGCAATTGGCGAGCTGCGGCGATCCAGCGCCCGGTATCTGGCACGGCGTCGTCGAATTGAGCGTGCTCGGCAGGCCATAGGCCGTCGGGTTGGCGAGCAGGTCATGCTCATAGCCGAACAGGTCGAAATAGCTCGCCGTTACACCGGGTGCGCTGTCGAAGCTCGTGGTGAGCCCGGCAAGCAGGCTGTTGATCTGCTGCGAGCGCGCGGTCAGCGCAGCAAGCTGCCCGGGCACCGAACCCGCCACCGCCGCCGATACGGGCAACAGGCCGATGTCCGGCGATCCGACGACCACCACGTTGCGCGCACCCAGCGCATAGAGCGCGTTCAGCCCGCTCGCGAACGACTGGGCCGCCGCGGTGAAATCCACCGCGCCGCCGGTGAAGATGGTGTCGCGCACGTCGTTGCCGCCGAAGGTGACCAGCACCAGCGCGTTGCTGTCGATCGGCATCCCGACCATCGACTGGTAATAGCCAAGCTGGGAGAGAAAGCTCGGGCTGGTCTCGGTAGAGCTGTAGGCCGCGGTCGCGCCGCCCACCGCCATGTTGAGGCCGCCGGCGAACAGCGGCGTCGCCGGCGTGCCGGTGATGATCTCGCTCAGATAGTCGGCGAAGTTGAAGCCGTTCGAGAAGCGCCCGCCATAATAGCCGTTCGCCGGGCTGGCCACGGCGCCGCCGGTGGCGAGATAGGCATTGCCTGAGTCGACCAGGCTGTCCCCGAACACGTACAGGCCCGAATAGCTCCCGCCCGTCGCCCAGGCAGACGGCGAAACGACCAGCGCAATTACCGCCAGCCAGCGCGCAAGAATCCTCATGACATCTCCCCTTTTGTTAACAAGCTGTTACCGTAAAGGAGAGAGTTGCGAAAGCCGCTTGTTCGAGAATGCGCGGACGCCACCTTGCGTCGCGAAGCTTCACCAGCAGGTTGCGCGGATGCGCGATTGCGTCAGCAAGATGCGTGCGCCCGAGGGCGCCGTTCAGACCTGGATGTCGAGCTTGGCCAGTTCGACGCGGACGCGCAGGTCGATTTCACGCATCAATTCGGCGAGCGTCGGTTCTTCTGGAATCGAAATGGTCTGCGACCATTGCGCGATTTCGCGCAGCCTGGCGACATTGGGGGTGCCAGCCACCAGTTCCTTGTGCAGCCGGTCGAGCGCATCGATCCCGCGTTCGGCATCGCGCGCCTGCTTGCGACGGCGTTCGGCGATGGGATTGTTGACCGCGATTGCCACCAGCGCCTGCACGCTCGTCGCCGGCACCGCGCCGGCCACCGCCAGCGGCTGGTGCGGCATCGCGGCCGGCTCGTCCGCGGGGTTCGCATAGCCGGCCACGGACTTGGGCAACGCCGCCAGCAGGTTGCGTGCCATCATCGGGGACAGGCTGTCGATACGCACGAAATCAGGCCCTCGCGAGCCGTGTTGGCTCTCCTCTTCCTATAAGACGAGTAGCGTTAATTTTCCACTTGGCCCGAGAGGTTTATGTATCGTCTCTCCGCATCGTTCCTGGCGCTCGCGCTGGCCTTCGTCGGCGCACCCCAGGCGATGGCCCAGACGCGGATCAAGGACATTGTCGACGTCGAGAATGTCCGTGAGAACCAGCTGGTCGGCTATGGCCTGGTGGTCGGTCTCGCCGGCACCGGCGACCGCATCCGCAACGCCCCCTTCACCGAGGAATCGATGCAGTCGATGCTCGAACGGATGGGCGTGAACATTCGCGGCACGCAGATGCGCACGCAGAACGTCGCCGCCGTCTCGATCACCGCGACGATGCCCCCCTTCTCGCGCTCCGGCTCGCGGATCGACGTGCAGGTCTCGGCGCTGGGCGACGCCACCAGCCTGCAGGGCGGCACGCTGATCGCCTCGTCGCTGCGCGCGCTGGACGGCGAGATCTATGCCGTGGCGCAGGGGCCGGTGGCGGTCTCCGGCTTCAAGGGCCAGGGCGCGGCTGCCAGCGTCAGTCGCGGCGTCACCACCTCGGCGCGCATCGCCGGCGGAGCGATCGTCGAGCGCGAGGTGCCCTATCAGCTGCGCTCGGCGAACAGCCTGAAGCTCGCGCTGAAGAACCCCGATTTCAGCACCGCCGACCGCATCGCCCGGGCGATCAACGGCCGCTATCCCGGCGCCGCGCAGATGCTCGATCCGGCGACGGTGGAAATCCGCCCGTCGGGCCAGTTCAGCGGGTCGGTAATCGATCTCGTCACCCAGGTCGGCGACCTCGAGGTGAAGGTGGATCAGCCGGCCAAGGTCGTCATCAACGAAGCCTCGGGCACGGTGGTGATGAACAGCGACGTGCGGATCACGCCGGTCGCGATCGCGCAGGGCGGCCTCACCATCTCGGTCACCGAGGCGCCGCAGGTCTCCCAGCCCGCACCCTTCTCGCAAGGCCAGACGACCGTTGTGCCGCGCACCCAGGTGCAGGTGAACGACGGCAACGGCGCCAGCCTCGCGGTGATCAACGGCTCGTCGCTCAAGGCGCTGGTCAGCGGGCTCAACACGCTGGGCGTCTCCCCGCGCGACCTGATCACGATCCTGCAGGCGATCAAGACCGCCGGCGCGCTCCAGGCCGAAATCGAGGTGCAGTGATGACCGACGTTTCTCCCCTCCCCGCCGCCGCTTCGGCCGCCACCCCGGCCAAGCCGCTGCCGAAGGTCGATCCGAAGAACGCGAAGACGGCGAAGGAATTTGAAAGCGTCTTCCTCGGCCAGATGACCCAGTTGATGCTGCAGAGCGTCCAGCAGGACGAGCAGTTCAGCGGTGGCAATGGCGAAGAGATCTTCCGCGGGGTGCTTGCCGAAAAGCTGGGCGCCGAAATGGCGCGCCGCGGCGGTATCGGCCTCGCGCCGCACGTACTCGACCAGATCCTCAAGCTTCAGCAAGGACAGCAATGATCACCCAGCTCGTCGACGCGATGGTATCCCTCACTTCCCTGATGGAGGAGGAAAGCGAGCGTCTGTCCCAATCGCCCTACATTCCCGAGCTAGGCGAGATCGCCAACGCCAAGCTGCGTCTTGCCGGCCGGATCGAGGCCGAAGTCGCGCGCCTGAAGCGCGAGACGCCGGACGACTGGCTGGAAACATTGGACGCCGAAGCCCGGGCGACCCTCTCCGATGCCAGCCGCGCGCTGCGCGACGCATCGATCGTCAACTCGCGGATACTTTCGCGCCAGATCGAACTGTCTGCCGAGATGATGGCGGCAATTGCTGCAGAAGCACAACGACTCACCGGCAGCCGCACCACGACCTACAGCGCCTGTGGCGGCCTCGCCGGCATCGACGCACCCGCCCCGATCTCGGTAAATGCGCGGTTGTGAAGGATTTTTCGAATCGCGGCAGGTGCACAGACCGCGCTGCACCGCGGCAGCGAGTGTATCATTTCAGGTCGTTGCACCTCTTCTACTTCGCCAGAAATGCCTGTTAACGCCTTGTTTATAAAGCGATATTTTTTGCTCAACTTGCTGTTGACTAAAATCTGGCAAATCGAGGACATTTCGCTATAAAGGTTTCTGACAGCACGTATGGGAATGAATGTGTCAGAGCCCGCTTTGAATGGGCTACCCCCAGCGGCTGGAATTGGCTCGAGGGAGGTGTGTAATATGAAGCGTTTTAAGACTCTGGTGGCGAGCGCCGCGATGATCGCCGGCGCCCAGCTTATCGGCGGCACCGCACAGGCCGCTTCGGTCCTGTGCCCGGCGATCAGCTCGTGCACGTTCAACGATGAAACCGGCAGCGCCGTTGCGTCGATCAGCAAGGGTTCGGTGAAGACGCCGACGACGGCAACGTCGGCGTTCAAGATCATGCTGGCGTCGGCCGGCACGTTCACCATCAGCCTCACCCCGGGCGCGAAGGGCGTGACCTTCACCAACCTGGTGTTCAATGGCATTTCCCAGGCGAACCCGACCGCCGGCGACCTGTACGACTTCGTCGTGACCAAGGCTGGCTGGTATGACGTGTCGTTCACGGCGAAGAACACCGCAGCCAAGACCGTGTCGAACTCGGCAAGCTACAGCTTCGCTGCAGTGCCGGAGCCGGCTGCCTGGGGCCTGATGATCGGTGGCTTCGCGATGGCTGGCGCCTCGGTGCGTCGCCGCCGCAACGTGCGCGCCGCGATCGCCTGATCGCGTAGCTGCAGGAAATAAAAGGGGGCCGCGAGTTCGCTCGCGGCCCCTTTTTTGTGCGTGCGGAAGACGAACGCTCCGGCTCAGCCGCTGCCGCCCTTGCCCACCGCGGTCTTCAGCAGCAGCATCTGCTTGCGGTAGATGTTGGTCATCGCGCTGAAATCGGCCTGGACCTTGCCCATCTTGAGCAGCTGGTCTTCGAGCGTGACATTGTTGCCGTCCGGCTTGGTCTCGGTCACGTCCTTGTCGAACACCAGCCCGCTGCCGACCGGCTGGGTAGCACCCAGATTCTTCATGGCGCCGGTGAGTTCGACGCGCGGGCGCGCGATGTTCACGCCCCCCGCCCCCTGCAGCAGATCGCCGAAATTGGGTTCGGAGATGTCGCGCGACTTGTAGCCGGGCGTCTCGCTGTTGGCGAGATTCTGCGCGATGACCTGCTGGCGCTGCGACAGGTTCTGCATGCGCAGCTGGATGGCGGAAAAGATCGACGGCATGTCGGACATGGATTCAGAACCCCGCTTACGAACTGCTGACCTGGAGGCGCGACAACGCCGCCTGGTAATTTTTCAGCTGCGCCTGCTCGACCGCGGTCGAAGAGGTGCCGGTCTTGGTATTGGTCTTGGTGCCATCCGCCAGCTTCGCCTTGCTGTCATCCCAATATAGAGAGCGATAGGCGGTCTGCGTCATCGAGATGGCATCTTTGATCTTGCCCAGCGCCACTTTCGCGCTGTCGAGCGACGTCAGGCTCAGCGCCTGGGACAGATCCATGCCGTAGGTGCCGCCGGGCCGTACCTTGGGCGCCGAGGAGGAAACGCTCGCCTGGGCGGAGATGCGCTGCGGGTCGATGCCGAGCTTGGCCAGCGCATCGCTGCCATCCTGCCCCGACAGCAGCTCGAGCTCGTGGCCCGATTTCATCGTGATCCGCAGCGACTGCACACCATTCACGGTGGTGGCGGTGACGGTGCCCTTGGAGGCGCCGATCATCCCCTGGATCCGATCGGCGATGGTCTTGAGCGTATCGCCCTTCTCGATCGTCACCTTGCGCACGGCGAGGTCGTCCGCCTTGATCGAGAAGAAATCGCCGGCACGCAGCGTGGTCTGCGTCGTCACCTTGTCGGACACCGTCGGATTGATCGTGCCCCGGCCGAACCCGAGCGCGGACACCGCAGTATCGCCGCCCTTGTCCGCCGCCACCCGCACCGGCTCCGTGCGCAGCAGCGCCTGGCCGAACTGGTTGGTGTTCTCGATCGTGCCGGTCGCCGCGTCGAGCCGGCTGACGAACCCGTCCACGGCACCCCGCTTCGTCGCACCCAGGTCGCCCGTGGTGCGGCCGCCGGCATAGAGCTTGCCGTTCATGAAGGCGAGGCTGTCGACCTGATCGTCGGCGCTGGTGCCGATATAGGTGGTGCTGGCGGTGGTGAAGCCGGCATCGATCCGGGTGACGAATCCGTCGCGTCCGCCGCTGGTGGTGTTCACCTGGCTGCCCGGAATCGCCGCGTCGGTCGCGCCGCCCACCGCGATGCTGCCATCGCTGGCCACCGCGATCACGCGCGCGTCGGCGGCGCCCAGGCTGATGCTGCCGAGATCCGTCGACAGCGAACTCGCCTGCATCTTCATCACGCTGGACGCGCCGTTCTGCGAGACGATCGCGAGCAGATTGCCGTCCTTGTCGACCGCCAGGCTGCTGATCGTGTCGCTGCCGCCGCTGTCGATCTTGCGGCGCTCGGCCACCTTCCCGCTCGCGTCGATCCGCGTCACCATCGCGTCGCCGCCGTCCTTGTTGGCGGCACGGCCCGCCACGAACACCGAACCGTCGGCACCGATCGTCATCGCCCGCGCAGTATCGCTACCGATCGAGCTGACCACGGTCGAATATTGCTCGTCGCCATTGGCGGCATATTTGGCGACGACCATGTCGCCATCGGCGGTAATGCCGTTGAAGTTGCCGGTGACCGTGCCCGCGACGACGATGCCGCCATCGGGCGCGATCGACACCGCGGCCCCGGTGGCCGACCCCGCCGCACCGAGGTTGCGCTGCCACACTACCTTGCCGGAGCTGTCCATCTTGGTGAGGAACAGGTTGTTGTCGCCATCGGAAAGGTTGGCGCCAAGGTCGCCCTTGGTGGTGCCGACGACATAGCTGAAGCCTTGCCCGTCGGTCGCCACGGCCGCAGCATCGGTGCTGGCATAGACGTTGCTGGTGGTCGTCTTGTTGGTCTTGACCTTGCCGTCCATGTCGACGGTCGTGGTCGTCACCGTCGTGGTCTTCTTCGCGGCGACATTCTGTGCGGTCGCCTGGCGATCCAGCGCCTGGATCGTGCCCATCGCGTCGCTGGTGCTCGTGCCGGCAGGGTCGTTGAGGCGGAAGACCTGCGTCGCGGTGGGGGCATCGAGCGCGGTCTGCCCGGTAGTGACGACCAGCGAGTCCTTCGCGTTCACCTGGTCCAGGCTCACCTGCTCCAGCCCGTCGGCGGTGCTGAGCTTCAGGCCCCATTTGCCGTTGACATATTCGGGCTGGAAGCGTGCCAGCCAGCGCGAGACCGGCTGCCCCTTGCTGTCGGTGCGAACCGATCCGTCCTCGTTGTAGGTCAGCTGCGAGCTGATCTGTGCGTTCAGCGCCTCGGATACCGATTTCAGCGTCGGCGGCTGCGGCCCCTGCGCCAGGTCGACGGTGAAGCTCTGCGTCAGTCCCGGCCGGGTCAGGGTGATCTGGAACTGCTCGTTGCCGGTCAGGCCCGGCACTGCATCGTCGCCTTTGCTGACGACCTGCGTGCCGTGGGTCTCATACTGGCTGGACGACTGGAGCTGGCTGGAGGTGGCGGTGGTGCTGGGCTTGCCGAACGCCAGGTCGACTTGGTCGGACGGGGCGGTCGCCAGATATTTCTGCAGGTCGGAAAGGCCCTTGGAGAACGCCTTCTGATACTGCGCCCGCTGCGCATCGGACGTGGTGGTGTTGGTCGCCGCCTCCGCCAGGACGCGGAGCTGATCCAGCGCTTTGTAGGAGGTGAAGGTGGTTTTCACGTCGCCGGGCAGCAGATTGCCGGCGCTGTCCGAACTGACCTCGCCGACCAGCGTGCGCGCGGCAAGGATCGACGCGAGCTGCGTGCCCGCCGGCGTCGTCGTCGCCGGGTCCTTCCACGGCGGCGTGGTGGGATCGAGCGTGTACTGCGCCTTGGCGGTGCGCACCGCCTTGCTCTCGAAGGTGACGGCACTCGTGTTCGCCGAAGTGAAGGCGTTCTGGCCGGTGAGCAAACTCAGCCCGATGAGATTTGTTGATAAATTAACCATCGTCCGATCCGTCCCTTCCCCTAACAACTCTATAATAGAGGGAAGCGCGGCCCAGGCGGTGCGCGCGGACCATTTTCCGCAGGGATGAGCATGGCTTCTGTCGCCACGGTGGGTGAACCGCCCGAACTGAAGAAATTCTCCGGACCGCAGCGCGCGGCCGCGCTGATGCTTGCGCTCGGCAAGGAGCATGGCGCGCCGATCTGGGACCAGCTCTCCACCGACGAGATCAAGGAACTGTCCTCGACGATCGCCGGGCTGGGCCGCATCCCCAGCGCGGTGGTGGAATATCTGCTCGTCCAGTTCACCGGCGAAGTGGCGAGCATGGCTTCGCTGCACGGCAGCTACGAGACGACCGAACGCCTGCTTTTCGGCATCTTGCCGGATGACAAGGTCAAGGAGATCATGGAGGATATCCGTGGTCCCTCGGGCCGCACGATGTGGGACAAGCTGTCCAACGTTTCCGAAACGGTGCTCGCCGGCGCGCTGAAGCAGGAATATCCGCAGACCGTTGCCGTGATCCTCTCCAAGCTGCGCCCCGACCATGCCGCGCGCGTGCTGGCCGAGCTGCCGCGCGACTTCGCCGTCGACGTGATCATGCGCATGCTGCGGATGGACACGGTGCAGAAGGAAGTGATCAACCAGGTCGAGCAGACGCTCAAGACCGAGTTCATGACCAACCTCTCCCGCTCGCAGAAGCGCGATCCGCACGAGAGCATGGCCGAACTGTTCAACTCGCTCGACCGCTCGACCGAGGAAGCGATGCTCACCGCGCTCGACGCCAAGGCGCCGGAGAGCGCCGAACGCATCCGCGCGCTGATGTTCACCTTCGAGGATCTCGCCAATCTGCTGCCTCCGGCGATCGCGTCGATCGTCCGCAATGCGGACAAGCGCGAGATGGCGCTGGCGCTGAAGGGTGCCCCGGATCAGCTGAAGCAGATGTTCTTCAACGCGATGACCGAGCGCGCCGCCAAGCTGATGCGCGAGGACATGGCCGGCATGGGCCCGGTGCGTGCCCGCGATTGCGAAGAGGCGCAGTCGAGCCTCGTCCGCCTGGCCAAGGACCTTGCCGATCGCGGCGAGATCCTGCTGGTCGATCCCAAATCCGACGATGCGATGATTATCTGAGGAGCATGGCAGCATGAGCATCCATGTCGAACGTTTCGCCTTCGACCGCGTGTTTTCGGCCCCGGTTTCCGAAAAGAAGCTGGTCGACGAGGACGCGCTGATCGAACTCGCCGCGCTGCGCGCCGAAGTCGCGCTGCTCAAGTCGGACCAGGAGGCGGTGATCGCCAGGGCCCGCGCCGAGGGCTTCGAGGCCGGGCTTGCCCAGGCACGCAGCGAACGCGAGGTCGCGCTGCTCAGCGCGGTGGACGCGCTGCACGCGGGCATCGAGGTGATCGACGCCCAGTTCACCGAAATCGCCGAGCGGGTGACCAGCGAGGCCACCGAAGTTGCGCTCGCCGCCGCCGATCACATCGCCGCCCGCGCGATCGAACGCGCGCCGGGCGATGCGATCGATGCGGCGATCGGCCGGGTGCTCGGCCAGGTCGCGCGCGGCACCGAACTGCAGGTGCGCGTCCATCCCGATCTGGTGGAAGACATCGAGGCCAAGATCGCCGATCGCCAGGCCAAGGACCGCCGCAAGCTGAGCCTTACCGTCGCGCCCGACGCGACGCTGGCGATGGGCGATGCGCTGATCAACTGGGACGAAGGCGGCCTGACGCTGAACGCGCAGGCGCGCCGCGACGCGGTGGCGGCGGAGCTGGAGAGCCTGCTGATCCATTGAGCCGGAACGGCGGAACGGCAGGTGCCACAATCGGTTGATCTCCTTCGCAACTCGAAGGGAAATGATCATGCCGCAGCCCGTCCGCTTTTCGCCGTCCGTCGAACAGCCGCAGCCCGACGAGGCGGAAACCGTCGCCGGGCTGAAGGCGCAGTTCGAGAAGATCCTCGACACCACCTCGCACGACTATCAACACGCCGTGCGGTCGGTGCACGCCAAGGGCCACGGCATCGCCCGCGGCACGCTGACGATCGCAGACGGTCTGCCACCGGAGCTGGCACAGGGCCTGTTCGCCGCCGCCGGCAGCTATCCCGCGATCCTGCGCTTCTCGACCAATGCCGGCGACATCCTCGACGATTCGATCCGTCTGCCGCGCGGCCTCGCGGTGAAGGTGCTGGGCGTCGAGGGCGAGCGCCTGCCCGGTAGCGAGGGGGACACCACCCAGGATTTCGTGATGGCGAACGCCCCCGCCTTCGCGGCAGCCGACCCCAAGAAGTTCCTGTCCAACCTCAAGCTGCTCGCCGCCACCACCGACAAGGCGGAGGGCGCCAAGAAGCTGCTTTCCGCGGTCCTGCGCAGCTTCGAGGCAGCGCTGGAGGCGGTCGGCGGCAAGTCGGCGCTGCTCAGCACCCTGGGCGGCGCCAAGCCGGTGCATCCGCTGGGCGCCACCTATTTCAGCCAGACGCCCTATCGCTACGGTGACCATATCGCGAAGTTCCAGCTGGTGCCGGTCTCGGCGATCAAGGACTTCGCCGACGAGACGATCAATGCCACCGGCCGTCCGGACGCGATCCGCGAGGCGCTGAACGAACTGCTGGTCGAGCAAGGCGGCACCTGGGAATTCCGCGTGCAGCTGTGCACTGATCTGGAGATGATGCCGGTCGAGGATGCCTCGGTCGCGTGGGACGAGGATGCCAGCCCCTACCGCACCGTCGCGACCCTGCACGTCGAACCGCAAAAGGGATGGGTCACGGGCGAGAGCGACCGGATCGAAGACCGTCTTTCGTTCGCGCCGTGGCATGGGCTGGCGGCGCACCAGCCGCTTGGCGGCGTCAACCGCGCCCGCAAGGCACCGTACAAGTTCTCCGCCGACTATCGCGGCCGGTTCAATGGCTGTCCGATGCACGAGCCCCGTGCGGTGGAGGATCTAACGATCGACGCCTGACCGGGAAAGGGCCGCTTCCCTGCGGAGCGGCCCCTAGCTCTTGAGGGCTCAGCCTTGGTGCGGTTCGCGCGCGTGTTGCTCGGGCCGCTGCTGGGGCGGCTGCGGCCGCAGACGGGGCTGGTCTGCCCGCGCCGCCGCCTGTGCCCGCTGTTGCTGGGCCTGCGCGGCCTTCTGCTGCGCGGCGGCACGCACCTCGGCCTGGCGCTGCTGCGCCTCTGCCTTGGCGGCAGCCTGCTGGCGGGCCTGCGCCTGCTGCTGCTGCACGGTGCGCTGGCGCGCCTGCTGTTCGGCCGCGCGCTGTTGCGCCTGTTGCTTCTGCTGGGCCTGCTGCACGCGCTGTGCCTGCTGCTTTTGCTGAGTCTGCTGGGCGCGTGCACGCTGCTGCGCTGCTGCTTGGACAGCCTGCTGGGCGCGCTGCGCCTGTGCCTGTTGCTCCGCAAGCCGCTGCTGCTGCGCCGCCTGCTGGCGCGCACGCTGCTGGGCCTGTTGCTGCTGTTGCTGTTGCGCAGCCCGCTGGCGCGCCTGCTGCTCGGCCAGCTGACGCTGCGCCTGCTGCAGGGCTGCCCGCTGCTGGACCTGCTGTTGCTGGGCCAGCCGCTGCTGCTGTTGCGCCAGCTGCTGTTGGCGCTGCTGCTCGGCGGCGCGCTGGTCGATCTGCGCGCGTTGCTGGACCTCGCGCTGCGCCGCCTGTTGCTGCGCCTCTGCCTGCCGCGCGGCATCGCCGCCGAACCAGTTGGGCATCCAGCCACGGCGCGGCTGCGGCGGCGGGGCCGGCGGCAGATAGGCTACCGGCTGCGGCGGTGCGTTGCGGAAACCCTGCTGCTGCCAGGCATCAAAGCGCTGCGCCACGACCGCGCGGCGGGCGCGCTCCTGCTGCCAGGCAGCCTGTTCCTGCGCGGCATGGGCTTGGCGATAGGCCTGCCATTCGGCCTGACGCGCCTGCGCTTCCGCCCATTGCGCGTTGGCGGCGGCGACTTCGGCGCGGCGCGCTGCCCAGTTGGCGGCAACCACGCCGCGATGCTCGCGCTCGCGCGACAGGCGGTACAGATAGCCGGCACGGTCGTAATAGCGCGATGCGGTATCGACCCGGCCGCGATAGGCGTCCGTCGGCAGCAGATCGCCGCCCGCGTCATAGACCGCGACGAGATCGTCGCCCGAATAGGCATAGCTGTAGTTGGGATCGCGGACGAGATAGGGCGAAGCCGATCCCGGCTGGTAATAATAATAGCGGTAGCCGCCGTCGATCGGTTCGGCATAGCGGCTGTCGCCCAGGCTGGTCTGCCACACCCAGGGCGAGACCCGGCCGTCGTCATAGGCGTAATCGGGTGGCGCATCGCCGATCGCGTTCGCCACGCCCTGGGCGCGATCGAGATAGGCATAGGCGTCGCTGCGCCGGGCGACCTGCGCAACCCGCACCTGTCGCGTGGCCGGCAAGGCCTGGACGGGCGGCGCCGCGGCCAGCGTCGTTGCCGCGCCCGGCTGCAACGGCACCGCCGCCGGCAGGGCGGGCAGGGCCGCGCTCATGTTCGCCATCGCGGCATTGCTGGCCGACTGGTCGGCGGTGGTCCCCGAGGGGGAGCAACCGGCCAGCGCCATCGCGATCACGCTGGCCGTGACCATGGCAGGGCGTTTCCAGACATCCGACATGACAGCTCCTCGATTCCCGCCCCGTTGCCGACGTTCTGCCCCGGTCAGGCTGAACCGGGGCTGGGGCGGCCGTTCATCGGCGGTCAAACGCGCATCGGCGGTTTCGGATGCCGTCGCCCGTTCAGCCGAGGCGCCGGAGCTGATCGCCCACCGTCCGCGCGGCCAGCCCGCTCGCCAGCACCATGTCGAGCAGCGCATCGTGCTGCGCGGCCGACACGGCACCGTCGGTCTCCGGACCCTCGCCCACCTGGTGGAACACCAGGATGGCCCAGCGCCGTTCGTGCCGCGCGCGCTGCAGATAATTGAACACGTCGAGCGGCTGGGCGTCGTAGCCAACGGCCAGCGCCTGCAGGCGGAACGGGTGCGCGCGCACCCAGGCGGCCGGATTGGGCGGACCTTCGCTGTTGCGCGCGCTGCGGATGCCCAGCCTGCGCAACATGGTCTCGAACCGTGCGCGCTGGACGTTGGCAGTCCCGGGGCCGAGATTGGTGACGTCGCACGGATAGGCGAAGTCGCGCGCCCGATCCGGCCCGGCGACGCGATCGAGCCAGGCCTCGAGCGGGCGGAATTCGCGATCGGCATAGCGCCGCGCATCGAGCGGGCCGAGATTGCACGGGTGGTGCACGGTATGCGCGCCCAGTTCGTGCCCGCGCGCCGGCAGCATCGCCCATGCGTCCGCGCGGTCGACGATATTGTCCCACGTCACATAGAAGGTACCGCGCAGCCCGCGCTGCTCCAGCGCCGGCACCGCCACGTCGAGCTGCGAGGACAGCCCGTCGTCATAGGTCAGGCTGACCACGCCGCCTCCCACATCGGCGGCCGCGGCAGCCTGCGGCAACAGCAGCAACGTCGCGAGTCCGGCGACGAAGCCGCGCCTGTTCGTTTCCATTCCGTCCCCCTCGTCACCCAGCGCTGGCGCGCAAACGACCGTCCTGCCGATTGGTTCACCCCTACCCACGCACGGCGCAGGCGCCGCTGCTAGGCAAAAAATTCCCACCCGGCAGAAACTGCCGTCCCAGGCCCTTTCTATAAAGCTAACAACCAGGGGCATTCCGCGCCCCGTAGCTAGTGCATGGGGCTGCTTTGGAAGCGATCAAGAATCTGGTGACGCAACTCGGCACCAAGCGGCTCGCGATGATGGGCGGTGTGGCGTTCGCCCTGCTCGCGGCACTGACCGTGGTGGCGATGAGCAGCTCCAAGTCGAACATGGGCTATCTCTACACCGATCTCGATCCCGCCGCGGCATCGACGATCACCGAGAAGCTGAAGGCCCAGAACGTCCCCTACACGCTTTCCGCCGACGGCACCGCGATCATGGCGCCGGAAGACAAGCTCGCCGAACTGCGCATGAGCATGGCCAGCGAGAAGCTGGGCGGCAAGATCGGCTATGAGGTGCTCGACGCGGAACAGCCCTTCGGCGTTTCCGCCAGCCGCGCCAAGATGAACGAGACCCGCGCGATCGAGGGCGAGCTCGCCAAGTCGATCCAGACCATCCAGAACGTCACCGCCGCCCGCGTCCATATCGTGATGCCCGAGCGCGCCATGTTCGCGGCCGAAAGCCGCAAGGCGACTGCTGCGGTGACGGTGAAGACCAAGGGCCATATGGGATCGGAGCAGATCGCCTCGATCCGCTATCTCGTTTCGTCCTCGGTGCCCGAGCTTTCGCCCGACTCGGTTTCGGTCGTCGACCAGACCGGCGCGCTGCTCGCCCGCGCCGGCGACCCCGATACCGCAGGTGCCGCCGACGCCGACGAGCGCCAGCAGGCGGTAGAGGGCAAGCTGCGCGACGAGATCGAGGCGCTGCTCCAGCCGATCGTCGGCGAAGGCAAGGTCCGCGCCGAAGTCTCCGCCCAGATCGATCGCGACCAGACGCGCGAGGAAGCCAATGTCTTCGATCCCGACAAGCAGGTCGTCGCGCGCCAGGTAAGCGTCGAGACCGGCGACCAGAACAAGGAAAACGACGCGGGTCCGCAGACCACCTCGGTCTCCAACCAGTTGCCCGATGCCAAGGCCAACCCGGCTACCCCCGGCAGCTCGCGCCAGTCGGCCAGCAACCAGACCTCGGAAGACACGACCTATTCGAACAGCTCGACCCGCACCGTCACGGTCCGCGCGCCCGGCAAGGTCACCCGACTCACCATCGCGGTGATGGTCGATGGCGGTCCCAAGGGCCTGCCGGCCGACCAGATCCAGCGCCTGCAGCGCCTGGTCGAAAATGCCACCGGCATCGACACGCAGCGCGGCGACAGCGTGGTGGTGGAAAGCATGCCCTTCTCGGCCGTGCCGGTGGACGAGGCCAAGGAGAACATCTTCTCCAAGCTGCCGATGGACAAGATCTGGACCTTCCTCCAGCTTGCCCTGATCGCCGGCGTCGGCCTGCTTGCGCTGCGCATGCTCAAGCCCAAGCCCGAGCCGCTGCCGATCGAGCCGCAGATGACCGCGCTCGAAGCCCAGCAGCAGAGCGAGGAAATGCGCCTGCTCACCGCGCGCGCAGCAGACGGCGACCCCGACGCATTGCAACAGCTCGAGCAGATGGGCGCCACCGATACGCCGCTGCTCGATCAGGAAATCGCCCTCGCCCAGGTGGATGGGCGGATCAAGCTGTCCGCCCTGAAGCGGATCGGATCGGCCATCGCCGCGAGCCCGCCCGAGGCGGCCTCGGTGATCCGCCAGTGGATGAACGCATAGGATTTTAGCAGATGACGATCGATCCCCACGACATCATCCCGTCGGACGGCCCCGAGCCCCAGCCGGCCCCCGCTCCCGATTTCGAGGATTTTGAGCTGCCCGGCAGCGCCCCCGACCCCCATGCCGCCGCGGCGGGCCTGGAAGCGGTGCACGACGTTCCGGTGAAGGTGCAGGCGGTGCTCGGCCGCGCGCGGATGCCGATCGGCGATCTGCTGGCGCTCTGCTCGGGCACGGTGCTCGAGCTGGATCGCCGGGTCGGCGAACCGGTGGACATCTTCGTCAACGACCGGCTGATCGCCCGCGGCGAAGTCGTGCTGATCGATAACGCGCTGGGCGTCACGCTCACCGAAATCGTGCGGCCCGACCGCTGATGAACAGCGCGATCCGCATGCTCCTGATCGGCGCGCCGGGAAGCGAGTTCCGCCTCGCCGCCGAACTCGCGCGCAGCGCCGGCGCCGAGGTGGCGATGGCCGATACGCCCGCCGACGGCCTGATCCAGCTGCGCGAAGGCGGCGCCGATCTGGTGATGATCGACGTCGAGGCCGACATCGCCGGCTTCATGGCGAGCATCCGCAGCGAGCGCTTCACCATCGCCGTGCTCGCTTGCGGCATCGACGCCCCCGCCGAGCGCGCGGTGGCGGCGATCCGCGCCGGTGCCCGCGACTATGTGCCCCTCCCCCCGCAGCGCGAGCTGATCGCTGCGGCGATCGCCTCGGTCGTCGAGCGCAAGGCGCCTGCCTGGATCGGCGGTCACCCGGCGCTTGCCCGTGCGCTGTCGCTGGCGGCCGGCGTCGCGCCAAGCGGCGCCCCGGTGCTGATCACCGGCGAGAAGGGCAGCGGCAAGGAAATGATGGCGCGCGCGGTGCACGACGCCTCGGGCCGCCCGCAGCCGATGCTGGTCGCCGAATGCGCCGGCGTCGCGCCCGACGTGATCGAATCCGAGCTGTTCGGCCATGAGGCCGGCGCCTTCCCCGGCGCGGTCGCCCGCCGCATCGGCCGGCTGGAAAAGGCCGGGCACGGCACGGTGCTGCTGCGCGAGGTGGGCATGCTCTCGCCCGCGCTGCAGGCCAAGCTGCACGACGTGCTGCAGAAGCAACAGTTCCGTCGCCTGGCCGGCAACGATCTGATCCCGTTCAACGCGCGGCTGATCGCGACGTCGAGCCTCAACCTCGACGCGCTGGTCGACAGCGGCACGTTCCGCGCCGATCTGCTGGTGCGGCTGGGGCTGGTCCGCGTCGAGGTGCCGCCCTTGCGCGCCCGCGGCGAGGACATTCTCGCCCTCGCCCGCTATTTCGCCAAGCGCCATGCCGAAGTCGACGGCGTGCCCGCACGCGCCTTCACCGACGAGGCGCTGGCGCTGCTCCAGCGCTACAGCTGGCCGGGCAACATCCGCGAGCTGGACGAGACGGTGCACCGCGCCATCCTGCTCGGCCGCGGCGCCGCGATCACCCCGGGCGACCTGGTGCGTGCTGACGGCACGCCCCTCGCCGACCTCAATGCCGATGCGAACTCGCTCGACATCAACAGCCTGGTCGGGCGCACGGTAGAAGAGGTGGAGCGCGAGCTGATCCTGCAGACGCTGGAGCGCTGCCACGGCAACCGCACCTCGGCGTCGAACATCCTCGGCATTTCGGTGCGGACGATGCGCAACAAGCTGCGCAGCTTCATCGAGGCGGGCATCGCCGTCTCGCCGGCACCCTGACCTCCATTCCACGGTAGCTGCCCATGCCTCCCGTCGTCCTGAACTTCCTCCAGCGGATCGGCGCCAACCGCGACATGGCGCTCGCCGGCGGCGTGATCGCGATCATCGCGATGCTGATCCTGCCGATGCCGGGCTGGCTGCTCGACATGGGGCTGGCCCTGTCCATCACCATTTCGGTGATGATCCTGATGACGGCGCTGTTCATCGAGAAGCCGCTGGAACTCAGCGCCTTCCCGACGATCCTGCTGATCGCGACGATGCTGCGGCTGGGCCTCAACCTCGCCTCGACGCGCCTGATCCTGGGGCACGGCCATGAAGGCCCCGACGCCGCCGGCGGGGTGATCGGCGCATTCGGCGAGTTCCTGATGGGCGGCGAGACCATCATCGGCCTCACCATCTTCATGATCCTGGTGGTGATCAACTTCGTCGTCATCACCAAGGGCGCCGGCCGCATCGCGGAAGTCGCCGCGCGCTTCAGCCTCGATTCGATGCCCGGCAAGCAAATGGCGATCGACGCCGATCTTTCCGCCGGCATGATCAACGAGGAACAGGCCAAGGCCCGCCGCGCCGAGGTGGAGGCCGAAAGCGGCTTCTACGGCGCGATGGACGGTGCCTCCAAGTTCGTGAAGGGCGATGCCGTCGCCGGCCTGCTGATCACCGCGATCAACATCGTCGTCGGGCTGGGCATCGGCGTGATCGAGCACGGCGTGCCGATCGGCGAGGCGTTCCGCACCTATACCGTGCTCACCGCGGGCGACGGCCTGGTCAGCCAGATTCCGGCGCTTATCGTGTCGACCGCGGCGGGCCTGCTCGTCTCGAAGGGCGGCGTTGCCGGAAAAACCGGCGCCGCGCTGGGCGACCAGCTCGGCCGCTACCCCAAGGCGTTCGGCATGGTGGCGTTCCTGATGGGCGCGCTGGCGCTGATGCCGGGCCTGCCCTTCATCCCGTTCGCCGCCTTTTCCGGTCTGTCGGGCTGGGTCGCCTGGGAAATGTCGAAGCGCGCCCGCGCCAAGGACGCCAGGGCCCGGCTGCAGGCCGCGCAGGAAGTCGCGCAGTCGCAGGCGGTCGAGCAGCCGATCTCGCAGACGCTGGCGATCGACGCGGTGCGCGTCGAGATCGGCTACGCGCTGTTGCCGATGATCAACGACGATACCCGCGAACCGCGGCTCGACGATCAGGTGCGCGCGCTGCGCCGCCAGATGGCGACCGAGTTCGGTTTCGTGCTGCCCGCCGTGCGCATCATCGACAATATGGGGCTGAAGCCGAACGAGTATGTCATCTCGATCAAGGAGACCGAGGCGGCGCGCGGCGACATCCGCCTGGAGAAGCTGCTGCTGATCAATCCCGGCGGCGGCCCGGCCGGCCTTCCCGGCGAGGTCACCAAGGAGCCGGTGTTCGGCCTGCCCGCGCTGTGGATCGATCGCGAACTGCGCGACGAAGCCGGCTTCCGCGGCCTTACCGTGGTCGATTGCGGCACGATCATCGCTACCCACCTGACCGAACTGGTGAAGGACAATATCGCCGACCTGCTCTCCTATACCGAGACGCAGAAGTTGCTGACCGAGGTCCACAAGGAATCGGAAAAGCTGGTGGCGGACATCATCCCCTCCAAGGTCTCGATCTCCGGCGTGCAGCGCATCCTGCAGAACCTGCTGGCCGAAGGCATCTCGATCCGCGACATTCCCACGATCCTCGAAGGCATCGCGGAATCGGCGCCGCACAGCGCCAACCTCACCTACATCACCGAGCATGTCCGCAGCCGCCTCGCACGCCAGATCAGCGCGGCGCAGGCGCGCGGCGACGCCATCCCGGTGGTGACGCTCTCGGCCGACTGGGACCAGGCCTTCGCCGACAGCATCCTCGGTACCGGCGACGATCGCCAGCTGGCGATGGCCCCGTCCGCGCTGCAGCAGTTCATCGGCGCGGTCCGCGAGACCTATGACCGGCTGGCGCAGGACGGCGAGATTCCCTGCCTGCTCACCAGCCCGTCGATCCGCCCCTTCGTCCGCTCGATCATCGAGCGGGTGCGCCCGGCGACGGTGGTCCTGTCGCAGAACGAAATCCACGCCCGCGCCCGCATCCGCGCGCTCGGCGTAATTGGCTGAGGGGCCCCGCCGGTGGAACGATCCCTCTATAATGTTCTGGAAGGGCTGCCTTTCAGCCCTGCGCATGAGGCGACTGCATGAACGTCACGAACATCGGCTTTCCCGTTGCCGCCCCCGCCTCGCAGGGGGGCACCGCCGATGCTGGCATGATCGCCGGATTTGCGGACCTGATCGGTGCCGGCGGCGCCGGGATCCCGCAGGCGGGTCTGGTGGCCGGCATGCCGCCCGGCGTCCCGGCGGGCACCCCGATCCTTGCCGGCGACCAGGCCCAGGTCGCGATGGCGCAGCTGCTCGCCACCGCTGCGCCCGCAGCCGTCGCCCCGCCGGTGGTTGCGGGAGGGAACCCCCTCGCCGATGCCATCGCCAAGGCGCTCGCCAAGCCGGTTCCGGCTGGGTCGACGCCGGGGACGATCGCACCCGCCACCGCCGAAGTGGCGGCAAATCCGGCGTCTGCCCCCGTTGTCGACAAGGGCGTGACACCGCAGCTTCCAGTCACGCTGGCGACCGACACCGCGCCCATTGTCGCGAACGGCAAGGCTCCGCCGGAGGCGACCGTCCCGACCAAGGGTTCGAAGACGGCCACCTCGGCGCCCGCGGACGCGGCGTTGCCGGCTGCAGCGGCACCCGCGCAGCCCGACACCCCCGTCGCACTGGATGCCCCCGCCGCGCCGGAACTGGATACGCCGACGCTGCCGCGGACGGCACGCCCGACCAAGACCGCCGCCCGGCCGGCGGCGGCAGAGGATGCGCTGCTGCCGGCCCCGGCCGACATGGGCCAGGCCGTGGCGCAATCACAGCCGCAGCTGCTCGCCGTGCCGCAGGCGATCGCGCAGCCGGCAGCACCCAGCACGCCCAAGCCTGCGGCTCAAGCCAAGGCCGATGGCGCGGCGCCGACCCGCGTCGCCCGGGTGGAGGCGTCCTTCGGGGCCGACACTGCACCGGCCACGACCACCAGCGAGAAGACCGCGGATCTCGCCCGCGCCGTCTCCGGCCAGGGTACCGCCGGCAATGCTGAAGCCGGCAGCAAGGGCGAAACTGGCCAGCAGTCCTTCGCACAGCAGTTCGCAGCGGCAGACACGCGACAAGCCTCCCTGCCGCCCCTGACCACCGCCGCGACCGCTGCCCCCGCGGCGAGCACGCCGATTGCGGCCGCCCATGGCGCCGCCGCGCCGGCTACGTCCGAGCCGGTGATCAACGCCCGCGCCGGCGAGCTCGGCCGCACGCTCGGCGTCGAGATCGCTCGCAAGGTCGATGCCGGCGAGGATACGCTGCGCGTCCGCCTCAACCCCGCCGAACTGGGCCGCGTCGAGGTGACCCTTGCCTTTGATGACAAGGGGACCGTGCAGGCCACGATGCGGGCCGAAAGCCAGCACACGCTCGACCTGCTCCGCCAGGACGCGCCGGATCTCGGCCGCGCGCTGGAACAGGCGGGCATCCGCAGCGACGCGGGCAGCTTCCGCTTCGAGAGCCGCGACGGCGGCACCGGCAGCAATGCCGGGGGCCAGTCTGCCTTCCAGCAGCAACAGCAGTCGCGCGGCGGCAACCAGCAGTTTCAGGACGAACCCGACCTCCAGTCCGCGGCCTACCGCCCGGTTCGGAGCGACGGCCAAGTCGACCTCATCGCCTAGGAGTAGCGCATGACCCTCGTTTCTTCCGCCACCGGCTCGGCCAGCACGACGCAGAGCTCCACCGATGCCGCGACCACCTCGCTCACCGGCGATTACAACATGTTCCTGAAGCTGCTGACCACCCAGCTGCAGAACCAGGATCCGACCAACCCTATGGACAGCAGCCAGTATACGCAGCAGCTGGTGCAGTATTCGCAGGTCGAACAGTCGATCAAGCAGAACACCACGCTCAACTCGATCCTGTCGAGCCTGAACATGAGTTCGCTGACAGCCAGCTCGTCGATGATCGGCCAGGCGGTGCAGCTCGATTCGGACAAGTCGGGCCTCAGCGCGACCACGCCTGCCCAATGGGATTGGACCGCGAACAGCGCGATCACCGGCCTCACCGCGACGATCCTCGACGCGAAGGGCAGCAAGGTCGACAGCTTCGACCTGAAGGTGAGCGGCGCATCCGGCAATTTCAGCTGGGATGGCACGACCAGCACCGGCACGAAGCTGACCGACGGCCTCTACCAGCTGCAGCTGAGCGGCACGACCGACGCCGGCGCCAAGATCACCACCACCGCCAAGGCGGTCGGCAAGGTGGACGACGTCCAGATGATCAATGGCTCGCCAGTGGTATCCATCAACGGCGCCCAATACCCGACAAGCATGATTTCGCGTATCGCGAAATAATATCGTTAAGCCGAACTAACGAACCGCAAGACCTGCACTAGGTACAAATCCTGTAGCCAGATCGGGCCAGTTTCGTTTCTCTTCGGGCAGGTTTCGCGATATAACAAGTACAGGAGCAGCGAGGACGTTCCGATCCCCTCACGATCCTCGCGCTCCACTATCTGCCGGGCCCCCCCGCCTGGCACAGCGGCAGGCCAGTTCCCCCCAACTGGCCTGCCGCTCGCATTTCGGGAACTGGCGTTCGGGCCATGTGTACTGCGAAGCGCAGGCCGCCGCGAGCCGATCACTGCCACCGCAGCCACTGCCGCCGTTCCGCTCTTGCGCGCATCTTGGGGACCCCGCACGCCGCATCCCTTCCCTCTCCGCTGACCGCAGCGCGCGCACCCACCCCGGTGACGCGTCCTGTCCGCCGTTCCAGACGGTCTGCAGCCGGGCATGGCCGCGGTAGAAGGTGGAGTGCCGATGCGCGATCGCACGGCTCAAGACTGCCCGTCATGATCCAGTAGACCGGCCTGCCGCGAAACGACCGACGACCGAGATCGCGGCGCCGCCTGCTGTCAAATCAGCGCGTGATCGGCGCAGCCGCGGGTGGATGGTGCGGGCCAAGCTGCCGGGTAAGCGCTTGTGGGCGGAAGCGTCGCATGCGCTGCCGGAAGGCGCGTGGCGCCCTCCCATGGCCTAGCGGCCTAGTGGACGCGTGCCTCGGCGCGGCGGGTCAGCTCGCGCGCATGCGCGGCGACGATGCAGAGTTCGGCATAGAGCCGGTCCCAGAAGGGCGCGGCAATCTCCAGGTCGGCCATGCTCTCCTGGCTCAGGACGAGCGTGGCGCTGGGATCGAGCTCGAGCTGGAAGCGGGTGCTGAACATGCCATCGACATGCTCGTCGGGCAGCCCCTGCGGCACCGACAGCCGTGCCGACATGATGTAGCCGGCCAGCACGTCCACGCCGTAGCCATCGAGCAGGATCCGCGGACGGCCGTTCAGATCGGGACGTTCCAGCACCACCAGCGCGCCCGCAGGATGTTCCTCGACACTGACGCGCAGGCGTCCGCCAAAGGCATCTGTAATTTCACGAATGCGCGGAAACAATGCCGGCTCTCCCCTTCCCGTTCATTATAGAGACGGTAACCATAGCCTGCTGCCCCCGTGCAGGCAAAAAAAGAGGGCCGGGATGGCGAACCATCCCGACCCCTTCAAGCCTTTGGCCCCCAGGGTTGGGCCTTGGGCTCTTAGCGGAACAGCGAGGTGATGGTCTGCGGCGCCTGGTTGGCGATCGACAGAGCCTGCACACCGAGCTGCTGCTTGACCTGCAGCGCCTGCAGCTTCGCGGATTCCTTCGCCAGATCGGCGTCGACAAGGTTGCCGATGCCGCTGTCGATCACGTCCGAGAGCTTGCTGGTGAAGGCAGTCTGGGCGTCGATCTTGCGCGAAGCGGCACCGAGCCGGCCGAGAACCGCCGTCAGGTTGGTCTGCGTGGCGCTGATCGTGTCGATCATCGTCTGCGCCGCACCCTGCGTGCTGATCGTCGCGGTCGAAGCGATCGTGATGGCCGAGCCACCCAGATCGAGACCCTGGTTCGCCACCGAGAGCGAATCCGGGTTCCACGCCGTGGTCGTGGTGTTCGAGTCCTGCAGCGACTGCAGGGCCGTCACCGAACCACCACCGGTCTTCAGCAGGTTGGTGCCGTTGAAGTTCGCCCCGTTCACGATCGTGGTGATCTGATCGCGAAGCGCGGTGAAGTCGTTGTTCAGCTGCGTACGGCTGTCCGTGGTCTGGCCGGCGTCTGCAGCCTGATAGGCCTTCGCCTTCATCTGGTTGACGATGTCGGAGATCTGCTCGGCACCGGCAACGGCGACGTCGGTCACGCTCTTGGCGCGGCTGAGCGACGACGAAACCGACTTGAGGCCGCCCAGGTCGCTGCGGAGACCCTGCGCGATCGTGTAGGTCGCCGAGTCGTCCTTGGTCGAGGAGACCGCCAGGCCGGTGTTGATGCGGCTCTGAGTGGTCGACAGGTCCTTCTGGGTGGCATTCAGGCTCTGCAGAGCCGCCATCGCGCCGACGTTGGTGTTAACGGAGAAAGCCATGGTGATTTCCTTCTTGGAATAGAGTCGCTTCTGCGACCCGGGTCGGAACCGCCGACCCTCGACCGGGCGCTTGCTGCGCCCTGCAGGATCATTGTGGGAAGAAAATCGCAGTCACCAAAATTTCTCCTGCAAATTTTGATGGTTACCGGAAGATTAAGATAAATATTCGGTAAATGAAAAAGGGCCCGCCGTGGGGAACGGCGGACCCTTTGCCTGCTGGTGCAAGGTCAGGCGGGATCAGAACGGGAAGAGCGCGTCGTAGATCTGCTGGCCCCAGCGCGCCTGCTGCGCATCGGTGAGCTGGCCCTTGCCGCCGTAGATCACGCGCGCCTCGGCGATCTGGCTGTGCTGGATCGAGTTGTCGCGGGCGATGTCCTCGGGTCGGATCAGGCCGGTGACGATCAGCTCGCGCATCTCGAAGTTCACCCGCACTTCCTGGCGTCCGCGGATCATCAGGTTGCCGTTGGGAAGCACCTGGGTGACGATGGCCGCCATCGTCATGTTGATCGTCTCCGATCGGTTGGTGGTACCCCCGCCGGAATATTTGGACGCGGAATTGGTATCCACCAGCTTGGAGGGATCGCTGCCGGTAAGCTTCTGGATCGGTTTCTGCAGACCCAGCAGCCCGGCGATGCCGCTCGTTTCCGTACCGCCGCGGGTGCGCGAGGTGTTGTTGCCGATGTCCGCCTTGTCGGCGATCGCGATCTTGATCGTCAGGATGTCGCCCACCCGCCCTGCGCGCTGATCGCGGAAGAAGGCGCCCGCCCCGGTGCGGAACAGCGAGGCCGTGGGCGCGCTCACCGGCTGCGCCGGACGTGCCCGGTTCGAGCGATCGAGCGGCGACGCCAGCGAGGGCTCGAGATCGGGCGAATCGACGGGTTCCATCGTCGTCAGCCGGGGCGCCTTGCCGACCGCTTTCAGCCGGCCGACCGCCCCACAACCCGACAGCGTGGCGGTAAGCGCCACGGCAAGAATGATCTTACGCATGTACCTTGTCCCTCAGGGAGTGGAGATCCGCACCGTGCCCGATCCGTCGACGACGCCGTCGAGCGTGCGGTTGGTGGCAGTGACGACGATCCGCACCGGATCGCCCTGGGCGCCGCCGCCCAGCGCACGGCCGGCAGCGGTAATGACGAGCGTGCCCGAGACGATCCTCGCGGTCACCGGCTCGCCGCGCTTCACCAGCTGCGGCTTCATCACGTCGCCGCGGCGGAGCAGCGTGCCGGGGGTCAGTGCCCGCGACGCCTCCATCCCCACGGCCTCTTCCGGGCGCAGCGCGCCGCGCGCGCTCGCCTCCGGGCGGGTTTCGATCGAGAGGTCGCCCATCTCGATCCGCGTGCCGCGCGCGACCGCCTGCTGGACCACCGCCACCGGCACGTCCTCGACCGGTGCCGCCGCCAGCAGCAACAGGCCCAGCAGCGCGGACATCAGCGCAGCTGGCTGGTCGTCGCCAGCATCTCGTCGGCGGTCTTCACGACGCGGCTGTTCATCTCATAGGCGCGCTGCGCCGTGATCAGCGACGTGATTTCCGAGACCGGGTTGACGTTCGAGGCTTCGATGAAGCCTTGGGTCAGCGTGCCCATGCCGGTGTCGCCCGGCGAGGCGACGGTCGGCTGGCCCGATGCTGCGGTTTCGAGGAACAGGTTGCCGCCCTTCGCCTCGAGACCGCTCTCGTTCATGAACGTGGCAAGCTGAAGCTGGCCGATCTGCTGCGGCGTGGTGTTGCCGGCGACGGTCACTTCCACCAGGCCGGTCTTCGATACGGTCACATCGAGCGCACCCTGCGGCACGGTGATGCCGGGCTGCACCGGATAGCCGTCCTGCGTCACCAGTTCGCCCTGATCGGAGATCTGGAACGATCCGTCGCGGGTGTAGGCGGTGGTGCCGTCGGGCATCGTCACCTGGAAATAGCCCTTGCCCTGGATCGCCATGTCATAGGGGTTGCCGGTCTGGGTCAGCGCGCCCTGCTCGTTGATGCGATAGACGCCGCCGGTCTTCACGCCCGAGCCGATCTGGATGCCGGCCGGCACCTTGGTATCGGCGCCGGTCGAGGAACCGGGGCGCGAGACCTGCTGATAGAGCAGGTCCTGGAACTCGGCGCGCTGCTTCTTGTACGCGGTCGTGTTCATGTTGGCGATGTTGTTCGAGATCACGTCGACATTGGTCTGCTGGGCCAGCATGCCGGTCGCGGCGATGGAAAGCGTACGCATG
>JAIYAA010000230.1 GCA_027489295.1 Sphingomonadales bacterium | reverse complement strand
TAGGCAGTTCCCAGATGCCGCATGTCCGACGCCGCAACACCGGGACCGTCATCGCAAAAGGTCCAGCTGACCATGTGCTCCCGTCGTGCGATCGCGATGGTCATGCACGTCCCATGGCGCATCCCGTTATCGACCAGGTTGCCAAATATTCGTTCCAACCCCGCCGAGTCCGCGAGGACCTCGCACGTATCCGGCAGGTCCAGGCAGATATGCGCCGCATCCTCCTGCAGCGCACACAGTTCGCGGGTCAGCGCACACAGATCCACCGGCTCGAGCTCTCGCAGCCTGGTCTGGCCAAGGCTGGCGAACAGCAGGCTGTCGTCGAGCAGCACCGACATCTGTTCGAGATCGCGCACCGCGCGCTTGCGCTGCTCGTCATCGGCGATGAATTCGGCGCGCAGGTGAAGCCGGGTGAGATAGGTGCGCATATCGTGCGCGATGCCGGCCAGGAGGAAGGTTCGTTCCGCGACCAGCGTCGCGATCCGCTGCTTCATGTCGTTGAACGCCGTGGCCAGGGTGCGGACCTCGGGGCTTCCCTCCGGGCGGACGTCCGCGGCGTTGAGATCGTCGCCCAGGGCGCGGACGCCTTGCGTCAGCCGCTGCAATGGCCTGGTCGTCTGCCTGATCGCCAGCCACAGGACTAGCAGCAGCGCAGCGCCGCCCAGCAGCCCGATGATGCTGCGATGCGCTAGATAGGCGCGCAGCCCATCCGCCGGGCGACCGGTCAGCACCAGCACGTCGCCGTCGCGCAGCCAGACCGTCAGGCGAAGGGGGACGAGGAACCGCATCGGCCGCGCGCGGTCGCCCAGCAGCCGGTGCAACCGCCCCGGCCCGCCATCGACGACGACATTGTGGTCGGCCAGCGCGGCGCGATAGGCCCGGGCCAGCGGCGCCACGCTGCGCGGCACTTCGCGGAAATCGGCCGGCGGGCTCCGCCGTATCTCCACGGTGAACAGCGACCCGTCGAAATTCTCCACGAGCCGCCGGCTGCCGTCCGGCCCGGCCGCTTCAACCGCGCGGAGTAGTTCGGCCAGCGCGGGCGGGGACGGCAGGCCATAATATCCCCGATCGTCGACAGGCCCGGGCAGCTGCAGCGCGATCACCAGCAGCAACTGGAGCAGAACGAACCCGATCAGCAGGATCGCGCCGATCCGGAAGGACAGCGTTCCCCGCACCGCTCAGGACCGCCGCACCGGCGCCACGAACACATAGCCGCCACCGCGCACGGTCTTGATCAGCGCCTCGCCGTCGGGGTGAACAGCCAGCTTGCGGCGCAGACGCCCGAGCTGGACGTCGATGGTCCGGTCGAACGGCGCCGCTTCGCGGCCGCGCGTCCAGTCAAGCAACTGCTCGCGCGACAATACCCGCTGGGGATGCGTGACCAGGCAGTGAAGCAGGTCGTGCTCGCCGCCGGTCAGCTCGACCGGATTTCCGCTCGGGCTCAACAGGTTGCGCGCATCGACATCCCAGGCCCAGCCGGCAAAGCCGTACCGGTTGCCGCCCGGACCGGCGATCAAACGCTCGGCACCGCGCGCGCGTCGCAGCAGCGCCCGCACCCTCGCGACGAGTTCGCGCGGGTTGAACGGCTTGGGCAGATAGTCGTCCGCGCCGATCTCCAGCCCGATGATCCGGTCGACATCGTCGCTGCGGGCCGAGACGATCAGCATCGGCAGGTCGCCGATCGCGCGCATCCGTCGGCACAGCGACAGGCCATCCTCGCCCGGCAGCATGATGTCGATGATCGCAAGATCGACCGGGCGGTGCGCAAGCAAGGCATCGAACGCGACGGCGGTGCGGCACGGGTGCACCGTCATGCCTTCGCGCGACAGCAATCCGCCCACCAGGTCGCGGATCTCCTCGTCGTCCTCGATGAGCGCGATATGCGGGCTGTCGGGCAGGTCCATCGCGCGATCATGCCGATGCCCGGCGTGCGCGCAACCGCCGTTACACTTCGTCACGCTTTGATTCCGGTGGGTCTTCGACGCCTTACCGGTGCGCCTTAGTCCGAATGGCGAGGGGCAGTTTCGCGTTAGGAGTAAGACAATGCACAAGATCTTGACCACCGCCGCGATGGGCCTCGCCATCGCCGCCGGCATGTTCGCGCTGCCGAGCGATGCCAATGCCGGCACGCGAGCGCGCAGTATCAGCCTGCAGGGCGCGCATGGGCGCGGCTATGTCCGCCAGGCCAGCGTGACCCGCCAGACGGGCTATCGCGCCGCCAGCCGCAGTCTTCAGGCAACTAACGGGCGCGGCATCATATCCAGCCGCACCGCCAGCTGGGGCGGCGGCAGCTATGCCGGCGGCGCGACCCACAGCACCAACAACGGCACCAGCGTCAGCCGCAGCACCCATCTCACCAACAATGGCGATGGCAGCTATAGCGGATCGGTGGTGCGCACCCGTGCGGACGGTTCGACATCGAGCTGGTCGAGGACCGTCGTTTCCGACTGATCCCTCTTATCCTATCCGGGCCGCCGCGCGACGTGGCGACCCGGCGCAACCGAACGAGGAACACCATGCGCACCATGCCCATCCTTTGCGCGCTGCTGGCAAGCGTTGCCACCCCCGCTTTCGCCCAGCGCGGCGTCGAGTGGTTCGACGCCGCGGACGCCAATGCCGACGGC
>JAIYAA010000127.1 GCA_027489295.1 Sphingomonadales bacterium | reverse complement strand
GTGGTCGGTGCCGCAATGGTGGACCTTGCCGTTCAGTCGGAAGACATAGGGTGCCCACACCATCGCGAGGTCGCCGTCGATCTCCACTGCCGGGCTGGAGATGCGTTCGTCGAAGGTTTTCGGGCCCGGCTGGAAACGGGCGAGCAGTTCGGGCCAGGCCATATAACGGACAGTGCCAGCACCGCTCGCAGCCTCGGTCACCACCGTAGCGCCGCCCTCCGCCCGCAGCGTCGCGCCGATCGCAGCGGCATCGCGGGTGTTGATCCCGCCCAGCAGCCGGTCGACCGTCGCGAGCACGGCGCGCTCGTCGCTGCCGTCGGGCGGGGCGAGCGGGTTGGCCGGCGGCAGATTGGTCGGCGCCGGCACGCTGCGCGGCGGGTTGGCTGCGGGCGGGGGGAGGCCGGCGGTCTGGGGACTCAGGGCGAGGGTGAAGAGTGATAAGAGCATGGGTCAGCTTTCAACGATCGGATCCTCCCCCAGCTTGCTGGGGGAGGGGGACCATGCGCAGCATGGTGGAGGGGCGCGCGGAGCGCGAAAGGGGGCGGCGATGCTCAAGGGCAACGGCAGATCGTATCGTCGGGCGAAGCGGTTGCGCCGGGAGATGTCGTTGCCGGAAGTGTTGCTGTGGCAGCAACTGCGCGGACGAGACGGCGAGAAATGGCGCAAACAGCATCCGGCCGGGCCCTATGTGCTGGACTTCTACTGCGACGCCGTGCGGCTTTGTGTGGAGGTGGATGGTGAGGCGCATGCGCGGGGAGCGGCACCGGAGGACGATGCGCGGCGTGATGCTTGGATCGCGGGGCAGGGTGTAGCGACGCTGCGGGTGCCGGCCGTTGATGTGCTCGATAACCTGGAGGGCGTGCTGCTGCTGATCGGCGAGGTGTTGGCGGCTCGACGTCGCGCGCTTCAGACCGGATAGCGGGCGCGGACAGGCTTCCGACGCCGCTGGCGTCGGCCCCTCCACCACCGGCCTGCGGCCGGCGGTCCCCCTCCCCCAGCAGGGCTGGGGGAGGATTTTGGGTGGGCGCGCTTCCCCACTCACATCCGGAACACGCCGAACTGCGGGCGCTCCGGGATCGGCGCGTTGAGCGCCGCTGCCAGCGCCAGGCCCAGTACGTCGCGGGTCTGCGCCGGATCGATGATGCCGTCGTCCCACAGCCGTGCGCTGGCGTGCCAGGGATTGCCCTCGTCCTCGTATTTCTCGCGGATTGGCGCCTTGAACGCCTCGGCTTCCTCCGGCGACCAGTTCGTAGCGTCGCGGTGAACCGTCGCCAGCACGCTGGCGGCCTGTTCGCCGCCCATCACGCTGATGCGCGCATTGGGCCAGCTGAACAGGAAGCGTGGGCTATAGGCTCGGCCGCACATGCCGTAATTGCCCGCGCCGAAGCTGCCGCCGATCAGGATGGTGAGCTTGGGCACGCTCGCGGTCGCCACCGCCGTGACCAGCTTTGCGCCATGTTTCGCAATGCCTTCCGCCTCATACTTTCCGCCGACCATGAAGCCGGAGATGTTCTGGAGGAACAGCAAGGGAATGCGGCGCTGGCAGGCGAGCTCGATGAAATGCGCGCCCTTCTGCGCGCTCTCCGAGAACAGCACCCCGTTGTTGGCGAGGATCGCCACCGGCATGCCCCAGATATGCGCGAAGCCGCACACCAGCGAGCTGCCATAGAGCGCCTTGAACTCGTGGAATTCGGAGCCGTCGACCAGCCGCGCGATCACCTCGTGCACGTCGTACGGCGCGCGCACATCGGCGGGAAGGATGCCGTAGAGCTCCTCGGCCGCGTATTTGGGCGGGCGCGGGTCCTTTAGCGCGACGTCGGGCACCCGATCGGCGGGCAGGTGACTGACGATGTCGCGGACGATGGTCAGCGCATGCTCGTCATTTTCCGCCAGATGATCGACCACGCCCGAGCGGCGGGCGTGGAGGTCGCCACCACCCAGGTCCTCGGCGCTGATCTCCTCGCCGGTCGCGGCCTTCACCAGCGGCGGGCCGGCGAGAAAGATCGTCCCCTGGCTGCGGACGATCACGCTCTCGTCGGACATCGCGGGGACGTACGCGCCCCCGGCGGTGCAGCTGCCCATCACGCAGGCGATCTGCGGGATGCCCTTGGCGGACATATTGGCCTGGTTGAAGAAGATCCGCCCGAAATGATCCTTGTCCGGGAATACCTCGGCCTGGTGCGGCAGGTTGGCGCCGCCGCTGTCGACGAGGTAGATGCACGGCAGGCGGTTGGCCTCGGCGATCTCCTGCGCGCGGAGATGCTTCTTGACCGTCATCGGGTAATAGGTGCCGCCCTTCACGGTGGCATCGTTGCAGACGATCATGACCATGCGGCCGGAGACGCGACCGATCCCTGCGATCACGCCCGCGCCGGGGACCTCGCCGTCATACAGGTCGAACGCGGCGAGCTGGCCGATCTCGAGAAAGGGGCTGCCGGGATCGAGCAACCGCTCGACCCGCTCCCGCGGGAGAAGCTTGCCGCGCGCGACGTGCTTGGCGCGAGCGTTCTCGCTGCCGCCGAGTGCCGCCTGCGCGACGTCGGTGCGGAGCTTCTCGGCGAGGGCGCGGTGATGGGCTGCCTGGGCGCGGAACTGGTCGCTGTCAGGGTTGATGGCGGTGGGGAGAACGGGGGCGGTCATGCGGCTACTTTCATTCCTCCCCGGGCGAAGCTCGGGGAGGGGGACCGCTCGCCGGAGGCGAGGGGGGGAGGGGCCGCGCCGTCAGGCGCGGGGCTCGCTGACGGCGCGGGAACCCGTCGCGTGCCGCGACGGCCCCTCCACCATTTGCTGCGCAAATGGTCCCCCTCCCCGTACCGGGGAGGAATTGGGAGGGGCGCCATCACGCCGCCCCCAGCAGTTCGCGGCCGATCAGCATGCGGCGGATTTCGTTGGTCCCGGCGCCGATATCGAGCAGCTTGGCGTCGCGCAGGAAGCGTTCGACCGGCCAGTCCTTGGTATAGCCCGCGCCGCCCAGCGCCTGCACCGCCTCGCCGGCGACGCGGAAGGCGTTCTCGCTGGCGAGCAGGATCGCGCCCGCCGCGTCGAAGCGGGTTGTCTTGCCGGCATCGCAGCTGCGCGCCACGGCATAGACATAGGCTCGCGCCGAATTGAGCGCGACGTACATGTCGGCGATCTTGGCCTGCATCAGCTGAAAGCTGCCGATCGCCTGGCCGAACTGCTTGCGCTCGCGCAGATAGGGCAGGACCACGTCGAGGCAGGCCTGCATGATGCCGAGCTGGATGCCCGCCAGCACCGTGCGCTCGTAATCCAGCCCGCTCATCAGCACGCCGACACCGCCGTTCAGCGGTCCCATTACGTTCTCCTCCGGCACCTCGCAATCGGAGAAGACGAGCTCCGCCGTCGGCGAGCCGCGCATGCCCATCTTGTCGATCTTCTGGCCGATGGCGAAGCCTGGCATGTCCTTCTCGATCAGGAACGTCGTGATGCCGCGCGAGCCTTCACCGGTCTTCGCATAGACCACCAGCGTGTCGGCATAGGCCGCGTTGGTGATCCAGAACTTGGTGCCGTTAAGCACATAGCCGCCCTGGACCTTCTCGGCCTTGAGCTTCATCGAGACGACGTCGGAGCCGGCCCCGGCCTCGGACATCGCCAGGCTGCCGACATGCTCGCCCGAGATCAGCTTGGGCAGGTACTTGGCCTTCTGCTCGGCATTGCCCCAGCGGGCGATCTGGTTGACGCAGAGGTTCGAATGCGCGCCGTAGCTGAGGCCGATCGAGGCCGAGGCGCGGGCGACTTCCTCGCAGGCGATGACATGTTCGAGATAGCCGAGGCCGAGGCCGCCATCTTCCTCTGCCACGGTGATGCCGTGCAGGCCGAGCTCGCCCATCGCCGCCCAGAGCTCGTCGCGCGGAAACCAGTCCTCGGCGTCGATCCGCGCGGCGAGCGGGGCGATCTTGTCGCGGGCGAAGCGCGCGGTGGTATCGCGGATCATGTCGGCGGAATCGCCGAGGGCGAAGTCGAAGTCCGGGGTCATGCTTTGTCCTCTCCAACGGTCACGATCATGCCGTCGATTGTTGTCACGGGCCATGGAAGCAGTCGC
>JAIYAA010000101.1 GCA_027489295.1 Sphingomonadales bacterium | reverse complement strand
CTGCGCGATCATGCCCTGTTTCCTGTGGATGCTGGCTCGCCAGCTCGATGCCGAACTGCTGCGCTATGCCTCGCGCGATACGCTGACCGGGCTCGCCAATCGGCGCGTCGTCTGGGAGCAGGGGCAGGCGCGGCTGGCCCAGGCAGCGCGGCAGCACCGCGCGCTGGCCGTGCTGATGATCGACGTCGACCACTTCAAGAAGGTCAACGATAGCTGGGGGCACGCGGCGGGGGACGCGGTATTGGTCGCGGTGGCACAGGCATTGGCCGAGGCGGCCTCCGATGGCGATCTAGTGGGGCGGATCGGCGGCGAGGAGTTCCTGGTGCTTCCCGCCCGCGCGGCCACCGCCGCGGCGCTTGCCGAACAGCTGCGGGCGGCCGTGGCGGACCTTCGGGTGACGATCGACGGGGGCGCGGTCCTCCGGTGCACGATCAGCGTGGGGCACGCTGAAGCGGCGGGCACGGCGGTCGACTGGCATCGCCTGGTGACGGAGGCCGACAGCGCGCTATATGCGGCCAAACAAGGGGGGCGGAACCGCGTCGTTTCGCGCGAGTCGCGGCCCGGTGAGGGGCGCGGCGCCACAGCAGTGATCGCCCCGGCCTGAATCCGGCTGCGAGCCTGCGACGTTTACGGATACGTCACCACCCCTGATCGGCGTATCGCGCCGCCAGCAAATCCCGGGAGATACCATGATGACCGCGACCACCGCAGAGCCTGTCCAGCTGCCGACCCGCTCCGGGCTCGTCATCGACGTGCGCACCGTGCGTCCGGACGACGAGGCGCTGCTCAAGGACTTTTTCGACCATGTCTCGAACGAGGATCGCCGCTTCCGCTTCTTCACCGCCAGCCCGCATCTCCAGCCGCATCAGGCGGCGGCGCTGATCGACGTCGATCACCGGCAGACCGAGAGCTATCTCGCCTTCACCGCCGAGGGCGGCCAGCTGGTCGGATCGGCGATGCTGGCGTGCGACGACGCGATGGAGACGGCCGAAGTGGCGATCTCGATCCGCGCGGACCGCAAGGGGCAGGGGGTGGGCTGGAGCCTGCTCCACTATCTCACCGCCGAGGCCAAGGCGCGCGGCGTGCAGCGGTTGCAGTCGATCGAGAGCCGCGAGAACCATCTCGCGATCGAGCTGGAGCGCGAAATGGGCTTCGTCGCCCGCGAGGTCGAGGGCGATCCGAGCGTGGTGCTGCTCGAAGTACAGTTCTGAGGACGGCGGCCCCGGCCGAAGCCGGGGCCGCCCCTTGATCACCGGAACGGCGGTTCGTTGAACGCGCGCAGCTTGCGGCTGTGGAGCTTGGCGCCTTCGCGGCGGAGTTCCTCGCAGGCTTCGATGCCGATCTTGAGATGCTCGGCGATCGCGCGCTCGTAGAAGCGGTTGGCCTGGCCGGGCAGCTTGAGTTCGCCGTGTAGCGGCTTGTCCGACACGCAGAGCAGCGTGCCATAGGGCACGCGGAAGCGATAGCCCTGTGCGGCCAGCGTCGCCGACTCCATGTCGACGCCCACCGCACGGCTCAGCGAGAAGCGCAGCGCCGACTGCGAATAGCGCAGCTCCCAGTTGCGATCGTCGGTGGTGACGATGGTGCCGGTGCGCAGCCGCTGCTTGAGCTCGTCGCCCGACTGGCCGGAGACCGTCTCGGCCGCGCGCGCCAGCGCCTGCTGGACCTCGGCGATCGCGGGGATCGGGATCTCCGGCGGCAGCACGTCGTCCATGATATGGTCGTCGCGTAAGTAGGCGTGGGCGAGGACGTAGTCGCCGATCCGCTGGCTCGGGCGCAGGCCGCCGCAATGGCCGATCATCAGCCACGCCTCGGGCCGGATGACCGCGAGGTGATCGGTGATCGTCTTCGCGTTGGACGGGCCGACGCCGATATTGACCAGCGTGATGCCGGTGCGGCCCTCGGCCATCAGGTGGTAGGCCGGCATCTGGTGCCGCCGCCATGCGCCGTCGCTGACCAGCCGGTCGGCATCTCCCGCATCCTCGATCACGATCCCGCCCGCGCCGGACACGCCGGTGAAGCGGCTGTCCGGGCCCAGCTGCGCACAAGCCCAGCGGACGAACTCGTCGACATAGCGGTGATAGTTGGTGAACAGGATATACTGCTGGAAATGCTCCACCGGCGTGCCGGTATAGTGCTTGAGCCGCGCCAGTGAGAAATCGGTGCGCAGCGCGTCGAACAGCGCGAGCGGCCGGGTCTCGTCCTGGCTCACCCAGATGCCGTCGGCGATCTCGTCGCCGATGTGCGACAGCTCGGTCGCGGGGAAATGTCGGCCGAGCTCGGTCGCGGAAATATCGTCCAGGCTCAGGATCGTGTTGGGATCTAGCACATAGGGGAAGGGGATTTCCTGCCGCCCGGTGACCGCGTGCACCTCGACGTCGTAATCCTCGATCAGGAACGTCAGCTGCTCGGTGAGATAGTCCGCGAACATCGCCGGGCGGGTGACGGTGATGCGGTAGTCGCCTGCCTCGACCAGCCGGCCGAACGAGCGGCGCGGGATCGGCTTGTTCACGCCACCGCGATAGGTGACGCGCAGCTCGGGATAGGCGAAGGAACCGTCGGTCCGTGTTTCAGGATCCGGCGTGGTGCCATCGGTGATGTAGCGGTTGAGCGCCTGCTGCAGTCGTTCGACCGAGGCGCGATAAAGCCGATCGAGGTCGGCGACGATATCGGAGGCTTGAGTCATCTTCCATCGCTAAGCGCGGAAGATGACTCTGGCAAGTCGGCGAAACGATCAGAGCTTGCTCAGCACATATTCCGCCGAGCTGACTTCGAACGCGCCGGGCGCCTCGACGAACAGCTGTTCGACAACGCCGTCATTGACGATCATCGCGAAGCGCTGGCCGCGCGTGCCGAGGCCGAAGGCCGAACCGTCCAGCGTCAGGCCCAGCGCTTCTACGAAGCCGCCATTGCCGTCCGCCAGCATCGTGACCTTGTCGGAGACGCCGTTCGCGTCGCCCCAGGCCTTCATCACGAAGAAGTCGTTGACCGCGGTGCAGGCGATCTCGTCGACGCCCTTGGCCTTGATCTCGTCGGCCTTCTCGACGAAGCCCGGCAGGTGCTTGGCCGAGCAGGTGGGCGTGAACGCGCCCGGAACCGAGAACAGCGCAACCTTGCGGCCGGCGAAATAGGCGGGGGCGTCGACCTGGTCCGGGCCCTCGGCGGTGACCTTGACGAGCTTGGCGTCGGGGATGCGATCGCCGGTCTGGATCGTCATGCTGCTCTCTCCTTGTGCGAATCCTGCGGCCGCTTGGCCGCCGCGCCTCCATCGCATCCCGCGAAACAAATTCAAGCGTGGCTCGTAGGGAGTGCAAACGATATGGTGGGGATCATGGATTCGGCGCCTTCACTGACCGGCCAGTTCCTGCTGGCCCTGCCGGGAATCGGCGACCCGCG
>JAIYAA010000315.1 GCA_027489295.1 Sphingomonadales bacterium | reverse complement strand
TCGCCACGCAGCGAAGCAAGCACCGTGCCCGACATCAATCGTCGAGTACCGACTTCTTTCCCCTAGCTTGCCAGGGTTGTCCCAGCCATGTCTGGAACTTGTCGCGAAATTGCCACATCACATCTATCCTGCGCTCGGCGATGCCGGGCACGCTGAGGAGGTCCGCGCCCGTCCATGGAACGAACGGGTTGCGCCGGCTGAACGACCAGAGTTCTAGGCGGCGGCTCGGTTTCGTGGCGGCTACACGCGCGTGAAAGCCGCAGGTGTCGGCAACCACCAGCGTGTTTGCCGGAACCGGAAAGTGCTGCGCCTGTGGCAGTCCCAGCGCGTCTAGCTCTGCCCCCTCGATCCGCAGCGAGCCGCGCGCGGACAGGAAGTCGCTGCTGGTCTGTGCCGTCAGGCTGCGTTCGCGTTCCCAGGCGAGCCGCGCCGGCGTGAGCCGGTGCGATCCGGGAACATAGGAAAAGGGGCCATCGGCCTCTTCCACATCGTTGAGGAAGAACCACGCTTTCAAGGTAGGGTGGAAGGTGTCCGCGTGCAGCCGGGTCTGCGGATCGGGATCCGGCACCGCAGCGTCGGTCAGGATCGTCTGCACATAATGCAGCGGCTCGCTGCGAAAGCTGCCGACATAGCGGCACAGCGCGCGGAAGCGCGGATGCTGCAGCAGGGCCCGGACTTCGGGGATCGCGTGCAGGAAATCAGGCCCGATCGCGATGCGCCGCGTGATCGTGTTGCCCTGCCGCATCTCGCGCGTCTCGAATTGTCGGGCGAGCACCGCGTCGCGCAGCGCGGAAAACACCGCGGGCGGCAGAAAGTCGCGGACCAGCACGAAGCCGTCGCGATCGAAGGCGGCGCGGTCGCCGGCGTCCAGCCCCGTCGTGAGGCGTGCGCGCCGCGCCCAGGCAAGCCGATGCGCCAGCGTCGTGCGGCCGGCGTGGAGCCCCATGGCGTTGAGTCGCGGTGACCCGAGAATCGGGTTGTCGCGAAAAGATTTCGCGCCTGTGGCAAGTTGGGCGACCCACCAGGGGGACGCCAGGATAGACGGCATGCGGGGTCTCACTCGGAACGCGATGGTCTGCGACCCATCCTGTTGCTTTGCAGCAATCTATGGTTTCGCGTTGACCCGAAAACCGGGCACGCGTCAACCTGCGACGTGTTCGCAACATCGCATTTCAAGGGGTAATTGCCGCAGCCGGGCGAATCAGACGGCCAATGCCGCCGCGCGTTCGGTTTCCGCGATCCAGCCGCCACCCAGCACGCGGTCGCCGGCATAGAGCACCGCCGCCTGGCCGGGCGCGACGCCATATTCCGGCGTCTCGAACACCACCCGGTCGCCCTCGCGGCGCGCGGGCACCGGCTTGGCGAGGCTGCGCACCTTGGCGGTCATCGGGCCCTGATAGTCGCCCGCCAGCCAGTTGATACCTTCCAGCCGCGCGGCGCGTACCGCCAGCGCGCGGCGCGGACCGACGACGACCCGCTTGGTCGCCGGCTCCAGCCGCAGCACATAATAGGGCTCCGCGGCGCCGCCGATCTCCAGCCCGCGGCGCTGGCCGACGGTGAAGCGGATCAGGCCGCGATGCTCGCCCAGCTTGGCGCCCGATTCGTCGACGATGTCGCCGCCCGCCTCGGCCTCGGGGCGCAGCTTCTTCACCAGCGAGGCATAGTCGCCGTCGGGCACGAAGCAGATGTCCTGGCTGTCCGGCTTGCCGGCGACGCCCAGTCCCAGTTCGGCGGCGAGCGCCCGCACTTCGGGCTTGGGCATGCCGCCGAGCGGGAATCGCAGGAAATCGAGCTGTGCGGCGGTCGTCGCGAACAGGAAATAGCTCTGGTCGCGCGCCGGATCGGCGGCCCGATGCAGCTCCGCGCCCTGCGCACCCATGGCGCGGCGGACATAATGGCCGGTCGCCAGGCAATCGGCGCCCAGGTCGCGCGCAAGCGCGAACAGGTCGGTGAATTTCGGCCCCATGTTGCACTTCACGCACGGGATCGGCGTGCGGCCCGCCATATATTCGTCGGCGAAATCGTCGATCACCTGCGTCTGGAAGCTGCTCGCGTGATCGAAGACATAATGGGCGATGCCCAGCTTGTCGCACACCGCACGGGCGTCCCGGATGTCGCGGCCCGCGCAGCAGCTGCCGGCGCGGCCCACCGCCTCGCCATGGTCGTACAGCTGGAGCGTGATGCCGATCGTCTCGGCACCGCTGCGCGCGGCAAGTGCCGCAACGACGGAAGAGTCGACGCCGCCGGACATGGCAACGACGATCCGGCGCCCGGCAAGGGGCTCGGCTAGCTGGAAATCACCCGGAGTCATGCCGCGTCAGATAGGGCAGCACCGTTCCGGATGCCACCCGAGTCCGGCGGCAAGCTTCATGAAATCGAAGTTAAACGTCCGTTTTCAGGCCCTTTACGGCCCCTTCAGCACTACGCGCGTATACCGGTCGCCAGAAGGACGACTGGAAACACATTGGTGGACTTGAGTTTTGCCCGCTCCGACCGCGACCTGACGGCGCTCCTGCTCCCCACGGGGCTGGCGGTGCTGATGGCGATGGCGACGAGCCGGCAGGCGGCAAGCCCCACCGCCCGAATCCAGACCCGGCTTTCGATGCCGCTCCCCGTGGCAGCGCTGCTCGCGCCGGTCGATGGAACCTTCCATCGCGCCGTCGCCGGTACGCTGCACCAGTGGGGAGAGGTGTGAAGCGCGCATTTACCCTGCCATTTTAGCCGATGTTCAAAGGCGGCGGGTAAAAGTCGTTTCACGGTTGCGTAACAGGGGCGCCCGGCCCCGAAGAGGTTGGTAGATGATTGAGAACCAGAAGATCCGTCCCGCGAAGGTCATCGGTCCGCTCGGCGAGCCGCTGACGCTGGACTCGCTGCCGCCGCCCAACACCACCCGCTGGGTGGTACGGCGCAAGGCCGAGGTAGTCGCCGCCGTCAACGGCGGGCTTCTGACCGTGGACGAGGTGTGCGATCGCTATGGCCTCACCATGGAGGAATTCGCCGGCTGGCAGCGCGCGATCGATCGATCGGGGATGCCAGGCCTGCGCGTCACCCGGATCCAGCATTATCGGTCGCTCTACGAACGACAGCAGAAGTTCTGATCCACCGCCCGGCCCATTTTTTAAAGTTCCCTTGACAGCGCAAAATATCGTGACGGAACCAATCTGACCATTTGCGGATTTCCCTTTGCGTGGCCCGGGTCGCCGGGCAAGTAAAGGAGGGACGAATGGTAGGGTTTATCGTTTGGCTCGTCATCGGCGGCGTCGTCGGCTGGCTTGCAAGCATCATCATGCGCACCGATGCGCAACAGGGCATCTTCCTCAACATCGTCGTCGGCATCGTGGGCGCCTTTATTGGAGGCCTGCTGTTCGGCGGCAACATCAACAGCGGCGTGATTACCCCGATGACCTTCCTGGTCTCGCTCTTGGGTGCAGTTGTTCTGTTGGCGATCGTGAACCTGGTGCGTCGCGGCGCGGTACGTTAAGCACTAACGCCAGACGTTCAAAAAGGGCCGCTCGGCAACGAGCGGCCCTTTTTTCGTGTGCGCTCGCTTCCGTGCGCGATTACTTGAGCAGGAAGCGGACCGAAACGCTGGCGGTGAGCTTCTGCTCGCCCGGTACGATTGCGGTATCGGCCTCGGCCATCATGCCCTTTGCGCGCATCAGCATGGGCATCGGCTGGACGATCGGCGTGCTGCCCGTCTCCGAAATCATCAGAATCCGGTCGACCTTCAGCCCCGCCGCCTGGGCATAGAGCGTCGCACGGGCGCGGGCCTTGCCGATCGCGTCGCGCCGCGCCTCGTCCAGCGCGCCGTTCTCGTCGGACACCGTCAGGTTCGGGCCGGAGATGTTGTTGGCGCCCTGCGCCACCAGCGCATCGAGGATCGTGCCGCTCTTCGCCACGTCGCGGAAGCGCACCGACAGCTGGTTCGACGCCTGATAGCCGGTGATCACCGGCGGCTTATTCTCCTGGTAGCGATATTGCGGCGCAAGGTTCACCGAGCTCGTCTGCAAGTCGCGCTCGGCAATGCCGGCCTTGCGCAGCGATGCCAGTACCGCGGCCATGCGGGCGGCGTTCTGCTGCATCGCCTCGCCGGCGGTAGATGCCGTCGTCACCACGCCAGCCTGGATCAGTGCCAGATCAGGCACGCGCGTGCTCGTCCCTTCGGCATTGATGTCGAGAACGGTGCCGTCGGCCGGTATCGGCTGGGCCACCGCGGTCTGCGCAACGGCATGCGGCGCGGCAGCAAGCGCGATCAGCGCGGCGAGCGGCAGGGTGCGGATCATGGACGTTCCTCCTGGTTTTGTCGTCTCTATGCGCCGGCTTGTCGACGCTCGCAGACGAACGCAAGCTGAACGGCGGGTCCGTGCGGAAACGTTTGTCGTTACTTGCAGGCACCGGCAGATAGCGCGGTTTTTCTTTTCGGCGACTTGCATCGCCGCATGCAACCGGGCATTTGCCCACGCGTTGCTATCCCGGCCTTGTGGTCGGTGATATATTCCGATAATACAGTGCGACCTGGGGCGTTTGTGCGCTCCGAACGAGGTGGGCGCATGAACTACGAGGCAGGGATGTTGGATCGGCAGGAGCGGCTCGGCTACGATGGTGAGCCGGCGCAAAAGGGGCGGCGCTGGTTGTGGATTGGCCTCGGCGCATTCCTGCTGGTGGTCGTTGCAGCGTTTATCGTGATGAAGCGTCCTGCCGAATCGCTGCCTGCCGCGAAGGGCGGCAAGCCGCAGGCGCAGATGCAGACGGTGACCGTCTCCACCCCGGGCCAGCAGACCATTTCCACGATCGTGACCGGTACCGGCAGTCTCGCCGCCAAGCGCGAGATGCCGGTAGGCGTCGCGGGCGAGGGCGGAATCGTCACCCGCGTGCTCGTCGATGCCGGCAGCTGGGTCCAGAAGGGCCAGGTGCTCGCGGTCGTCGATCGGTCGGTGCAGGCGCAGACCGCCGAATCGCTCGCCGCGCAGATCCGCGTTTCCGAGGCCGATGCCAAGCTCGCCCAGTCCAATCTGGAGCGCGCCGAGAAGCTGGTCGGCAACGGATTCATCTCGCGCGCCGACATCGATCAGAAGACCGCGGCGCGCGACCAGGCGCTCGCCCGTGTCCGCGTTGCCAAGGCCCAGCTCGCCGAAACCCAGGCGCGCAACCGCCGGCTCGACATTCGCGCCCCCGAGGCAGGGCTGGTCCTCGCGCGCCAGATCGAGCCGGGCCAGATCGTCAGCTCGGGCTCGGGCGCGCTGTTCCGCATGGCGATGGACGGCCAGCTCGAACTGCGCGCCCAGCTTGCCGAGGCCGATATCCAGAAGCTGCGCGCCGGCGTGCCGGCCGAGGTTACGCCGGTCGGCACCCAGCTGAGCTTCAAGGGCCAGGTGTGGCAGGTCTCGCCGGTCATCGACCCGACGAGCCGGCTGGGCATCGCCCGCATCGCGCTCGCCTACAACCCTGCGCTCCGCCCCGGCGGCTTTGCCAGCGCCCGGATCGTGGCGGGTTCGGTGACCTCGGTGGTTCTGCCGCAGTCGGCCGTGCAGAGCGACCAGCAGGGCAGCTATGTCTTCATCCTCAACGACAAGGACGAGGCGGTGCGCCGCGACGTCAAGACCGGCGATGTGTCCGATCAGGGCGTGCGCATCACCGGCGGGCTGACCGGCAACGAGCGCGTGGTGCTGACCGCAGGCGCGTTCCTCAATCCGGGCCAAAAGGTCATTCCGCAGCTGCTGAAGAAGTAAGGGATCGGCGCGATGAGCTTTCGCAACATTTCGGCTTGGGCCATCCGCAACCCGGTCCCGCCGATCGTCCTCTTCCTGTTCCTCACCATCGCGGGGCTCGTCAGCTTCAACCGCATGGACGTGAACAACAGCCCGGACATCGATTTCCCGATCGTCTGGATCTCGATCAGCCAGCCCGGCGCCGCGCCGAGCGAGCTCGAGACGCAGATCACCCAGAAGGTCGAATCCGCCGTCCGCAGCCTGCAGGGCATCGACGAGATCAACTCGACGGTGTCCGAAGGTAATAGCCAGACCGTGGTGCAGCTGGCGATCGGCACCCCGATCGATCGCGCGGTGGAAGACGTGCGCAGCGCGATCCAGCAGATCCGCGGCAACCTGCCCGACGGCATCCTCGAGCCGCAGGTCGGCCGCGTCGACAGCGCCAGCAGCAACGACATCGCCAGCTTCACCGCGTCGGCCAGCGACATGACCGTCGAGCAGCTTTCCTGGTACATCGACAACAGCGTCACCAAGGAACTGCTGTCGATCTCCGGCATGGCGGCGGTGCAGCGCAACGGCGGCGTAAGCCGTGAAGTGAGCGTGGTGCTCGATCCGGTGAAGCTGGCGGGCTATGGCCTCACCGCGAGCCAGGTGAACCAGCAGCTGCGCCAGGTGAACCTGAACGCAGCGGGCGGCCGCGCGCAGATCTCCGGCTTCGAACAGTCGCTGCGCGTCGTCGGCAACGCCAAGGACGCCTACACGCTGGGCCAGACCCAGATCGCTACCGGCAGCGGCCGCACCGTGCGGCTGGCCGACATCGCGACGGTGAAGGACGGCTTCGCCGAACGCCGCAACTTCGCGCGCTATGACGGGCATCCGGTAATCTCGTTCGACATCCAGCGCGCCAAGGGCGCGTCGGACGTGACGATCTTCGACGAATCGCAGAAGAAGCTGCAGGCGCTCGAGAAGAAGAACCCCAAGGTACATTTCGAGCTGCTCGACAACAGCAGCAAATATGCCAAGGAGCAGTTCAACACCGCGATGGAGGCGATGATCGAGGGCGCGGTGCTCGCCGTCGTCGTTGTGTTCCTCTTCCTGCGCGACTGGCGTGCGACGGTGATCTCGGCGCTGGCGATCCCGCTCTCTGCGATCCCCAGCTTCTGGTTCATGGACATGCTGGGTTTCACGCTCAACCAGATGACGCTGCTCGCGCTCAGCCTGGTCGCGGGCGTGCTGGTCGACGATGCGATCGTGGAGATCGAGAACATCGTCCGCCACATGCGGATGGGCAAATCGGCCTATCAGGCTTCGATCGACGCGGCGGACGAGATCGGCATCGCGGTGCTGGCGACGACCATGTCGATCGTCGCGGTGTTCCTGCCGGTGGGGCTGATGCCCGGCATCTCGGGCCAGTTCTTCAAGAATTTCGGCCTCACCGTCGTCGCTGCGGTGCTGATGTCGCTGGCGGTGGCGCGCATGCTGACGCCGATGATCGCGGCCTATTTCCTCAAGGCCCACGGCCATGTCGAACATGGCGGCGGCCCGGTAATGCGCGTTTATGTCCGCCTGCTCGAATGGACGCTGATGCACCGCTGGGTGGGCATCCTCGCCTATGTCGGCTCGCTCGGGGCGACGATCTTCCTGCTCGTCAGCATGCCGCAGACCTTCCAGCCGGCACAGGACCAGGACAGCGTGACCGCGACCATCGAGATGGTGCCCGGCACCACGCTCGAACAGACCGATCGCGTCGTCCAGCAGGTCGCGTCGATCCTGCGTGCCGAGCCGGGCGTGCAGCACACTTATGCCCGCACCTCGGTGGGCAATGGCCGCGTCACCGCCGACCTGGCGGAAAAGAAGACCCCCGAACGTAAGGAAACCAGCACCGAATTCGAGAAGCGCGTGGCACCCAAGCTGCTCGCCATTCCCGATGCCCGGGTCAATTTCCGCTCGCAGTTCGGCTGGGGCTCGACCGGCCGCGACTTGACGGTGACGCTGGGCGGTGAGGATCCCGAACTGCTCAACAAGACCGCGCTCACCCTGATGAAGCAGATGGAGGGGCTGAAGTCGGTCGTCGCGCCGCGCATTTCGGGCGATCTTCAGCGGCCCGAGATCGTGATCTCGCCGCGGCTCGACCTGGCCGCCGATCTGGGCGTGACCACCGCCGCGCTCTCGAACGCGATCCGCGTCGCGACGCTGGGCGATATCGAGCAGAACAGCGCGAAATTCTCGTTGTCCGATCGCCAGATCCCGATCCGCGTGGCGCTCGACCAGGATTCGCGCACCAAGCTCGACACGCTGCAGAACATGCGCGTGCAGACCCAGACCGGCGGTTCGGTACCGCTCTCGGCGGTGGCGGACATCCGCTTCGCCGCGGGGCCGACCAAGGTCGAGCGGCTGAATCTGCAGCGCCGCCTGGTGGTGGGCGCCGACCTCGCGATGAACCCGGCGACCGGCAAGCCCTATATCTCGGGCGACGTGATGAAGGAGATCCACGAACTCCCGATCATGAAGCAGCTGCCGGTCGGCGTCGCCGAGATGACGGTGGGCCAGGCCAAGTGGCAGGGCGAGATGATCAAGAACTTCATCGTCGCGCTGGCATCGGGCATCTTCCTGGTGTTCGCGGTGATGGTGCTGCTGTATCGCCGCTTCGTCTCGCCGATCGTCAACATGGGCTCGCTGCTCAACGCGCCGCTGGGCGGGCTGATCATGCTGGCGATCCTGGGCATGCCGGTGAGCCTGCCGGTCTATATCGGCATGCTGATGCTGTTCGGCATCGTCGCCAAGAACTCGATCCTGCTCGTCGACTTCGCGCTGGAGGAGATGGAGAAGGGCGTGCCCAAGATGGAGGCGATCATCGACGCGGGGCGCAAGCGTGCCCAGCCGATCGTGATGACCACCATCGCGATGGTGGCGGGCATGGTGCCCACCGCGCTTTCGCTGAACGGCGACTCGTCGTTCCGCGCACCGATGGGCGTGGTGGTGATCGGCGGCCTGATCGTCTCGACGCTGCTCACGCTGGTGATCGTGCCGGCGCTGTTCAGCCTTGCGGTGGGCCTCGAAGGGTGGCTCGGGCCGCGCCTGTCGCGCCGGCTGCTCACCTATCGCCCGGGCGACGATGGCAGCCGCGTGCTGGGGCCGGTGGCGACGCCGGGCGCGATCGACCACAAGCCGGGCGACGACGGGGTGCTGCCGGCGGAATGAGCTAGGGTTGTGAACCTCCCTTTTCCTTTGGGAGAGGGGAGGTTTGCTACTGCCCGTGCCCTCTGGCGACGCAGGACAAGCGTCCCCACATCCTTGTCATGACTGCTTTTTCGCTGCTCGATCTGGTGCCCGTCGTCCAGGGCGGCACCGTGTCCCAGGCGCTTGCCAACGCCGCCGATCTCGCCGCCCACGCCGAACGGCTCGGTTTCCAGCGCTACTGGATGGCCGAACATCACGGCATGGAAGGGATCGCCAGCGCCGCGACCGCGGTGGTGATCGCGCACGTCGGACAGGCGACCAGCACCATCCGCATCGGCGCGGGCGGCATCATGCTGCCCAACCATTCGCCGCTGCAGGTGGCCGAGGCGTTCGGTACGCTCGATGCGCTGTTCCCCGGCCGGATCGATCTGGGGCTGGGCCGAGCGCCCGGGTCGGACCAGCGGGTGTCCGCCGCGATCCGCCGCAATCTGGAGAGCGACGGCAACGACTTCCCGCAGGACGTGATGGAGCTGCAAAGCTATTTCGCCGATGACGGCCGCACCGGCGTCCGCGCGACCCCCGGCGCGGGAGCGGACGTGAAACTGTGGATTCTGGGCTCCAGCACCTTCGGCGCGCAGCTCGCCGCGGCGCTGGGGCTGCCCTATGCCTTCGCCTCGCACTTCGCGCCGGGGCTGCTCGACGAGGCCATCGCGGTCTATCGTCGCAACTTCCGTCCGTCCGAGGCGCTGGCCAAGCCGCATGTCATGCTGGGCTTCAACGTCTTCGCCGCGGACAGCGATGCGGAGGGCGAATATCTCGCCAGCTCGCAGCAACAGGCGTTCGTCGCGATCCGCACGACCGGGCGCGGCATCCAGCTGCCGCCGCCGGTGGAGGGCTATCGCGCGACCCTGGGGCCGCAGGGCAATGCCGTGCTCGACCATGTGCTGTCGGCCTCGGCGATCGGTGGGCCCGAGAAGGTCCGCCGCGAGATGGCGGCCTTTATCGAGCGCACCCAGGCCGATGAACTGATGCTCACCAGCGCGATGTACGATCACCAGGCGCGCAAGCGCAGTCTGGCGATCGCGGCGGAGGCGATGCGGGCGGTGGAGCCCGCCTGAGGGGTTCGGGCGGCGCCTGCCCCCAGGACGCCGCCCCCCTGGCGTCAGGCCAGGGTATCGACGACCAGCCCGGTCGCGCCGGTGCTGCTGCTCTTGCTCGTGTCGCCCGAGGCCGAATAGCTCGCGGCGCCGTCGCTCTTGTCGCGGAGCTGCTGCAGGAAGCTCATCAGCGCATCGAGCTGCTTCGACGCCGTATCGTCGGTGCTGGTCGAATCATCGTCCGAATTTGCCGATGCTTCGGACGGCGGCGGGCCGCCCGCACCGCCAGGGCCACCAGGACCGCCCGGTCCACCGGGGCCGCCCTTGCCGCCCTTGCTGTCCGGACCCTTGGCGAAGAAGCTCTTGAGTTCGGTTGCCTGATCATCGGTCAGCGTGCCGTTGTCGACCTGGCTCTGGATCAGCGACTCCATTTTCGACTTCATGTCGCCCGACGGCTTGGTGCCGCTGCTGCGCTCGGACGAGAGCGTCGAGTCGATAGAATCCAGCGCCTTCGACAGCGCGCTCTGATCGGTGGCGTTGATTTCGCCCGACGATGCTGCGGCCGAAATACGATCGTTCATCCGGTCGCGCGGTGACGTCATGGTCATGCTCGCGGTGGAAAGTGCGGAAATGCTGCTCATTGTCTGCCCTCCAATGGGGTAAATTCCCCACCGCAGTTTACACCAATATGGTGAAGCAACATTTAACGGGCCTGTGGAAATTCGCTGGCGCGCCGAAGCCCGAATCGCCGCACGCCGACGCTGACCGTGATGAACGGCCCGCGTCGCACGCGAATGTCGAATTGTTGCGAGTCTGAAATCAGCCAGCCGCGGGGAGGCGCAGGCGGACCATCAGCCCGCCCAGGTCGTCGCTCTCTTCCAGGCTGACGGTGCCGCCATAGAGCTCGGCGACGTCGCGCACGATCGCCAGGCCGAGACCGGTGCCGGGCTTGCCGGTATCCAGCCGCACGCCGCGATCGAAGATGCGGATACGGTCTTCCTCCGGAATGCCGACGCCGTCGTCCTCCACCAGGATCTCGACGAAGCCTGCTTCGAGCCGGGCGGTGACGAACACGCTGCCGCCGCCATATTTGGCGGCATTCTCGACGAGGTTGCCGAGGATCTCGTCGAGGTCCTGGCGCTCGATATGGGCGATGGCGTCCTTCACCCCGTCCACATCGATGCGGACGTTGGGATAGAGCCGCGCCACCGCGCGCTCGACCGCCTCGATCGACGGCCAGACCTCGGCACGGCTGTGCGCGCTGCCGCGCCTGCCGACCGCGCGGGCGCGAGCGAGATGATGGTCGATCTGCCGCCGCATCGTCCGTGCCTCGCGGATCACCGTGTCGGGCAGGTCGGCCTGGCCGGCGGCGGCGGCGTTCATGATCACGCTGAGCGGGGTCTTGAGCGCATGGGCGAGGTTGCCGGCATGGCGCCGCGCCTCCTCCGCCTGGCGATCGTTATGCTCGACCAGCGCGTTGAGTTCGTCGACCATCGGGCCGACTTCGGCCGGCAGTGGCCCGCCGACGCGCTGGGTGCGCCCGGCGCGCAGGCTGGCGATCTCGCGCCGCACCTTGCGCAAGGGGCGCAGGCCATACCAGGTCTGCAACGCCGCCATCGCCACCAGCCCCAGGCCGAGCAGGGCAAAGCTGCGCACCAGCGTGCGGCGCACGGTGGCGATCTGCGCATCGAGCACGTCGCGGCTCTGCGCCACCTGGAACCGCCAGCGCACCGGCGATCCCGGCAGCTTCAGGTCACGCTCGGCGATTCGCAGCTTCTGGTCGGCGAACTGGTTGCTGTCGTAGAAATGGACGTCGCGGTCGTTGTGGACCGCATCGACCTTGAGCTTGCGATCCCACAGCGAGCGCGAGGGGAAGGGTTCGTGCCC
>JAIYAA010000371.1 GCA_027489295.1 Sphingomonadales bacterium | reverse complement strand
GCCTCGCACCGCTATTATGCCGAGGCGATCGGGAAGCGGCTGGGCTTTGACGACGTGATCGCCACCAATGCGAAGCGGGACGGGCAGGGGCATATTCTCTCCGAACTTGAGGGCGAGAACTGTTACGGGCCCGTAAAGCTCCATATGATCGAAAATTGGTTGGCGGCAGCGGCGCTGCACCGCGCGGACTGCTATGTACGGGCCTATTCGGATCATGTCTCCGATGCGCCGTTGCTCGGCTGGGCGGACGAGGCGTTTGCGGTCAACGCGCATGGCCCGCTGGCAAAGCTCGCCGCCGAGCGCGGCTGGGTGCAGCTGGACTGGCGGCGCGGTTGAGATTTTCTTCGGCGCTCCCGAAAGGTTCGCAACCGAAACGGCGACCGTTCGTTACGGCGCGGGCTAGTGCGGCCACGAGGAAGCAACGCGCGTGCAGAATGAGGACGAGCAGACGCCGGCGGCCATCGGAGAGCCGGCCGGCGATCTGAAGATTTTCGCGACCTACAATCCCACGGGACATCACACGACCCTCCATTGGAAACGCGCGGTCATCGGCATGCCCCGTCCGCGCGATCGCGGCACCCTGGTTATCGCCCGCGCGCCGTCGGCCGATCGGGTCGGCGTGGCGTGCGCTCCATCCTGTGCCGGCGCAAGGCTGAGCCGCAGGCAGCAGCCGCTGTGACCAGTCCTTCCGATCCGACCCTGGCCGCGATCGCCGCCGCGCGCGACTGGGCTGGGACCGCGCTCGGGCCGCCCGACGCGTGGCCGGCGCGGCTGCGGCTGGCCGCGGCGCTGTTGCTGCCGCCCGGCACGCCGGTCGCGATCTTCTGGGGCGAGGCGGCTATCGCGATCTACAACACGGCCTATGCCGAGGTGGTCGGCAATCGCCATCCGGCCGCGCTCGGGGCGCTCGGGACGGCGCACGGCGCCGACTGGTGGGCCGATCTCGGGCCGTTAATCGACGGTGTCCGCACCACCGGCGAGACCTTCTCGGCCGAGGATCGGCCGTTTCGCATCGACCGGCGCGGCTTCCGCGAGACCGTGCATTTCGACATTTCCTGCTCGCCGGTGCGCGAGCCCGAAGGGGCGATCGCCGGCGTGCTGTGCATCCTGGCCGAGACCACCGAGCGGGTGAAGGCCGAGCAGCGCCTGCGCGAGAGCGAGGCGGCGCTGCGCGCAAGCGAGGCGCTGGCGCGCGAACAGACCCACGAACTCGCGGTGATGTACGACAACTCGCCGGTCGGGCTGGCGGTGATCGATAGCGATCTGCGCTATATCCGGATCAATCGCCAGCTGGCCGAATGGAACGGTATTTCCGTCGCCGACCATATCGGCCGGCACGTCGGCGAGATCGTGCCCGACCTTACCGATCAGGTTATGGCGGCGCTGCAGCAGGTGCTGTCCGGCGAACCGCTGCTCGGCATCGAGATCACCGGCCCCACCCGGGCACGGCCCGATGGCATGTCCACCTGGCGGCAGAACTGGGTGCCGGTCTATGACGAAACCGGCACCATCCACCAGATCGCCATCTCCTGCGAGGATGTGAGCGACGAGCGGGCGGCGCAGCGCGCGCTCGAGACGCTCAATCGGGTCGGCGCGGCCTTGTCGGCCGAACATGATCTGGAACGGCTGGTGCAGATGCTCACCGATGCCGGCGTGGCATTGACCGGGGCAAGCGTCGGCGCATTCTTCCACAATGTGATGGACGAGACCGGCGAGCGGCTGCACCTGTTCACGCTCTCCGGCGAAGCGCGCGCACGGTTCGAGGCGCTGGGCCGGCCGCGCGCGACCGGTGTGCTGGGGCCGATCTTTCGCAACGAGGTGATCCGCTCCGACGACATTACCCAGGACCCGCGCTACGGCAGCAACGCGCCGCACGCGGGCATGCCGCGCGGCCATCCGCCGCTCACCAGCTATCTGGGCGTGCCGGTGGCGTCGCGCGACGGGCTGGTGCTGGGCTCGCTGCTGTTCGGCCATCCCGAACCCGGCCGCTTCACCGCCCGGCACGAGGAACTGGCGCGTAGCCTGGCGGCGCAGGCCGCGGTGGCGATCGACAATGCCCGGCTGCTCGCCGATGTGCGGGCGGCGAACGAGACACTGGAACGGCGCGTCGAGGAACGCACATCGGCGCTGCGCGAGACCGAGGCGGCATTGCGCCAGAGCCAGAAGATGGAAGCGATGGGTCAGCTGACCGGCGGCGTCGCGCACGACTTCAACAACCTGCTGACCCCCATCATCGGCAGCCTCGACCTGATCTTGCGCAAACGCGGCGACGATCCGGTGTTGCACCGTCTGCTCGACGGCGCGCTGCGCTCCGCGGAGCGGGCGAGCACGCTGGTGCAGCGGCTGCTGGCCTTCGCCCGGCGCCAGCCATTGCAGCCGGCCCCGGTGGACATGGTCGCGCTGGTCGACGGCATGGTGCCCCTGCTCGCCAGCACGCTGGGGCCCAAGATCGCGCTGTCCGTCACCAGACCGGAGACGCTGCCGCCCGCCCATGCCGATGCGAACCAGCTGGAAATGGCGCTGCTCAACCTGGCGGTGAATGCGCGCGACGCAATGCCCGACGGGGGCGCGCTCAACATCCTGCTGGCGCTCGGCGATGCGGCGGCGGCGCCTGCGCCGCTCAGCGCCGGCGGCTATGTGCGCCTGGCCGTGCGCGATACCGGCGCGGGCATGGACGCGGCGACGCTGGCGCGCGCGATCGAGCCGTTCTTCTCCACCAAGGGGGTGGGGCGCGGCACCGGGCTGGGCCTGTCGATGGTGCACGGGCTGGCGAGCCAGCTGGGCGGCACGCTGGGGTTGGCCAGTCGCGTCGGCGAGGGGACGACGGCCGAGCTGTGGCTGCCGGTCAGTCGCGAGGCAGTCGCGATCGCCGATCATGCCCCGCGCCATGAGCCGCACGCCGGCGCCGGCGTGGTGCTGCTCGTCGACGACGAGGAGATCGTGCGCGGTACCGCGGCAGAGATGCTGAAGGCGCTCGGTTATACGGTGCGCACGGTCGATTCGGCGGAGGCGGCGTTACGGCTGCTCGACGACGGTCTGGTGCCGGACCTGCTCGTCACCGACCACCTGATGCCGGGGATGACCGGCACCGACCTCGCCCGGCAGGTGCAGGCGCGCCTGGGCCGGGTGCCGACGCTGATCGTCTCGGGCTATGCCGAGGTCGAGGGGCTGGCACGCGACTATGCGCACTTGCCCAAGCCGTTCCGCCAGGCCGATCTGGCGCGGGCGCTGACGTTGCTGGGCGTGCGCTAGGCGGCGTCGCGCGCGAGGACGCGGCGGTACAGCGCGATATAGGCGTCGGCCATCGCCTCTACCGAAAAGCGCGCGTCGACCGCGCGGCGGCAGGCGGCGCGGTCGATTGTCGCGACGCGGTCTACCGCCGCCACCGCTTCGTCTGCCGAACCAACGAGAATGCCGGTGGCGCCGTCGTCGATCAGTTCGGGCATCGAACCGCGCCGCACCGCGATCACCGGTGTGCCGCAGGCCATCGCCTCGATCACCGAGAGGCCGAACGGCTCGTCGAAATTGATCAGGTGGAGCAGCGCGCGGGCTCGACCGAGCGCACGGACCCGTTCCTCGCCGCCTACGGGTCCGTGATAGACGATGCGGTCGTTGAGGTGCGGCTGGACCGCGCGCTCGAAATAGCCCTGGTCCTGCACGATGCCGTACAGGTTGAGCCGGCGGCCGGTCGCCTGGGCGACGGCGATCGCTTCGGCCGCGCCCTTGTCCGGGTGCATCCGGCCGAAGAACAGCAGGTCGTCGCTGCCGCCTGCGTCGAAGGCGAAGGTGTCGAGTGGGATGCCGTGGTGGATCGTCGCGGCATAGCGCAGCGCCGGATGCCGATCGGCATCGGAGATCGCGACATAGTGCACGCGGTCCTCGAACGGCTTGTACATCGGCAGGATGCGTTCGGAGGAGAAGCCGTGGATCGTCGTGACCATCGGCGTGTCGATCAGCGGGGCATAGGCGTGGGCGGGAAAATCCGCCTGGTTGTGGATCAGGTCGAACTCGGACGCGCGGGCGAAGAGGTGCGACTGATGGGCATATTCCCACACCTTCGCGTCGATCGCGGGATCCTCCTCATAACCACGCGGCACCACGCCGGCGAGGCGGGCGCGGGTGACCGAATCCTGCGTCGCGAACAGGGTGACGTCGACGCCCTTGGCGACCAGTGCCTCGGTGAGCTGGCTCGTCACCAGCTCCCATGGGCCATAGTGCCGCGGCGGGGTGCGCCAGGCGATCGGCGCGAGCATGGCGATCTTCATGCGAATTCGTGCCCCTGCGAAAGCAGGGGCCCAGGGTTGGAGAGCGAATCGCTTGTGGCACTGGGCCCCTGCTTTCGCAGGGGCACGGGGAGGGTGATCATGTAAGCAGAATGCCTTGGTTCGGGGCGAGGTGGAGGGTTGCCCCCTCCATGCGATTCTTATGGCCGGGCGTGGTGAGCGCCGACGCCAGCTTGGCGGCCCATTCCGGCAGCGCCAGCGTCTGTGGCGCATCGGACAAATTGAGCGCCACCAGCACGCGGTCGTCGCCGTGTCGGCGTTCGTAGGCGAGTATCGTACCCTCGCTCGATACCGCGTGCCAGCTGCCCACCGACAGCGCGCGATGCGTGCGTCGCAGCTGGAGCAGCGTGCGGGTGAAGGACAGCATCGATTCCGGCTCGTCCTGCTGCGCTGCCACGTTGCGCGTCGCCCAGTCGGCGTTGAGCGGCAGCCACGGTTCCACGGCGCTGAACCCGGCATGGGCGCTTGCGTCCCACGGCATTGGCGTGCGCACCTCGTCGCGATTGAACGCGGTGTCGGGTTCGCGCAGCGCCTGGGGGTCGCGCACGCGGTCGGGCGGCACGGGAACGTTGGCGATGCCCAGCTCGTCGCCCTGATACAGTGTCGGCGTGCCGCGCAGGGTGAGCAGCAGCAGCATCGCGACGGCCGCCTGATCGGGCCCCACCCGCGAGGCGACACGCGGCTTGTCGTGGTTTCCCAACACCCAGTTGGGCCAACCGTCGGCCGGCAGCGCACCTTCATAGTCGGCGATCAGCGCTGCCAGTGCGCCCGCATCCCAGCGCGCGTCGAGCAGGTGGAAGTTGAAGGGCAGGTGCACGCCGCTTCCCGCCTCGCCGTAATAGGCGACCAGGCGCGAGATCGGCAGGTAGATCTCGCCGATCAGCACGCGCTCGGGATAGGCGTCCGCCACCGCGCGCATCGCTTCGATCACCTCGGTCATCTCGGGTTGGTCGGCGGAGTGGGCGGGCAGCAGCCGCTCGATGTCCTGCATGCCTTCGCGCCAGGCGGGGTTGGCGGGGTTGTCGGGAAAGTCGGGGTGCTTGATCGCCAGCCACAGGACGTCGATCCGGAACCCGTCGACGCCGCGATCGAACCAGAAGCGCATCGCGTCTAGCATCGCGGCGCGCAGCTCCGGGTTGCGCCAGTTGAGCTCGGGCTGCTCCTTCAGGAACTGGTGGAGATAATATTGGCCGGTGGCGTCGTCCCATTCCCAGGCACTGCCGCCGAAATAGCTCTGCCAGTTATTCGGCGGGCCGCCATCGGCGGCGGGGTCGCGCCAGATATACCAGTCACGCTTGGGGCTGTTGCGCGACGACCGGCTTTCGACGAACCAGGGATGGTCGCTGGAGCTGTGGTTGGGCACGAAATCGAGCAGCAGCTTGAGGCCGCGCGAGTGCGCCGCGTCGCGCAGCGCATCGAAGTCGGCGAGCGTGCCGAAGCGGGGGTCCACGCCGCAATAGTCGGCGACGTCATAGCCGAAATCGGCCATCGGCGAGGGGAAGATCGGTGACAGCCAGACCGCGTCGATGCCGAGCTCGACCAGATAGTCGAGCCGCGCGGTGATGCCCGCCAGATCGCCAATCCCGTCGCCGTTCGAATCGGCAAATGAGCGTGGATAGACCTGGTAGATCACGCCCTTCTGCCACCATAGCGGCTCGGTCATCGGAAGCGTTCCTTCGGGATATGGGTGATGCGGCAGGCAAGGTCGGCCTCGCCGCTGGCGACGATGTAGCGGTCACCGGCATCGACCAGCCCGGTGGTGAACACCACCGGCGTCGGCAGATAGAGCTGGTGCGCGATGTCTGCTGTGAGCGCCGGATTGGCTTCGAGCAGCGGCACCGTGTCTTCCTGCCGCAGGATCACGCTGGGGTCGTCGCGGTTGAGCAGTGCCCAGAAGCTGCGGTAGATGCCCACCGACTCGCGCTTCTCGACCCCGTGGTAGAGCAGCAGCCAGCCCGCATCGGTCAGTACCGGCTGGCTCCCGCCGCCGATCCGCTGGTTCGAGGTCGATCCCTTGCGCGCGCGCAGGCCTGGCTGGTCCAGCGGCTTCCAGTGCAGCCCATCGGGCGAGCGGGCGAGGTGGATCGACGGGCCGCCGAGATACGGGGAGTCCTCCGGATAGGCGAAATAGACTTCGCCCAGCGGCCGGGTCAGCGCGTGGAAGAACCCGCCGATCCGGCCCTCGAACAGGATCATGTCCTTGTTCTGGTGATCGAGCACCACCCCCAGCAGCTCCCAGTCCAGCCCGTTCGCCGATCGGTACATCGCGGTGCAGTGCCGCTCGGCCGAGACGCCGCACACCGTCATCCAGTAGCTGCCGTCGATCACCGTGATCCGCGCATCTTCCACGCCATATTCGAGATAGCTGGCGGAAGGGGCGATCGCCTTGTCGTAATGGACCGCCGCCACCGTGCGGCCGTCGGCGTCCAGCTCGACCGGCAGCAGCCAGGACAGCGAGGTGAGCCCAAGCAGTCGGGGATTGCGGTCCTTCAGCGCGAACTGGCGCGGATCCGCCATGTCGAGCCCCGCCACGGCATGCGCATCGAGCACATAGCCCGAGGGCGTCCAGCGAATCGCGCGGGCATGGCCGTCGACCACGGGATCCCGCAGCGCCTCCGCCACGCGCACCATCAGCAGCAGGTTGCCGTTCGGCAGCCGCGCAAAGCCGGGGTTGAAGGCGCCCAGCACGAAGGTGGCATCGTCCACGCCCGCCCGCAGCGGCGAGCGGGTCAGGTCGACATCGTCGGGCCGGAAGATCAGGTAGTCGTCGCTCAAGCGCTTGCCCCCATGGGTGTCACGCCCAGCAACGGAGTCAGGCCCCCGGGGTTCCGGCGGCGGTTTCGGCTTCCTGGGCCTGCTGGTGGTGCCGGATCACCTCGTCGATGATGAAGCGCAGGAACTTCTCCGAGAATTCGGGGTCGAGATCGGCATTGTCGGCCAGCGCGCGCAGACGGGCGATCTGCGCTTCCTCGCGGCCGGGATCGGCCGGCGGCAGCCCGGCCTCGGCCTTGTAGCGTCCCACCGCCTGGGTCACCTTGAACCGCTCGGCGAGCATGAAGACGAGCGCCGCATCGATATTGTCGATGCTCTGGCGGAAACGGGTCAGCGTCGCGTCGGTCATGGCAATCTCTTTTGCCGCTGCGGCACGGCCATGCAAGCGCCTCTTGCCTTTGCAATGCACAAAGGCCAGAGGCACGTGCATATGAGCGCTACCGTCCACCGCCTGGGGTCGCGAACCCAGCCCTCGCTCGATCCGATCATGGCGCTGGTCGCCCAGGACATGAACCTGGTGAACGCGGTGATCCTCGATCGCATGCAGTCGGAAATCCCGCTGATCCCGGAGCTTGCCGGCCACCTGATCGCCGGCGGCGGCAAGCGGATGCGGCCGATGCTGACGCTCGCGAGCGCGCGGCTGCTCGGCTATGCCGGCACCCGCCACCACAAGCTGGCCGCCGCGGTGGAGTTCATCCATACCGCGACATTGCTTCATGACGACGTGGTCGACAGCTCGGACCTGCGCCGTGGCCGCCGCACCGCCAACATCATCTGGGGCAACCCCGCGAGCGTGCTGGTCGGCGACTTCCTGTTCAGCCGCTCGTTCGAGCTGATGGTCGAGGCGGAAAGCCTCAAGGCGCTGCACATCCTGTCCAACGCCAGCGCGGTGATCGCCGAGGGCGAAGTCAACCAGCTGACCGCGGTGCGCCGGATCGACCTGTCCGAGGATCGCTATCTCGACATCATCGGCGCCAAGACCGCCGCGCTGTTCGCTGCCGCCTGCCGCATCGCGGGCGTGGTGGCCGAGCGGCCCGAGACGGAGGAGCTGGCGCTCGATGCCTATGGCCGCAATTTGGGTATCGCCTTCCAGCTGGTCGACGACGCGATCGATTACGTGTCGGACGCGTCGACCATGGGCAAGGACGCGGGCGACGATTTCCGCGAAGGCAAGATGACGCTGCCGGTGATCCTGGCCTATGCGCGCGGCAACGAGGCCGAGCGGGCTTTCTGGAAGGAAGCGATTTCGGGCCGCCGCAACGCGGACGAGGACTTTGCCGAGGCGATCCGGCTGGTCCAGGCCAGCCGCGCGGTAGACGACACGCTCGCGCGGGCCCGGCACTATGGCCAGCGCGCGATCGATGCGCTGGGCGGGTTCCGCGCCTGCGAGGCGAAGGACGCGATGGTCGAAGCGGTCGAGTTCGCGGTGGCGCGCGCCTACTGACGCGCGCCGACCGGAGCATTTTCAAGTGGATCGCGTGCGATCCACGACTCGGAAAATGCGCGTGTCTAAGGCTTCCGGGGATTACTCCTCGGTCGTCTTTTCTTCTTCGTCCTCGTCGACGGCAAGGGCATCTTCCTCGTCGCTGTCGAGCACGTCTTCGATGGCCTCCACGATCAGGTCCAGCTGCTCGTAGCTCGCCGTCATTTCGATGGTTTCGCCTTCCTCGTCTTCGAGATGCAGCGTGTAGTCGCCGTCGCTGTCCGGGGTGATGGTGAACTGGGAGAGGATTCGTGCCATGTCGCGTTCCTTCGGCGGTGAGTCCGCCTAACCACGCTTGTCCCGAATGGTTGCAGCCCAATGACTCCCTCCCTGCCGATCCACGCGGTTTTGCCGGCGCTGCTCGATGCCTTGCGCGGGGGCAGCAACGCGGTGCTGGTCGCGCCGCCAGGTGCGGGCAAGACCACGGCGGTGGCGCCGGCGCTGCTCGGGGAGGCGTGGTGCACCGGCGAGATCCTGCTGCTTTCCCCCCGCAGGCTGGCCGCACGCGCGGCGGCGGAACGGATGGCGGCGCTGGCGGGCGAAGGCGTCGGCAAGACCTATGGCTACGCCACGCGGATGGATACCAAGCGGTCGGCGGCAACGCGGGTGACGGTGGTTACCGAGGGAATTTTCGTCAACCGCATCCAGTCCGATCCCGAGCTCGCCGGCGTCTCCGCCGTGCTGTTCGACGAAGTGCATGAGCGTAGCCTCGACAGCGATTTCGGCCTCGCGCTGGCGCTCGACGCGCAGGGCGCGCTGCGGCCGGACCTGCGGCTGGTCGCGATGTCGGCGACGCTCGACGGCAGCCGCTT
>JAIYAA010000095.1 GCA_027489295.1 Sphingomonadales bacterium | reverse complement strand
GTCGGCGCGCGCCGCCTCCAGCCACATGCCGTAGAGCTGGCGGCGCATCGCATCGCGCTTCGCCGGCGCGCCGACCGCCTCGTCGTCGAAGATCGCCAGGGTGAGGCCCACCGGCAGATTGGGGCGGACGGCCTTGATCGCCGCCTTGGCCGCCTTGTGCGCGGCGAGCAGCGCGGCGCTGAGCCGGGGCACGTCAGCCTGCTTGGCGGTGTTCGCCACCGCGAGTTCCGGCACGCCGAGGACCTTGGCCGCGCCATCGAGCGTCAGCGCGATGATGGTCTGCGCCTGGGGCGGCAGCACGACCTCGAGCATCGGCACGATGTTGGGTTCGTTGAGCGTCATCGCATGGCTGATCCCGGCGCCAAGGTGCCGAGTCGCCTGGCCGCAGAAACGCGCGAAGAGCTGCGGCGCCTCGGGGTTCAGCCAGCCGCCGCGCGCAGCGAACCAGCGCGGCGCCGAATAATGGCAGAAGGTGACCAGCGGGGCGAGGCCGCGCGCGCGGCATCCCTCGATCATTGCCTTGTACAGGTTGAGCATTGCGATCGAGAACTGGCCCGGTTCGGGCTCGATCCGCGCCCATTCGAGGCTGAAGCGATAGGCATTGAGCCCCATGGACTTCACCAGATCGAGATCGACCGGCCAGAGTTCTAGGCTGTTGCAGGCATCGCCCGAAGGCTCGGAGAAGACCGAGGGCTTCACCTGTTCGAGCAGCCACAGGTCGCTGTTGACGTTGTTCCCCTCGATCTGGTGGCCCGAGGTCGCGGCCCCCCACAGAAAGGCCTTGGGGAAGGTGGCGCGCGGAGCGGCGGCGCGGGCCGCGAGCGGCAGCAGGGCGCCGGCGGCCGCAGCGGCGGCGAAGGAGCGTCGATCGAGGTTCAAGGCAGATCTCCGATAAAGCCCAGCACCGCGTCTGACAGCCGCGTGTCCGCGGTGCCGAGATGATAGGCGAGGCTGAAATGATTGTGGCCGGCACCGTAGAAGAAGTGGGACACCTGGCCGAGATGGTCGAACCGGGCGGCAAGCAGCCCGATCGCTTCGCGTTTGAAGCGGGCGGGCTCGTGCTCGGCGCAGGCAAGCAGCAGCGGGGTTGTGGTGGCGATCATCGCCTCGCGCGGCCAGCGCTCCGGATAGAGCGCGGCGTCGCCGTAATAGAGGGTGTCGCGCTCCTCCAGTGGCGCGAAGCCGTACAGCCCCGAGAGCAGCACCGCCCCGGCGATGCCGGACGATGCGGCACGGAGGCGCAAATGGGTGGCGACATGGGTGGCGCCGGCCGAGGTACCGAACGCGACGATCCGCGCAGGATCGCCGCCATGGCTGCCGACATGCGCGTGCAGCCAGTCGACCGCGCGGCCGACATCCTCGCCCCCGGCCGGCCAGACATGATCGGGGGCGAGACGATAGTTGATCACCGCCCCGATCATGCCGTTGCGCGCCGCCCAGCGCCCGGCATGGGCGTTGAACGGATGGTCGGGCGAGGCCTTTTCGCCGCGCAGGAACCCGCCGCCATGGACCCACAGGAGCACGGGGGCCGGGCCGCCGCCCTTCGGCAGGTACAGATCCAGCCGCTGTCGCGGATCGTCGCCATAGGCGATGTCCGCGACATCCACGGGCTGGGCGGCGGCGTGTCGTTCCTGTTCCTCGCGGTACAGGGCGTAGACCGCCGTCAGCATCTCTGGCCCGAGCGTGCGCCCCATCGCGGCGATCGCCCGGCGTTCTGCAACGGGTTGCATTCCCCTCCCCCTCAGAACTTGGCGTCGAGGCTCAGCCCGATCTGGCGGTAGGATTGCGGCCCATAGATGGCACCGACATTCTGCGTGCCGTTATAGGGGAAGTCGCTCTGCATCAGCAGCGGCTCGTGCTGGTTGAACAGGTTCCGGGCGAACAGCGCGACCTGGTAGCGGTCCTGGTCGAAACGCGCGCCGATCCGGCCACCCACGGTCCAGTGCGGGCGATAGCTGGTTTCGGTGCGCGAATTCGCCTCGTAGCGGATGCGCGACTTCCACACCGTGTCCGCGGCGATGAAGCCCTTGATGTTGTCACGGATCGGCGCCTCATATTCACCCGAGAAGGTGAACTTGTATTCGGGCGCATAGGCGAGCTGGGTGCCGCCGATCTGGGTACCGTCGGTGCCGATGAAATTGCCCGGATAGGTCGCCTTCGCCCACAGGAAGCCCGTGTTGACCGACAGCCCTTCGGTGACGCGGCCGAACAGGTTGATCTCCGCGCCACGCGACTTCACGCCGTTGATATTCTTCTGCACGCAGCTGATCGCGCCGGTGTTCTGCACGGTAGTGCACTGCTGCGCCTGGAAGTTCTTGATGTTCTGGTAGAAGGCGTTGACGTCCAGCACCCAGCCGCCGAACAGCGTGCTCTTCAAGCCCAGCTCATAGGCGCGCGGGATTTCCGGCAGCACCACATAGGGGGTTAGCGGCAGCGCCGGCGTCGCGATCTGCCCGCCCTTGAAGCCGCGCGAGGCGGTTGCGTAGACCATCGTCGTCGCGTTGAGGTCGTACTGCGCGCCGAAGCGATAGGAGAAAACGTTGCTTTCCTGCCGCTGGGCATAATTGGGGCTGGCCGGGCTATCGAGGCTCACCCGGTCGAGCCCGAGCTTGGCGTTGGTATAGCGACCGCCGGCGATCAGGCGCAGTGCCGGGGTGACGTGGATCGTCGCCTGGCCAAAGGCGGCGAGCGATTCGTCGTAGATATGGTCGGTGGCACCCAGCTGCGTGGCAATCGGGATGACCACGTTCGGCGCTGGGCGCAGCGTCACCCGCAAGGATTCCGGATCGCGGTTCTGCACCTGCCGCGAATAGAACAGGCCGGCGGTATATTCGACGGTCTGGCTCGACGGAGAAGCGATGCGCAGCTCCTGGGTGAACAGACTGGTGCGGCGGTTGACCGGCCCGTTGGCGACCCAAAGCTCGAGCGGATCGCCGCGGAACACGCTGGTCGCCGCCCCGCTGCCCTTCTCGGTGCTGCCGCGATAGGAGGTGATCGAGGTCAGCGTGAACGGATCCAACGCGTAATCGGCCTGGAACGACACGCCATAGCTCTGGGCACGGCCACGGAAGCCGCTGGCGATGCAATAGTCGCGATTGCCTTCGCCAACGGTCACGCCGCAACTGGCCAGCCGCGCGCTGATGCCGACGGGATCGAAGCCCGCGCCGCCGAAGAACGTGCCCGGCCCGCCGGCGCGAACGAAGGTGAAGAAGTCGCCGCCGTTCTGCGTGGTCGTCTTGCTGTAGTCGCCGATCAGGTTGAGCGTCAGCCGGTCGTTGCGCCACAACAGCCGCGCGCGGCCACCCCAGCGGTTGGTGTCGTTGAGGTCGCCGGTGGTCGCGTTGCGGTTCGGGCCCTGGCGCAGATTGCCGAAGCCGGAGACGCGCAGCGCGGCATCGGCGCTCAGCGGCACATTGACCATGCCCTGCACCACCTGATTGCCGAAGCCGGAGCCGAGCGTGCCCTCGTTGGAAAGCTCGGTGCGCAGCCGCGCGCTGAACTGGGTGGGATCGGGCGCATTGGTGGTGATGTTGATCACGCCGGCCGACGTCGTCAGGCCGAACAGCGTGCCCTGGGGGCCCTTGAGCACCTCGATGCGGGCGACGTCGAACAGGTCGGAGATGTTGGCATTGCCCTGGCTGACCTGGTCGACGACGATGCCGACCGAGGCTACCGCGCCGGCGGAGAAGGTCTGGGTACCGATGCCGCGCAGCGATCCGCCGCCGCCGGTATTCTGGCCCGGCGCCTGCTGGATCTCGAGGCTGGGCGAGATGCGGGCCAGATCGTTGACCGTGTTGACCTGCTGGCGCTCGAGCTGCGCCGCGCTCGCCACCGTGATCGAGATCGGCACATCGACCACGCGCTCCTGCCGGCGCTGCGCGGTGACGACGATCTCGTCCTGCACGGCGGGGCTGGTCTCGGTGGCGGGTGGTGCGGTCTGGGCCGCGACGGGGGCCGCCGCCAACACGGCGGCGGAACCTGCAAGCAGGCGGAACATCCGTTGCTTCTTCATGATAACCCTCTCCAAATTTTGTTCTTCGGACGGCGTTGGCGCCGCTTGTCTTCAGGCTTCGTCGATGACCGGGTTGGTGAGCGTGCCGATCGCGCCGATGGAGACTTCCACCACGTCGCCGCCTCGCATGTAGAGCGGCGGGGTGCGCTTATCGCCGACGCCGCCGGGCGTGCCGGTGGCGATCACGTCGCCCGGCGCCAGTTCGGTGAAGCCCGAGCAATATTCGATGATCGTCGGGATATCCCAGATCATGTCGGCGATCGGCTGATCCTGCACGAGCTGGCCGTTGAGCCGCGTCTGGACGCGCAGCGCGCCGAGGTCGTCGATCTCGTCGGGGGTGACCAGCGCCGGGCCGAACCCGCCGGTCGCGGGGAAGTTCTTGCCGGGCGTGAACTGGATGTTGTGCCGCTGCCAGTCGCGCGCCGATCCGTCCTGGAAGATCGAATAGCCGGCGACATAGTCCCAGGCCTGGTCGCGCGGGATCCGCCGGCCATAGCGGCCGATCACGATCGCCAGCTCGCCCTCATAGTCGAAGCGCTGCGTCTCGGGCGGGCGGACCAGCGGCTGGCCGTCGGCGACCAGACTGTCCGCCCAGCGGGTGAAGATCGCCGGATGGTCCTTCTGCTCGCGGCCGGTCTCGGCGACATGGGTCGCATAGTTGAGGCCGACGCAGAAGATCTTGCCCGGATTCGGGACCAGCGGCAGCAGAACCACGTCACCGCGCGCCCAGGCCTGGCCGGGCGCCAGCGTGCCCAGGCTGCCGGCGGCGATGGCGGCGGCGAGATCGGTCGGGCGATCGGCGCCGGCCAGCTCGAGGATCTGCTCGCCGTCCAGCCGGCCATAGCTCGGCGTGCCGTCGGGGCGGAGGAAACTCACGTAACGCATCAGGCGATTGCTCCCATCAACTGGTCGAGAGGGGCGGCATCCCAGTCGCGGCGGAAGCAGAAGCGCTCCTCGGCCGTGCGGAGCGCCGCATTGTCCTTGTCGGAGAGGCCCCATTGGTCGATCCTGCCCTCCGGCCAGGTCCAGTCCTCGGGCGCGCCGACGCGGTAGTCGTCGGGCACCTTCTCCACCGCGGTCGAGAATTCGACGACCCCGCCGAACGGCGCGATGAAATAGGCGAACACGTTCGCGCCGGGACCGTGCCGGCCGGGCCCCCAGGCAGGGACCATGCCATGGTCGCGCAGCCGGCCGATGCCGCGCATCACCGCATCGATGTCGCGCATCTCGAAGGCGATATGGTTGAGCGAGGCGATGCCGGCGCG
>JAIYAA010000290.1 GCA_027489295.1 Sphingomonadales bacterium | reverse complement strand
GGCGTCTTCTTCGCCTCCAGCGCCTTGGCGGCGGCGACGTTGGCGGCGATCATGTAATCCTCGATCAGCTTGTGCGCATCGAGTCGCTCGCGCGGCGCGACCGAGAGGATGCGCCCCTTCTCGTCGAGCACGATGCGCCGCTCGGGCAGGTCGAGGTCCAGCGGCTCGCGCTTCTCGCGCGCGGCATAGAGCGCGTGCCAGCAATCCCAGAGCGGGCGGAGCGCGGTATCGGTCAGCGGATGGTCGAGATCACCGTCGATCGCCGCCTGCGCGTCCTCGTACGCGATGTTCGCCGCCAGCCGCACCACGGCGCGGGTAAAGCGCCAGCTCTTGAGCGCGCCGCCCTTCGTCACCTGCAGATGGCAGGCGAGCGCGGCGCGATCGACGCCTTCCTTCAGCGAGCAGACGTCCGCCGAGAGGACCTCGGGCAGCATCGGCACGACGCGATCGGGGAAATAGACCGAATTGCCCCGCTTGCGCGCCTCGCGATCCAGCTGCGAACCGGGGCGCACGTAGAAGGACACGTCCGCGATCGCGACGATCGCCTTCCAGCCGCCCTCGTTGGCGGGGTCGTCGTCCGGTGTCGCCCAGACGGCATCGTCATGGTCGCGCGCATCGGCGGGATCGATCGCGACGATGGGCAAGTTGCGCAGATCCTCGCGGTCCGTGCCCAGCGGCTGCTGCGCGATCCGCTCGGCCTCATCGAGCAGTTCCTCCGAGAAGACGTTGGGGATTCCGTGGCGGTGGATCGCGATCAGCGAGAAGCTGCGCGGCGCGAACGGATCGCCCAGCCGCTCCACCACCTTCGCGGTGATCCGCGGCGGCCGCCCGGTCTTCTCGGCCAGCACCAGGTCGCCGACTTCCGCCCCCCCGGCATCGGAGACCGGCCAGCTGCGCCGCTCCTTCTTCTCCACCCCCTGCAGCCACAGCCTGCCGCCCTCTTCGTGCAGCACGCCCAGCATCAGTTCCTCGCCGCGGGCGAGGGTCTTCATCGGATGCGCGATCCAGCCGTTGCCGGCCTCTTCGGTGCGGGCGAGGATGCGGTCGCCCACCCCCAGCGCGGATCGCTTGCCGCGCAGCTCGCGCACGCGCAGGCGGGGCGCTGGCACGTGCTCGGCTTCCCAGCGCTCGGGCACTGCCCAGGTCGTGTCGCCGTCGGCATCGGTGATGCGCAGCACGGTGACCTTGGGCAGCCCGCCCATCTTGTGGAAGGCACGGCCCGGAGCGACGTCGATCAGCCCCTCGTCGCTCATGTCCTTGAGGAGCGCCTTGAGCAGGATCTTGTCCTGCGCGCTCAACCCGAACGCCTTCGCGATCTCGCGCTTGCCGGCGGGCGTGTTCGAGGATGCGATGAAATCGAGAATCTGCTGCCGCGTCGGCAGCCCTGCGCTTGTTCTGTTCTTAGCCATTGGCCCGCAACATAGGCGGTGGGGGCCAACAAACCAATCGCTATCCCGCGGCGACCGCCCGCTCGAATGCCGCCGCATTGTCGACGGTCGGTTCATGGGCGAATTCGGGCACCACGGCGCAGGCACGCGCCAAGGTGGGCCGATCGAGTTCCCACCAGCGGGTCCGCTCCAGCGCCTCGATCACGTCCGCCGGGAAGCGATGCCGGATCAGCTTGGCCGGATTCCCCGCGACGATGGCATAGGGCGGCACGTCGCGGGTGACGATCGCCCCCGCCCCGATCACCGCGCCCCGGCCGATATGCTTGCAGCCGGGCGTGATGATCGCCTGGTGGCCGATCCAGACATCGTCCTCGACGATGGTGGGCCGGCCGACCACCCGGTTCTCCGGGATCACACCGCGGCTCTTCAGGTAGAAGATCGGATGGGTCGACAGGGCCTGCATCGGATGGTTGGTCGAGATGACCATCACCGATCCCGCGAAGGAGCAATAGCGCCCGATGCGCGTGCCCGGCGCGATCCGCCAGCGATCGAAGGCGCCATAGCTGTAGGCACCGATCTCGATATTGTAGAGCTTCTGGTAGCGGCGACGCAGGAAATCGCTTTCCTCATGGTTGCGCACCAGCTTCAGCAGAACCCGGTCGACAATGTTCTGAAGTCCCATCGCCCTCTATTCCCCCGTCTTGCCGCGGTGCCCGCCGGTCACCAGCGATAGTTGAAGCTGACGCTGATCCGCTTGTCCTTGGCCGAACCCGGCGGCACTTCGTGGCGCAGCCAGCTTTCCCACAACAGCACCGTGCCCGGTTCCGGCACCACTTCGATGAACGGCTGGAGCGATTCCGGCGCATCGGCCAGGCGCGTCGGCGCGGCCATCATCATCGCCAGCCGCGGATCCTCCAGCTTCAGCCCGCGCGAACCCGAAGGCAGCGCGACATAGACGGTGCCGGATAGGACGCTGTGCGGATGGATGTGCGCGCTGTGGCCGCCCTTGCCGTCGAGCACGTTCACCCACAGGCTGTCGAGCTTGAGCTTGCGCCCGCCCAGATCGAACGCACAGGCCTGGGCGAACTTCGCCACATGGCGATCGAGCAGGCGCTTCAGGTCCGCAAAGGCCGGGTCGCGGATCGGCAGGTCGTCGAGCGAGGCATAGCTGGTATAGCCGCGATAGTGGTTCTCGCGACACCAGCGGCGCCCGGCGGTGTCGTCCTCCGCCAGTTGCAGGCACGAGGTTTCCAGCTCCGCGATCAGGGCGTCGTCGCCCAGCGGCTGCTGATAGAGCAGGGTCGAGAACAGCGTACGCATCAGGCGGACTCGACCATGCTCACTTCATATTGCGCGCGGCGCAGTGCGGTGATCAGCCGGTCGAGATGGTTGCGGTCGCGCGTCTCGCACTCGATGTCGGTCACCAGCCCCTTGGCGGGCAGCGAGGTGAACACGCGCTGGTGATACACCTCGATGATGTTGACGCCCTGCTCGTGGAAGATCCGCGCGACGTGGAACAGCGCGCCCGGCCGGTCCTGCAGGCGGATGCGCAGCCGGGCGAGGCGGCCCGAGCGGGCGAGGTCGCGCAGCAGCACGTTGGCGAGCAGGCGCGTGTCGATGTTGCCGCCGCACAGGATCGTGCCGACGGTCTTGCCCTTGAAGCGCTCGGGCTCGGACAGCAAGGCAGCGAGGCCGGCGGCCCCTGCCCCTTCGACCACCGTCTTTTCGATCTGGAGCAGCAGGCTCACCGCCTCCTCCAGCCGCCGCTCGCCGACCAGGACGATGTCGTCGACCAGCGCCTCGACGATCTTCGCGGTGATGGTGCCGGGGTACTTCACCGCGATGCCCTCGGCGAGCGTGTCGCCCGCGCAGGGCATTTCGGTGTGGTGCACGCGGTTGTACATCGACGGATAGAGCTCGGCCTGGACCCCCAGCACCTCGATCGGCCGGTCCTGCGCCTTGGCGACCACCGCCGCGCCGGAGATCAGCCCGCCGCCGCCGATCGGCACGACCAGCGTGTCGATGCCCGGCACATCCTCGAGCAGTTCGAGCGTCGCGGTGCCCTGGCCGGCGATCACGCGGGGATCGTCGAACGGGTGGATGAAGGTGAAGCCGCGCTCCGCCTCCAGTTCGCGCGAATGCTGGTAGGCGGCGTCGAAGGTTTCGCCGTGGAGCACGACATTGGCGCCGTGCCCTTCGGTCTGGGTGACCTTCACGATCGGCGTGTTCTTCGGCATCACGATCGTGCTGGGGATGCCCAGCCGCGTCGCATGATAGGCGAGGCCCTGCGCGTGGTTGCCGGCGGAGGCGGCGATCACGCCCTTGGACCGCGCCTCGGCATCGAGCTGGAGCAGCGTGTTGAGCGCGCCGCGCTCCTTGTAGGCGGCGGTGAACTGCAGGTT
>JAIYAA010000186.1 GCA_027489295.1 Sphingomonadales bacterium | reverse complement strand
CCGTCGCAGACGCTCGCCCCGAACAGCGCCGCCGCCTATGTCCCGCTGCAGAGCTTCGAGGAGCGCAAGAAGCTGGGCGTCAACATCGCCGGCATCATGGCCGAGGCGCGCAAGCGCACCGCCGACATCAACGAGGCGATGCTGCTCGTGGTCCCGCCGCCGCTCATCCAGGGCATCGGTTCGGCCGGCGGCTACCGCCTGATGGTCGAGGATCGCGCCGAGCATGGCTATCAGGCACTGGGCGCCACGTCCTTCGGCCTGATCGGCCAGGCCAACAAGACCCCGGGGCTCGCCCAGGTCTACACCTTCTTCAACACCGCGACGCCGCGCGTCTTCGCGGATATCGACCGCCGCAAGGCCGAGATGCTGGGCGTGCCGCCCGAGCGGGTGTTCGAAGCGCTCAACGTCTATCTCGGCTCGGCCTTCGTGAACGACTTCAACATGCTCGGCCGCACCTACCGGGTGACCGCGCAGGCCGACGCGCCCTTCCGGGCGACCGAGGCCGACATCGCCAACCTCAAGACGCGCTCGGACGCCGGCGGCATGGTGCCGATCGGATCGGTCGCGACCTTCGAGAACAAGACGGGCCCGTATCGCGTGACGCGCTACAACCTGTTCCCGGCGGTGGAAGTCGATGGCGATACCGCGCCGGGCTACAGCTCGGGCGCCTCGCTCGACGCGATGGAGAAGATCGCCGCCGACCTGCCCGCCGGCTATGCGGGCGAGTGGACCGGCATCGCCTATCAGCAAAAGATGGCGGGAAGCACGGCGGGCCTGGTGTTCGCGCTGGCGGTGCTGTTCGTCTTCCTGGTGCTGGCGGCGCAATATGAGAGCCTGACGCTGCCGCTGGCGATCATCCTGATCGTGCCGATGTGTCTGCTGGCGGCCATGGCGGGCGTGAACCTGCGCGGCATGGACAACAATGTGCTGACGCAGATCGGGCTCGTGGTGCTGATCGCGCTCGCCGCCAAGAACGCGATCCTCGTGGTCGAGTTCGCCCACCAGGCCGAAGTGCGCGACGGCCTGTCGCCGGTGGAAGCCGCGGTGCGGGCGGCGCAGGATCGGCTGCGGCCGATCCTGATGACCAGCTTCGCCTTCATCCTCGGCGCGGTGCCGCTGCTGATCGCGAGCGGTGCGGGGTCCGAGCTCCGCCAGGCATTGGGGACGGCGGTGTTCTTCGGGATGATGGGCGTCACCGGCTTCGGCCTCTTGTTCACGCCGACCTTCTACGTGGTGTGCCGTGCGCTGGGTGCGCGGCTTGCCCGGCGGCGCGGGCAGGGGGGCGATCACCACCAGCTCCAGCCGGCCGAGTAAGCACAGGGGAAGGCCCGCCGTTTCCTCTCTTCCAGCCGTCATTCCGGCGGAAGCTGGGATGACGGAAGAGGGGAGGGCGCGCCTTCACAATTCAGGAGATTTCGCATGCAACGCATGGCTTCCATGATGGCCGCGGTTTCGGCGCTGGCGCTTTCCGCCTGCGCCGCCGGCCCGAACTATACCGCACCCGCCCATCCGCAGACGGCCTCGGGGGCGTTCCTCTCCACCAGCCCGGCGGTCAACACCGCGCCGGTGCAGGCGGGCTGGTGGCGGCTCTACAACGACCCGGTGCTCGACCGGCTCGTCACAGAGGCGCTCGCCGCCAACGCCGATGTTCGCGTCGCCGTTGCCCGCATCGAGCGCGCCCGCGCCACGTTGCGCGGTGCCAGCGCCAACCGGCTGCCGCAGGGCACCGCGAGCGCCGGGGCCAATTACGGCCGCGTGCCGGCCGGGCAGCGTCCGATCGGCACCGCGCAGGAGGATTGGCAGGTCGATGCCGGCCTCAGCGTTTCCTACGAGGTCGATCTGTTCGGCCGCCTGTCGCGCAACGTCGAGGCCGCCCGCGGCGATGTCGCCGCCGCGGAGGCCGACGGGGACGCGGTCCGCGTGATCGTCGCGGCGGATACCGCGCGCGCCTATGCCGATGCGGTCTCCTCGGCCGAGCGGCTGACCGTGGCCGAGCATATCGTGGCACTTCTCGATCAGTCGATCGACCTCACGCAGCGCCGCCGCGGCGTGGGGCTCGCGACCCGGCTCGACGTCGCCCGCATCGCCGCGCTGCGCAATCAGCGCCAGGCCGACGTGCCCGCGCTTGCTGCCCAGCGTGATGCGGCGCTGTTCCGCCTCGCGACGCTGATCGGCAAGACCCCCGCCGAGCTACCGCCCGAAGCGCGCGAGCGGCACACGACACTGCGGCTAGACCAGCCGATCCCGGTCGGTGACGGCGCCGCGCTGCTCGCAAGGCGGCCGGACGTGCGCGCGGCCGAACGCCGGCTCGCCGCTTCGACGGCGCGGATCGGCGTGGCGACGGCCGACCTTTATCCGCGCATTTCGCTCGGCGCCTCGGGGGGATCCACGGGAAATGACTTCGGCAATATCTTCGGCGCGGGGCCGCTGCGCTGGCTGGTCGGCGGGCTGATCAACTGGACGGTGAACCCGGCACCCGCCCGCGCCCGCATCGCCGCGGCGGAGGCGGACAGTCGCGCCGCGCTCGCGACGTTCGACGGCACCGTGCTGACCGCGTTGCAGGAGACCGAGACGGCGCTTTCCGCCTATGGCCGCGCGCTCGAACGGCGCACCGCGCTGCAGGCTGCGCATGACGAAGCCGAGGCCGTCGTCCGCATCGCCCGCGCGCGCCAGACCGAGGGCGACATCAACTCGCTCGACTTGCTCGACGCCGAACGCACCTTTGCCGACGCGCAGGCGGCGCTGGCCACGGCGGATGCCGCAATCGCCGAGGCGCAGGTCAACCTGTTCCGGGCGCTCGGCGGCGGCTGGCAGCCAACGGTCTGACCCGGCCGGCGGTGGCGCTCAGTCCGCCACCGCCACGCCCAGCAGCAGCGAGCCCGACTGCCGAAGGATACAGCGGGAGTCGCCCTCGGCGGTCGTGGCGACCCAATGATCGGTGCTCAGGGCCTCGGTATGGATCGCGGCCGGGTCCACAGCCGAGGCGATACCGAGACGCTTGGCATGCGCCTCCTTGGCGACCCAGCAGGCGGTCCATTCCCGCGGACCGGCGGCGGCGAGGGTGCCTCGCTCGCCCGCCGTTATCGCGTCGTCGGGGAGGGGGGCATCCAGCAACTCCTCGAGATCGACGCCGATCGCGGCGCGCGAAACCCCGATCAGCGCCTCCACCCCGCGCCCCGCCACGCTGACATGCCAGCCTTCGGGCAGGGCCAGCAGCGGCGCGCCGAGCGCCGAGCGCGTGAACGCGATCTGGTCCGGATGCAGGTCGGCGATGCGCGCAAGCAGCAGGCGCGTCAGCTGCCGCCGGCGGAGCCGGTGTTCGGCCTGGGGCCTGTTCGCCAGGTCGCGCAGATCCTCGGCGCGGACGGCAGCGGACACATGAAGCCGCGCCACCGCGGGATCGTCGAGCCGGATGTGCCACGCGATCGGCCGATCCGCCGCCGCCGGCCAGTCCGAAACCGGGCCGGACAGCCAGACCGGCCCGGTCACGCCTCCTGCGCGAGCTGTGCCGGCGAGCCTTCCCATGACGTCCCCGCAGGCAGGGTCTCGCCCTTCATCACCACCGACAGATCGCCCAGCTGCACGTCCTCGCCGATCTCGGCATCGTACAGCACGATCGCATAGGAGCCGAGCGTCGCCCGGTCGCCGACCTTCACGCCGCTGACCTTCATCACCCGATCCTCGAACAAATGCGTCTGGAGGCCGGCAAAGTCGTTGAGCGCGACGTCGTCGCCGATCTCCACCAGATCCTGCTCGGTCACGTCGGTGGTGTCGATATAGCAGCGCTTGCCGATCTTGCAGCCGAGAAGGCGCAGATAGGCCGGTAGCCACGGCGTGCCGCGCAAGGGCTCGAGCAGGTTGGGCACGGCGAGATTCTCGTAGGTCGCCGTCACCAGCTCGGTCCGCCAGACGAAGGTGCTCCACAACGGCTGGGTGGTGGGCTTGTACCGCCCCATCACCAGCCACTTCAGCAGCACGACCGACATCCCGCAGGCCAGCGCGAAGCCGACATAGAGGAACGGGAAGGCGTAGACGATCAGATGCCCGCCGTTGCGCAGGTCATCGAGTTCGCTGACGATCGAGAGCAGCAGGCTGAAGAACGCGACGAACAGGGTGAGCGACAGCGTCACCCGGATCGCCTCGATCGAAAGGCGGGTGGCGATCAGCCGCTTGCTGGGGTTGAACCGCGCGCCTTCGTCGAACAGGCCGACCGTCTGGCGGACCGGGAGCGAGATCGGCGGCGAGCCGAACCAGGTGCCGTCGGGCTGGGCGGCGCTGCCGTCCTCGGGCGGCTTGGAGAGCACGCCGATCAGCACGCCGTCGCCGATCGTGGCGCCGGCCGGCAGCAGCGCGGAGTTGCCGATGAACGAGCGGCGGCCGATCTTGGTATGCGCCAGCCGGATCGCGCCGGGCTCCACCCGGGCAGCACCGAACAGCACCGCGTCGGCGATGAAGCTCTCCGGCCCGACCTCGACCAGATCGGGGACGATCGCCGCCGCGGTGGAGATCTCGGCCCGCCGCCCGACCTTCACGCCCAGCGCCCGGTACCAGGGCACCACGTAGAGCGTCGCGTAGATCGGGTGGAGCAGCCGCAGCGCGAGGTCGTTCACCTGCTGGACGAACCAGAAGCGGACATAGAACCAGCTGTGGATCGAATAGCGGCCCGGCTTCACCCGGCCGAGGAACAGCCGCTTGGCCGCGACCGTCAGCACGCACATCAGCAGCACATAGGTGACCGCGAGCATCGGCGAGATCAGCAGATAGCTGTAGCTTTCGGTGTTCCAGTCGATCTCGATCATCCACACCAGCCCCGGCGCAATCGGCAGGATCGCGACGATCGGCAGGATCAGCGCGCCGATGGTCAGCGCGATGCCGGTGAGCAGGCGGCGGAGCGGGCCGGCTTCATCGTCGGTCTCGCGGGGGATGCCGGTCGCGATGGGACGCGCGGGCGATCCGCTCCAGCGTTCGCCGGCTGGGATGGTAGTGCCCATCGGCAGCGCGGACAGATCCTCCAGCGCCGCGCCTTCACCGATGGTGCAGTTGCGCCCGACCACCCCCATCGAGCCGACGAACGCGCCGGGCCGGATCGTCGCCGTCCCGATCCGCAGCAGCCCGCGCTCGACCGAGGTGGTCGCCAGCATCGCATAGTCGCTGACTACGGCGCCGTCGCCGATCGATACCAGGTCCGCCGCATCGATGTTGCCGCGGCCGATAAAGGCGCGCTTGCCGACCTTGGCGCCCATCAGCCGGTAATAGGCACGGATCATCGGCGTGCCGGCAAGATAGGGGGTGGCGATCACCTCGGAGAAGCGACGGACGAACCACCAGCGGAAATAATAGCTGCCCCAGAGCGGATAGTCACCGGCGCGGTAGCGGCCGATCACCAGCCATTTGACCAGGATCGAGGCGAGCATCGCCAGCGGCGGAATGGCGAGAAAGCTGAGGCCACTGACCATCAGCGCCGGTACCCGGTCGATGTCGCCCGACAGATGCACATAGGCGACATAGGGGAAAAACCATTGCAGCCCGGCGATCGCGTAGATCGGTACCAGCGCGATCGTCTGGGCGATCCAGCAAAGCCAGCGGGTCGCGGCCGGCGTGTGGTGGAAGGGCTGTTCGGCTGCGGTGTCGGCGACGACCTTGTCCTTCAGCCGCTCGGCGAGCGTGCGGATGGTGGGGGCGGCGTAGAGGTCCTGGATCGAGATGCCGGCAAGGCCCGGCGTCTTGCGGATCGCCGAGACGAGGCGCGCCGCCTTGAGCGAGTGGCCCCCCAGATCCTCGAACAGATCGTCGGTCACCGACACCTTCTGCGGCGCGAACGCCTCCGCCCACACGGCGTGCAGCTGCACCTCCAGCGGGGTGGCGGGCGCGACGGTCTCGCGCTCGCTGGCCGGGGCGAGCGCGGGGCGCTGCAGCGCCTTGCGATCGACCTTGCCCGAGGCGGGGAGGGTGGGAAGCGCGTCGAGCAGCTGATAGCCGGCCGGCCGCATGTAGTTGGGCAGTCGATCGCGTACGCGCGTGCGCACTGCGTCGAGGTCGATCGCCGCACCGCCGCGCGCGACGAGGAATGCCGCGAGGAATTCGGCGCCATCGTCGTCGCGGAACAGGTGGACGACCGCCTGCGCGATTGCGGGATCGTCGGCGATCACCGCCTCGATCTCGCCGAGCTCGACGCGGAAGCCGCGGATCTTCACCTGCGTGTCGATCCGGCCGATAAAGTCGATGTCGCCCACCGCATCGAGCCGGACGAGGTCGCCCGAGCGATAGATCAGCGCCGGCTGGCCGTCCGGCCCGTGGAACGGGGTGTGGACGAACTTCTCGGCGGTGAGGTCCGGGCGATTGACATAGCCCGCACCGACCCCGGGACCGCCGAGGACCAGTTCGCCCTCGGCACCGGCTGGCACCGGCCAGAGCTGCTCGTCGACGATCCAGGCCGTATAGCCTGGCAGCGGCCGGCCGATGGTAACGCGGCGGCCGGGCTGGACTTCGGTCCAGGTCGCGGTCACCGTCGTCTCGGTCGGGCCATAGGTGTTGAGGATGCGCAGGCCCGGCCGCGCCCAGCGCGTGACCAGATCGGGCGGGCACGCCTCGCCGCCCAGGTTGAGCAGGCGCAGCGCCGGCATCTCCGTCTCGACCAGGGTCAGCAGCGACGGCACGACGTGCCAGATCGTCACCTGCTCGGCGGCGAGCACCTCCGCCATGTCCGGCCCGGCCTTGGCCAGCGCCTCGCCCGCGACGAGCAGCTCGGCGCCGACGAAGAAGGCGCTCCACATCGTCTCCACCGACATGTCGAAGGCGAGGCTGAAGCCGCCGAACACCCTGTCCTCGGTCTCCAGCGCCAGGATCGCGGATTCCGAGCGGACCAGATGGGCGGCGTTGCGGTGGGTGATCATCACTCCCTTGGGCCGGCCGGTCGTGCCCGAGGTGTAGATGATATAGGCGAGGTCGTCGGGCGTGCTGCCGGTCTCGGCGCGACCGAGCGGCAGCGCCTCGCGCGCGGCGAGGTCGCCCAGCGCGGTGTCCACCGCGAGCACGCGGCCCGTCATTTCCCCGGCGCGCGCGCTTTCGGTGACGACGAGCACCGCGCCGCTATCCTCGACGATGAAGTCGATGCGGTCCTGCGGATAGGTCCAGTCGACCGGCACATAGCAGGCGCCGGCCCAGAGCACGCCGAGGATCGCCATATATTGATCGAGCCCGCGCGGCAGGCAGAGGACGACGCGGTCGCCGCGCTGCACGCCCATGTCGCGCAGCTGGCGGGCGAAGCGCAGCGCCCGGTCGCGCAGCTCGACATAGCTGAGCGCGGTGCGGCGGCTGCTCTCCGGATCGTCGCCGAGCAGCCGGACCGCGCCGCGCCAGCCATGCTGCCGGCACGCGGATTCGAAGATCTCGTGCAGCAGCTCGTCGCGCGCATAGGGTTCCTCCTCGCGAAGGGCGGGGGAGGGCGCGATCGAGGCGAACACCGTCTGCACGGGTTCGCTCGCGGGGTCGTCAATCCTTGGGCTCATGCCGGGTGCTTACGCTCCGATCGTCCGTCTGGAAACGGACTAACGTTTGCCGAAAGCACCCGGCAGCGGAAATGTTCAGCCGGCCGTCACGCCGATGACATTGTCGTCCGAATTGCGATCGATCCTGACATTATAGGGATCGGCGCCCGCAAAGGCCGGCTTTGCCTTGGTCTCCAGCGTGATTACCTGCGTGCCGGTGCGGATCGGTAGGCGCTTGAGCGTCAGCACGTCCTTCGCGGCGAAGGCACCGCGCCCCGGCATCGCCGCGAACGCGCCGAATTCGGCCTGTTCGGCCATCGGTGCCTCGGTTTCCTTGCCGCGCCCGTCGGCGTAGAGCTTGTGCGCCTCGATCGTCAGCGTGGTGCGCCAGCGGCCATCGGGCAGCTTGGTCACCACGGCCGAGCGGGTCTTGATGTCATAGAGGGTGATGCGCTCGAACAGATCGGTGATCAGCGCATTATCGGCCGGGCTGGCGCCGAGGCGGAATTCGGCGATCAGGTCCAGGCTGCGGGGATAGGGCGGGCCCTGGAAGCGGAACTTCGCGTCGTAGCGCTTGAGCGCCGCATTGACCCGCGCCTCGCCCAGCTCGTCCTTCAGCCGGTACATGGCGAGGCTGCCCTTGCGGTAATGGATGTACTGCTGGTTCTCGACCCGGGCGAGCGGCAATTCCTCGATCACCTCGCCGCCGCGGCTGCGGAGGTAGCGATCGAGCTCGTATTTGAGGAAGCGGCGGATCTGGTCGCGGCCGTAGAGGTGCTCCATCACCATCAGCGCCGAATATTGCGCCAGCGTCTCCACGCCCATGGTCGCGCCCTGGTTGTCGGACGGGATCACCTGGTGCGCCCACCATTGGTGCCCCAGCTCGTGCGCCGCGACATAGGTGACGTAATCGATCTTCTCCTTGTCGGAGAGGTCGGCGATGAAGCCGATCCCTTCCGAATAGGGCATGGTGCCCGCGAACGCCTGTGCGAACTGGGCGTAATCCGGGAATTCGATGATCCGCGCCTGGCGGAACTGATAGGGGCCGAACGCCGGCTGGTACGTATCGAGCCCGTGGCGGAAGGCGGCGAGCATCCGATCGACATTGGCGCCGTGCTGCGGGTCGTAATAGACCGCCAGGTCGATGCCGTTGTGCTGCAGATGCTTCTCCCGATAGCGTGCCGACTGCACCGAATAGAAATTGAGGATCGGCACCGAAGTGACGAAGCGCGCGGTACGCCGCCCGGCTTCGCTGCGATCGGCGACCTTGTCGCCCGGCGCGATCGGCGTCTGGTCGGCATCGGTCGAGACGGTGATGTCGGTCTTGATCCAGTCGACATGGAAGGCGCTGAAGCGCGTCCCGGCGAGATCCTCCAGCTTCGGCGGGCGGAGTTCGGACGGCAGCCCGTATTTGCGGCGCTTGGCGCGATCCTGCAGCATGCCGGACCGGTCGATGCCCAGCGTCGGCACGAACTCGCTGTTGTTGACGAAGGTGCCGTTGGCAACGACGCGGGTATCGTTGCCGCTGTTGGCGAAGCCGCGCTGGCGCCGTTCGGTGCGGAAGTCGAGCGTGGTCGCCGCTCCCGGCGCCAGCGGCGTGGCGAGCCGGTAGATGCGGTACTGGAAGCGCGGGAAATCCTTGGCGACGGTGGCGCCGGGGATCGCTACCGACAGGAGCCTGGTCTTCCGATCGCCCAGATGGACGTGGATCGCATCCAGCGGCTTGCCGGTACGGTTGACCAGCGTCATCTGCCCGGCTGCGGTCAGCCCCGGCTGATGCGGCTGGATGTCCACCGCGACACGCACCGCGGCGACCGAGGGCTGCGGTACGCCCTCGAACGGCAGCAGCGTCTTCTCATAGTCGGCAAGCTCGCGCTCGTCGCTGATCGGCGTGCGATAGACGTTCCAGACATGGGTGTTGGTGTAGACCCACACGCCGGTCGCAACGAACACCGCCAGCGCCGCCCCCCCGATCATCCCCGCGACGCCGGCCAGCTTGCGCGGCAGGCGCTTGAGGCGCGGGAGCAGCCGCGTCTCGGTGCCGCGGCGCCACAGGCCATGGGCCAGCACCAGCAGCAGCACCGCGAACGACGACCAGTAGAGCCGCAGCCACCAGGACCCGATCCAGAAATTGCCCTGGCCGTTCATGTCGGACAGCGGCACGCCCGGGCCCTGCGCATAATTGTACAGCACGTCGCCGAAGCCGAGATTGCCCAACGTCACCCGGCCGATGATATAGACCACCATCAGACCCCAGCCGACGAACTTGTGCGGGCTGAGCGCCTGGAGGAACACCGCCAGCACGGCGAGCAGGGTATAGTCGACGGTTTCCGGCAGCACGTACCAGAGCAGATACTTGCCCAGCTCGAAATCGCTATAGCCGTGGACCAGCTGCATCACCATGCCGCCGATCACGCTGACGATCAGCGTGGAGAACAGCACCAGCGTGACGGCCAGCGCCTTGGGCAGCACGAAGGCCCAGTCGGGGATCGCGCTGGCGTCGATCAGCTCGTG
>JAIYAA010000235.1 GCA_027489295.1 Sphingomonadales bacterium | reverse complement strand
TTCTTCGGAACGCTGTGCGCGATCGATCCCAAGCCGCGCGATCTGACCAGGCCGGAAATCCTCTCAACGTTCGAGATGTTCGCCCAGCTGCTCGCGCTGCAGCTCGATCTGGCGGACGCGGCATCGACGCGCGCGCGGGCGAACGATGCCACGCGGGCGAGCGATGCGCGGCATCGCCAGATCCTCGACAGCGCTACTGACTTCGCGATCATCGCGATGGACTGCGACGGGCGGGTGACGCGCTGGAACGTCGGCGCAGAAAACATTCTCGGCTGGCACGAAGCCGAGATGCTGGGGACCACGATCGACCGGCTCTTCACCCCCGAAGACTGCGCGGTCGGGCGTCCGATGCACGAGATGGCGTGCGCGCTCGCGGTGGGCCATGGCAACGACGAACGCTGGCACCTGCGCGCGGACGGCACGCGATTCTGGGCGCAGGGCGAGATGACACCGCTCCGGGACGCCGAGGGCGCGGTGATCGGCTTCGTGAAGGTGCTGCGCGACCGCACCGAGGAACGGCTGCGCGAACAGCGGCTCGATCTGCTCGCCCGCGCCTCGGCGGGGCTGCTGTCCTCCGACGATCCCGATCAGGTGCTGCAGGAAATCCTGTCGAGCGGCGCGGAAAGCCTGGGCTATGACAGGAGCTACAGCTATCTGCTCAACAGCGACGGCTCCCGCATGCGGTTGCTCCAGTCCACCGGCGTCGATCCGGAGAGCAGGGCCGTGCTGGCCGATGCATGCCCCATCGACGTGCCCCTGTGCGGACTGGTCGCCGAGCAGCGCGCGCCGTTGATCCTGGACCATCTCCAGCAATCGACCGACCCGCGCACCGAGGTCGGCCGGCGCCACGGCGTCCGCGCCTATGCCGGCTTTCCGGTACAGTCGGAGACGACGCTGTACGGCGTGATCTCGTTCGTCTCGACCAGCCGCGACCGGTTCGAGAGCGAGGCGATCTCGTTCTTCGAGAGCTTCGCCCGGTTCCTCTCGATCGGTCGCGAGCGGCTAGACCGCGAAGCGACGCTGAGCGACCTCGCGATGACGCTCGAGCACCGGGTCGAGGCGCGCACACGCGACCTGATGGCCTCCGAGGAGGCGCTGCGGCATTCCCAGCGCATGGATGCGGTGGGCCAGCTCACCGGCGGCGTGGCACACGATTTCAACAATCTGCTGACGGTGATCCGGGGATCGGTCGACCTGCTGCGCCGCCCCGACCTGCCGCCGGAGCGGCGTGTCCGCTACGTCGAGGCGATCGGGGACACGGCCGACCGGGCGGCCAAGCTGACCGGGCAGTTGCTCGCCTTCGCCCGGCGGCAAACGCTCAACCCCGCCGCCTTCGAGGTCGGCGAACGGCTGCGTGCCGTGGCCGACATGCTCAACTCGGTAACGGGCAAGCGTGTCGCCATCGCGCTCGACCTGTCCGACGCGCCCTGCGTCGTGCGCGCCGATGTCAGCCAGTTCGAGACCGCGCTCGTCAACATGGCAGTCAACGCCCGCGATGCCATGGCGGGCGATGGGCAGCTCACCATACGGCTCAACGGTTCGGTCGCCAAACCCGTCATCCGCGGCCATGCGGCATCGGACCGCCGCTTCGCCGCGATCTCGCTGACCGACACCGGCACGGGAATCGAGGCAGGCCTCCTTGCGCGCGTGTTCGAGCCCTTCTTCACGACCAAGGCGGTCGGCAAGGGCACCGGCTTGGGGCTGAGCCAGGTGTTCGGCTTCGCCAAGCAGTCGGGCGGCGATGTTGATGTCGCGAGCGTGCTCGGCGAAGGCACCACCTTCACCCTGTACCTGCCCGAGGCGGAACCGGGCGCGGAGCCCGAAACGCCCATCGGGGTGCAGCAGCGCGCAGCAAGCAAGGCCGGTCTTTCGATCCTGATCGTCGAGGACAATGAGGAGGTGGGCCGCTTCGCGCGCGAGGCACTGGACGACATGGGCTATCGCACGCTGCTGGTGTGCAGCGCGGAAGCCGCGCTCGATAGTGTGGCGGGCGACGATGCAATGTTCGACGTCGTGTTCTCGGACGTGGTGATGCCGGGGATTGGCGGCCTGGAGCTCGGTAAGCGCCTCCGCAGGACCCACCCCCAGCTGCCGGTCATTCTGGCGAGCGGCTACAGCCATATCCTCGCCGAAGAAGGCGCCCACGGCTTTCCGCTGCTGCAAAAACCATACTCTACCCAACAGCTTGCCCGCGCCATCGACGACCTCGTCCCCCATGGGGAGAAACTGCCATAGGCAGTCACCGGTCGTCCCCGCCCGGCATCGGCATTGCTGTCCCCGCCGGGGCGCGCGCCGAGGGGGACGGCACGGGCCCGGCGCGACTTAACCGCTCAGGCCGACGCATCGACCAGATCCGCAAGCGCCACACGTACCGCCACTCCACCCGTGACCGCCCCGAGCATCGCACCATAGGCGACCTTGGCGGCGAGCACCGGCAGGAAGGGCAAGTATGACGGGGCGGATGCCAGCAGGGCCCAGGCGAGCAGGGTTCCTGCCGCGGCAGCGATAGCGGCGACGAGCAGGGCACGCGGCAGCAATGGGGCGGGCAGCCGGATCGACGCGGGCGCCCGCGCCGGCGCGATCTGTCGTGACCGCAACCGCTTCCGCGTCAGCAGGGTCGGCACGAGCACGCACATCAGCGCGCCGAAGAAATTCTGCGGAAGGGCATCGACGATCAATCCGCCCCCACCGAACACCGGCACGTACGCAGTGCCGCCGAACATGACGAGGGTGAAGACCAGGCTCAGCACGGCGGTGATGGCCGCGCCGATCGCGGCCTCCTGCAGGACATAGCGCCGCTGTGATCGGTTCATCGTTGCGCTCCCATCAGCACGACCGGGCCGATCAGGCCAGAGGGACGCAGCGGTGCATCCGGCCGGTACGTCGGCGCCGCAACCCAGGCCACCTTGGCCGCGCCGGGCTGGGCATCGCCGATCAAACGATTCACCCAGAGATTGGCGACGGTGACGGTCAGGGCGTTCGCGCCCCGGTGCACCAGCCCGCCGATCTCCAGCCGGTTGGGTAGCTGCCACGCGATGCCCGCGACGCGCCCGTTCACCTGCACTTCGGCGACGTCGCCGACCCGTCCGAGATCGATCCACAGCGGCTGCCCCGCGCGCCAACCCGGCGGCGGGGTGAAGGACCGGGCATAGGTCGCCTCGCCCGAGAAATAGCGGATCCGCGGATCGGCGCTTTCGTCGAGCGGCGCGAGCGTCGCCAGCGTGGTCGTCCCCGGCGCACCGCGGCCGGGCTGGAACGTCACCGTCCAAGGCCCGCTCAGCGTCGCGAGCGGCAGGGTCCGGGTCGCCATGCTCTGTGCGGCATCCGCGGACGGTGTACGAAACACCACCAGCGCGCCGCGCTCGGCGGCCAGGGTAAGCGGCACCACGGTCGCGCCCTGCTCGACCCGATAGCGGAGCGGTTCGCTCGTACCGGTATCCGCATGCCATAGCTCGGGAAGCAAGCCCTGGACGCGGAACCGCGCGGTCACGGTGCGTGCTGCACCCCGATTCAGGACGAAATAGACGTGGCGGCCGTCCGCCAGCGCCCGGTGCTGGAACAGAAGTGGTGCGGCGTTCGGTGCTTCGTCGCTGGCGAAATCCGGGGCGAGCTGCAGCCGCTGCAATGCTGCTGGCAGGTCGCGGGTGGCGATCACGCGTCCGGCGCCGACTGTCGCCTCGGCACCTCCCGGCCACAACCGGGCGACAAGCGCGCGATACGCCGCTGCGTCGTCCGCGAGCGAGGGCGAGCCGGTCGGCGCGGTGCCGATGATCGTCGCGCCCGCCTCGGCCAGCGCGGCGACGCGGCGCAGCACCGGCAGCGTCATCCGCTCGGCGGTGCCGCCCAGATAGAGCACGCGGTAGCGCGCGCCGCCCTTCGCCTGCAGCACGCCGTGTTGCACCGACAGCGCCTCGCCCAACGCGCCGGCATCGACGAAATCGAAGCCATGCGTGGTCGGCAGCTGGGTGAGCCGGCCATCAGCATAGAGCTGGGTCAGCGGCGCTTCCTCGCCGAAGAAATAGGCGATGTCGGCGACATGCGTGCCCTGCTGGAGCAGATAGCCGGTGCGCGCGAGATACTCGACCCAGGGCCGCGCCAG
>JAIYAA010000248.1 GCA_027489295.1 Sphingomonadales bacterium | reverse complement strand
TCCTTCAGGATGCCGATGATCTGCTCTTCGGAAAACTGCTTCCGTTTCATCTGTCCGTCCCTTTCCGGGGCCGGACTCTAGCTCCAACTGGAGGAAAAAACGGGGGTCACGTCAATGCGATTCCCGGTTATGTGAAGCTGTCAGTCGATCACATGGCGACAAATGAAAGCCGGAAAGACTCCAAGTTTTCGCAAATCGTACGCAATCTCAAATCGCACAAGGCAAGCAAGTCTAACTTTATCTACCGAGGTTATGCGGATGATGTGCGGGGGGGATTCAAGATCACCGAAAAGGGAATGGAGTTCGTGTGGAGCTACTTCAAGGAGTATCTTGCCTAATTTCGTGGCAGATCAGGCAGAGGTGTATGTCTTCAAAGATGATCGTTCGCAGATGATGCGAGAGGCTTACGTAGTATAATTGTCAATAAGACGCAGAGATCCGACAATTTAGAGATCAAGGTATATTAAAATTATTTAACATGGCGATGCGTATTTAGGCGCTTTAGGCTCGACCGCCAAATGGTAACGCGGAATCGTGCGCCAAAGACTCCCTTGTTGCTGCTCATTGCGTCAAGACCATGACCTAGTCGAGTATGGGCCGATCGACGCTTACTTCAAGGGGATATCGACTCGAGTCTCGCGCCTCCTCCGTTAAAATTGCGGTCACTGGGCCGCGCCAGCACGGCAATACTTCTCTTGCCCTCCGGCGCTTATAAAATCATGGTCACTTCGTACTCCCGACGGACCCGAAAATTTTTATGGCAATTACAGACGACGAGGCGAGGCGCCTGATCGAGCATCTTGAACGAACCGTGCGCGAGGCTGCGGATCAGCAAGGCAAGCCTGGGATTACCGAGATTATCAATCAGTGGCGCGCGGACGTCGAAGCGGGGAGACCTGTGGAGCGCAAGCTGAAGGTCCGCCAAAGTCCTGGGATCGATGTGCTGGCCGACTCTCCGCGATCATCGACAATTTCCAGCGGTGAGTTTGTCGGCACGGAAGCCTATAGATCGATCGAGGAGCTCGACATGCTGGTCACGGCGCTGTGTGTCGCGTTGGTAGCGCCGCAGATGATGGCGGACCGCTTCGTGGACACGATCACGACTTTCAGTGGTCGAGGGTCGAAGGGCCTGTATGACCCGGTTGTGCGACTCGTAGGGGTTGCAGATACGGACGAACCCGACGGAGATGGTCCGGCGCGCATCTCGCGGACCAGCATCGACCAGTCGCGGGAGGTGACCGGCGCGCTTAACCGGCTGCTGCGCGAGATAATCGAGGAAGCAGATCTCCCGCAGCGGGATCTTCCTGACACCCGGGGATTCGCCTGATGCCGTTGCGACCCGACATGTGGAGTGAGATCAGCGCGGCAATCGGCTCGGCGAGCAGCGCAAACCTGTCCGCTGCATCGGCCGGCAACGACCTGTATGAATGCTATATCTGGTCGCTGGTGCTCGACGCCGCGCGCCGGGAAGGGGCGACGATCAGCCTGATGACCCGGCATGGCGTCCCCGCGACCAGCTTCTATTTTCGGACTTCGCCCAGTTCGATCTTCTCAACGGCGCATGATTATTGCCATGCCGAGATCCGCTTCCCCCGCGCGCCGGTGCTTGAGGTCCATATCGGTATCTATGTGTCCGGCAAATCACGGGTGAACCATGAGTGCGACGTCGCCGTCGTTTATCAGGACGAGGCCAACACCTGCCGCGCGAATAATGTGCATCCTCGATCGAGCAAGGTCGTGATGTCGGTCGAGTGCAAATATTATCTGAGCAGCACGCTTGGTGTAGATCTCGGTCGGTCGTTTCTCGGCCTGATCGACGATATTTACGCTGACGGCCGATTTTTCGTCTCGACCCAGAATACCGGCTCGATCGACAAACTCTTTTCGCGCCATCGCAAGGAATATGAGATCGGTCTGTCGCCGTTGAGCCCGGATCGGGAGACGCGATTGCGAGGGTCGTTCGAGAAGATCTTTCGTAACTTTTGCGCACGCTAGCGTCGGGAACACGCGAATGAGCAGTCTCTACCTCCCTCCCCATGAGATAACGGCCATTAAGGCGATCGATGTTCGCGAGGTCGAGCGACGCGTGAGCCAGGCCTTGGAGGAAGAACGGCCTTCCGCATTGTACGAGCTGCAACTCGCAGGCTCAGGCTCGCACATTGCCAGCCGTCTGCGTCGGTACGAACGGGATCTAGCCAACTACGCCAAAGCGAAGGCCGCGACCAAGCGATCCGAGACTAGGAGCCGTGCGTGGAGTTCGGGCCACGATCTCGTGTCCGCGGTTCGTGACATGAAGCAGCGGGTCGAGGAGCAGGAAAGGGAAGTTCAACTTCTCCGGATCGACGACCAGATCCCGCCACCTTATCGCTTCGCGAACCGGGTCGAGGTCCGCGTCAGCTATCAGTGGCGAGCGACTGTCGATGCCGCGTGGGGGTTCGGCGCGATCACCTTTTTCTATAATGTTGACATGCGCCCCGATTACACGCGGGCGCAACCGGCGCGCAAACTAAGTGCGGCAAAGCTTGAGGAACAGCGGCAAGAAACCCTGTCCGGACATTGGAATCATCTTCGACTGCTGGCGCTGCACTCCGTTCGCGAGTTCCTGAAGGCGGGCGGGGACGGGTCGACGATACCGAAGGAATTCGAAGCCAAGCCTGGTCGAGCAGATCGCTACCTCAATAATTTCAGCTGTGATTTCTGGGGAAAGTCGGAGGCAATCCGTAAATTCAGGCCTGCCGAACCCAGCGGCGTTCAGGTGGATGGACCCTCCGACGAAGTTTCGTCAGACGGTCGGCTGAGCCTTCATTGCCGCGTGAAACACGCCAAATTCGGCGAGGGGGTCGTTACCCACATCGCGACGGACAAGGTCACAGCTGAATTCGGGGAACAAGGATCCAAGCGGGTAACGGCCAGCTTCTTGGATCCCCTGACGGAATAGAGAGCGAGGCTGAGCTTTACATGCCATCCAAGATCGAGGGCGATCCGATTCCACTCTTTACGATTGTCGAGCAACCGCCAGTACGCGCAACAGGCGAGCGGCGGCCCCTAAGCGTTGCTATGTCTATGCGCACCTCCGTCGCGATCCAACCCCGTTCTATATCGGCAAGGGAACGGGCAAGCGGGCCTAGTCTACCTACCGGGACGCACAATGCTCGCTTTTGTCCGGACGCGATGCGACGGCATTTATGAGGTGGTGATCGCCTCCATACAGGCCCGGCCAGACTGTTGATCCAACGCTATGCGGGTCAGGCGCCGCGCGATCGAGCCAGTCTTCCGCACGCTCAAGGGCCGGTGAGCCGAAGCCACTTCAAGACCCGGACGCTCAAGAACGTCGCAACGGAGGCGAGCCTACTTAGCGACCGCGAGGTGTGCCAGATTGTACCCGGTAATCTCACACAGAGCGTGGGAAAAATGTGGGGACGTTTTGTGTCCCCGGGAATCTTACTAATCAAAATCAAAGCGTTGCAATCGATCTCAGGCCCCTCCCGCCAAACCGCATCCGATCGCAGCGCGAGGCTTTGCGATTGGCGATGCGCGTTCAGTCGCGTTCGACGAATCGTCACGGCGGGAGTTCATTTGAGCGCATTTCGTCCGACGATGTTTTCCGTACATTTTCCGTACGGCCGTCTCGATCGTTCGCTAAGCCATTGAAAATATGGCGCACCCGACAGGATTCGAACCTGTGGCCTCTGCCTTCGGAGGGCAGCGCTCTATCCAGCTGAGCTACGGGTGCCTGGAAGAGGCCGCCTAGCAAAGCATTTCGCCGAACGCCAG
>JAIYAA010000131.1 GCA_027489295.1 Sphingomonadales bacterium | reverse complement strand
GCGATCGACAACCGCGCCTATGCCAGCATCACCGCCCGGCCCGACGGCGTGCCCAACATGCTGATGGACGCCTATGGCTTCCACGACGGCGACGTCTGGTATCGCGGCCGGTTCGAGGGGCACGCCGCCGCGGAGCGCATCCGCATCCATTACGGCGCGGGAGGCGCGGGGATGCTGCAGCTGTTCCTCGATGGCAAGCTGGTCGGCAGCGACGAGATCCCCGCCGGCCTGCCCCGCCCGATCACCACCGGCGTGGCCGAGTTCGCGCTGCCGGAAGCAGCGCGGTCCCCCGGCACCCATGTCCTGTCGGTGATGGTCCGCAACAACGGCCATAACTGGGATCTCGACGCCGACGACTTCCACAAGGAGGCCCGCGGCATCGTCTTCGCCTCGGTCGAGCCCGCAGGCGGCCCCAGCTTCGCCGTACCGGTCGCCTGGAAGATCCAGGGCCGCAAGGGCGGCGAGGACCTGCCCGATCCGGCACGCGGCGTCGCCAATACCGGCGGCCAATATGGCGAGCGGATGGGCTGGCATCTCCCCGGCTTCGACGATCACGGCTGGAAGGCCGCCGCGCCGGCGGCACCCGGCACGACCTGGTATCGCAGCCGCTTCACGCTCGCCGTGCCAAAGGGCCAGGATGCCACCATCGGCGTGGCCTTCGGCGACACGAGCAAGCCGCGCTCGCCCGGCGCCCGCTACCGCGTGCTGCTGTTCGTCAATGGCTGGAACATGGGGCAGTTCATCGCGCATATCGGCCCGCAACGCATCTTCCCGGTGCCCGAGGGCGTCCTCAACCATCGCGGACCCAACAGCATCGCGCTGGCCGTCACCTCGGACGGCGCGCCGGGCAATGCTCTGGAGCCGGTGAAGCTGGTCACGCTGCGCAACGTCCGCGGCGGTCTGCCCGTCGCGCCGGTCGCCGCACCGCAGCGCCCGGAGGAACTGCAATGATCACGCGCCGCACCCTGCTCGCCGCCTCGGCGGTAGCGACCGCTGCTGCCACCCTCCCCGCGCGCGCGGCGCCGATCGAGCGACTGCCGCTCTGGCCGGGCCGTCCGCCGGGCGGCGAGGGGGTTACCGCCGGGGACGAATGGGTCAAGCGCTCGCCCACCGGCGGCGAGGACGACATCGCCTGGCCGCATGTCGCCACCCCGATGCTCAACGTCGTCCCCGCCGAGCGGCCCGACGGATCGGCGCTGCTCATGATCCCCGGCGGCGGCTACACGCGGGTGGCGCTGGGCCGGCAGGGCTCCGCCATCGCGCGGCACTTCGCGGCGCGCGGCACGACGGTATTCGAGCTGCTCTATCGCCTGCCCCACGATGGCTGGGCGGCGGGCCCCGACGCGCCGCTGCAGGATGCGCAGCGCGCGATGCGGCTGATCCGCGCCGGCGCCGCGCGGTGGAAGATCGATTCCGCGCGGATCGGCGCGATCGGCTTTTCCGCCGGCGGGCATCTCACCGCCCGGCTCGGCAGCCGCGCCGGCCTTGCGACCTATGCGCCGGTCGACGCCGCCGACCAGCTTTCCGCCCGCCCGGTGGCGCTCGGCCTGTTCTTCCCGGTCATCACGCTGCGCACGCCCGAGGCGCATGGCGGCTCGCGCAAGGAACTGCTCGGCCCCTCCCCAAGCGAGGAGCAGATCCGCCGCTTCTCCGCCGAGCGCGACCTGCCCGCCGACATGCCCCCCACCCTCGTCGCGCACGCCGCAGACGATCCGGTGGTACCGCCCGCCAATAGCCTGCTGATGTTCGCCGCGCTCCAGGCGGCGAAGATCCCGTCCGAGCTGATGATCTTCGAGAAGGGCGGCCACGGCCTGCCCCTGATCGAGCCCGACGGCACCCCCCATCCCTGGCCCGGCCTGTTCGCGCGGTTCGCCCGCCGCCACGGCCTCTGACCCCCTTTTACGTACGGAGACACATCCCTTGGCCGCCTCGCACGACATTCCCCGCAGCCTCGTCACGCAGAAGATCGACCTGCTGATGGACAATCTCGTCCACATCCAGGACGAGACCGGCGAGTTCCTGCTCCACCTCGAAGACGGGCGCATCATCGACACCAAGGGCTGGGCCGGCTGGGAATGGACCCACGGTGTCGGCCTGTTCGGCATGTGGCGCTATTTCGAGCAGACGAACGACCCGAAGGCGCTGGGCATCATCAAGGCCTGGTTCGCCGATCGCTTCGCCGAGGGCACGCCGACCAAGAACATCAACACCATGGCGCCCTTCCTCACCCTCGCCTGGCTGTACGAACACGAACCCGATCCCAGCTACCTGCCCTATCTCGACACCTGGGCCGAATGGCTGATGGCGCCCGACGGGCTGCCCAAGACCGAGGAGGGCGGCTTCCAGCACATCGTCTACAATGACGAGAATCCCGGCGAGCTGTGGGACGACACGCTGATGATGAGCGTGCTGCCGCTCGCCAAGATCGGCCTGCTGCTGAACCGCCCGCACTATGTGGAGGAGGCCAAGCGCCAGTTCCTCGTCCACATCAAGTACCTGTTCGACAAGAAGACCGGCCTGTGGTTCCACGGCTGGGACTTCACCGGCCGGCACAACTTCGCCGAGGCGCTGTGGGCGCGCGGCAATTGCTGGGTGACGATCGCCATTCCGGAGATCATCGAGATTCTCGATCTGCCCGAAGGCGACGCCTTCCGTACCTTCCTGATCGACACGCTCGCCGCCCAGGCGAAGACGCTGGCCGAGACGCAGGACGAAAATGGCCTTTGGCACACGCTGGTGATGGACCCGACCAGCTATCTCGAAGCCTCGGCCACGGCGGGCTTCGCCTATGGCATCCTGAAGGCGGTGCGGAAGGGCTATCTGCCGCGCACGTACGAAGCGGTAGGCCTCAAGGCAGTGCGCGGCGTGCTCGACAATATCGATGAAAAGGGCGAGCTGCAGCAGGTAAGCTTCGGCACCGCGATGGGCGACACGCTGCAATTCTACAAGGACATCCGCCTCACCTCGATGCCCTATGGCCAGAGCCTGGCGATCTGCGCGCTCGGCGAACTGCTCCGCACCTATATCTGATCGCCGGCCTGCCGGTACGACCAAGGCCTCCGGAGCACGCTCCGGAGGCCTTTTCCTTGTCAGCCGTCGACGTCGCGGCGGAAGGTCTCGGGCAGGAAGAACAGCCCGAACACCAGCGTCGCGGCCGCGACCACCACCGGATACCAGAAGCCGTAATAGATGTTGCCGTTGGCCGCGACCATCGCGAAGCCGATCGCCGGCAACAGTCCGCCAAGCCAGCCATTGCCGATATGATAGGGCAGCGACATCGAGGTGTAGCGGATCCGACTGGGGAACAGCTCGACCAGCATCGCCGCGATCGGGCCGTAGACCATCGTCACCAGCAGCACGAGGTAGAAGAGCAGCGCGACGACCAGCGGTTTGTTGATCGCCGCCGGATCGGCCTTGGTCGGGTAGCCGACCATGGCAAGCGCGCCGGTAACCGCCGGCCTGGCGGCCGCGTCGCCCTTGGCCGGTACCGCCGGTGCGCCGATCACCTGCGCGGTAAAGGCGGCGATCGCATGTCTGCGGGCATCGCCGGTCAGCTGGCGCGGATCGGGCGCGGTGAAACGCTGGCCGCCGATCGTGATCGTGGCGAGCGTGCCCGGCGCTGCCGCAACATTCTCATAGTTGACGCCAGCCTTGGCGAGCGCGTTCTTGACGATGTCGCAGCTGGTCGCGTCGAACTTGTTCTGGCCTACGGGATCGAACTGCGACGAGCATTCGGCCGGGTCGGCGGCGACCGTGACGGGGGCCGAGGCGAGCGCGCGCGCCAGCGCCGGGTTGGCGGCACTGGTCAGGGCATGGAACACCGGGAACAGGGTCAGCGTCGCCAGCGCGCAGCCGGTGAGGATGATCGGCTTGCGGCCGATCTTGTCCGACAGCCAGCCGAAGACCAGGAAGAACGGCGTGGCCAGCACCAGCGCGGTGATCGCCAGTGTATTGGCGGTGAGGCCGTCCACCTTCAGCATCTTCTCGAGGAAGTACAGCGCGTAGAGCTGGCCGGTGTACCAGATCACCGCCTGCCCCGCGATCGCGCCGAAAAACGCGATCAGCACGATCTTGAGATTGCCCCAGCGACCGAACGCCTCGGTCAGCGGCGCCTTGGAGGCGGTGCCATCGGCCTTCATCTTCTTGAACACCGGCGATTCGTGGAGCTTCAGCCGCAGCCACAGGCCGAGCGCGAGGAACAGGCCCGAGAGCAGATAGGGGATCCGCCAACCCCATTCCGCGAACGCCGCCTCGCCGACGCCGGTCACCGGCGAGCGCACGGTGATGACGATCAGCAGCGCCATCGCCAGCCCTGCGGTCGCGGTGATCTGGATCCAGCTGGTGTAGAAGCCGCGCTTCCCCTCCGGCGCGTGCTCGGCGACATAGGTGGCCGCCCCGCCATATTCGCCGCCAAGCGCCAGTCCCTGGAACATGCGCAGCACGACGAGCAGGATGGGTGCTGCGACCCCCGCCGTCTTGTAGGTCGGCAGGCAGCCGACCAGGAAGGTGGAGAGGCCCATCACCAAAAGGGTGATGATGAAGGTGTAGCGCCGGCCGACCATGTCGCCGATCCGGCCGAACACCAGCGCCCCGAACGGCCGCACGATGAAGCCGGCGGCGAACACCAGCAGCGCCATGATGAACGAGGTGGTCGGGTTGAGCCCGGTCAGGAACTGCGCGGCGATGATCGTCGTCAGCAGCCCGTAAAGATAGAAATCGTACCATTCGAACACCGTGCCGAGCGAGCTGGCGGTGATCACCAGCTTCTCGCTGCGGGTCGCCTCGTGATGCCGGGGTATGGCATCGGACGGGCTGCTCGCCATCATCATCTCTCCCTGTTCGACGGGCGCTTCCCGCATCTCGTCTGGTGTGTTGCCCGGCGATACTGACAAGCTGGGCCGCGCTTGCCTAGTCGCTCGCGCAGGTGCTTTACATCGGCAATACGGCTGCTACCATCCGCACCATCATCGCACGGGGGAGTGGGCGGGATGCTGCAGATCGAGAACCTCACGCATGTGTACGGCAACGGCACCCGGGCGCTGGACGGGGTGACGCTGTCGATCCCGCCGGGCATGTTCGGCCTGCTCGGCCCCAACGGTGCCGGCAAGTCGACGCTGATGCGCACCATCGCGACGCTGCAGACGCCGACCTCGGGCACGATCCGGTTCGGCGACCTCGACGTGATCGCCACGCCCGAACTTCTGCGCCGCACCCTCGGCTATCTGCCGCAGGATTTCGGCGTGTACCCGCGCGTTTCGGCCTATGACATGCTCGACCACATGGCGGTGCTGAAGGGCGTCGCCGCGCGAGGCGAACGCAAGGAGACGGTCGAGGCGCTGCTTCACCAGGTCAATCTCTGGTCGGTGCGCAAGAAGGCGCTGGCCGGCTTCTCCGGCGGCATGCGCCAGCGCTTCGGCATCGCCCAGGCGCTGATCGGCAACCCGCAGCTGATCATCGTCGACGAACCCACCGCCGGACTCGATCCGGAAGAGCGCAACCGCTTCCTCAACCTGCTCGCCGAGATCGGCGACACGGTGGTGGTGATCCTTTCCACCCATATCGTCGAGGACGTGGCGGACCTGTGCCCGCGCATGGCGGTGCTGGCCGGCGGCCGGGTGCTGCTCGAGGGCGCGCCGCTCGACCTGATCGAGCAGACGCGCGGCCGGGTGTGGCAGAAGACGATCGCCCGCGACGAACTGGACGCGCACCGCGACCGCTTCCGGGTGATCTCCACCCGGCTGTTCGCAGGCCGCACCATCATCCATGTCGTCGCCGACGGGCTGCCGGGCGACGGCTTCACGCCGGTGCAGGGCGGCCTGGAGGACGTGTATTTCTCGACGCTCGACGCCTCGCGTCGCGCGGCCTGAGGGAGGCGCGCATGTTCGCCGGCATCCTCGGCTTCGAGTGGCGCTACCAGCGCCGCAACCCGGTCTTCTGGGTCGCGATCGTGATCTTCTTCCTGCTCGCCTTCGGCGCGACCACGGTGGACCAGATCCGCATCGGCTCGGGCGGCAACGTCCACAAGAACGCACCGTTCGCGATCGCGCAGATGATGCAGATCCTGACGCTGTTCTACATGTTCGTGGCGACCGCCTTCGTCGCCAACGTGGTGGTGCGCGACGACGATACCGGCTTCGGCCCGATCGTCCGGGCGACCCGCGTGACCAAGGGGGCCTATCTGTTCGGCCGGTTCGGCGGCGCGTTTCTCGCCGCAGCGCTCGGCTTCCTCGCGGTGCCGCTGGCCGTGTGGGTCGGCAGCTACATGCCCTGGGTGGACCCCGAGACGCTGGGACCGAACCGGCTGAGCTATTATCTCTCGGCCTATTGCGTGCTGGCGCTGCCGAATCTCCTGCTCACCTCCGCGATGTTCTTCGCGCTGGCGACGATCACCCGGTCGATGATGGCGACCTATGTCGGCGTGATCGCGTTCCTGATCCTGTTCTTCGTCGCGAGCGTCGTGCTCGATCGCAACCCCGCCTATGAGCTGATCGGCGCCTATGCCGAGCCGTTCGGCCTCGGCGCGACCAGCTATCTCACCAAATACTGGACAGCAGCGGATCGCAACACGCTCACCATCCCGTTCACCGGTCTGGTGCTGTGGAACCGGTTGATCGTGATCGGCGTCGCGGTGCTGGCGCTGGTCTTCGCCTATGCGCGGTTCGGCTTCTCGGTGCGGCCGTCGAAACAGGCGCGCAAGGCTGCCAAGGTGGCAGCCGCCGTGCCAGAGACCGCCGAGGCGCCCCGCCCCACCGGCCCGCTGCCTGCGCCGCGCTACGACCGAACGACCGCCTGGGCGCAGCTCGTCGTGCGCACCCGGCTGGAAATGGCGCAGGTGTTCAAAAGCCCGGCCTATGTCGTGCTGCTCGCGCTCGGCCTGTTCAACGCGATGGCGAGCCTGGTCGATCTGGGCGAGGTGGTCGGCACGCCGGTGCTGCCGGTGACCCGGGTGGTGATCGAACTGCTCAAGGGCGCCTTCGGGATCATCCCGATCATCATTGCCATTTATTACGCCGGCGAGCTGGTCTGGCGCGAACGCGACCGCAAGACTCACGAGCTGATCGACGCCAGCGCGATCCCCGACTGGGCCTTCGTGCTGCCCAAGGCGCTGGCCGTCACGCTGGTGCTGTTCTCCACGCTGATCGTCAGCGTGATCGGCGGCATGGTGAT
>JAIYAA010000002.1 GCA_027489295.1 Sphingomonadales bacterium | reverse complement strand
GGTGCCCTGGTCGGCGACCTCACGGTGCACACCGGCGAACTGGCGCTGCTCGAGGGTGCGGGCGCCATCCCGCTCGTGGCCTCGGCCGAAGGCGCCCGCTTCGTGGTAGCCTCGGCGGTCGAGCACCCGCACGATCTGGTGACGGGCTATTATTCGGTCCACACCAGCAAGGCGGCGCTGATCCAGGGCGAGGCGCGTATCGCGGCGCTGCGTGAGCGGCTGCCGGCGCAGCGCAGCTCGGGCCCGACGCCGGTGTTTCGCGGCTGACCCCATCCCGCCGGCCCAACGGGCCGGACGGTGCGAGCATCCGCACACCCCCCGGTGCGGATGCTCGCTGCCCTAGACCGCTACACGCGGTCGTCCAGCGCTTCTTTCCGCACAGCGGCGAGCAGCATGTCGACAAAGGCCGTCACCTTTCGCGGCCGAAATCGCGCGGCCGGTGCGACGGTATAGATGCCGCCCGACGGAAGCTCCCATTGCGGCAGGACAGGGTGCAGGCGGCCCGCGGCCAGATCCTTCGCGACGAGGTAATCGGGCAGCACGGAAAGCCCGCCGCCGCCCAGCACCGCGGCCAGCACCCCCGGCGTTGTATCGATCGCGATGCTCGCGCGCAGGCGCACCGCCTGCGGCTCGCTGTCGCCGCGTGCGAAGGTCCAGGCCAACGGGTCGCGCAGCGCCCGGTTCGCGATGAAGGGCAGGGCGGCCAGATCCTTCGGCTGGTGTACCGACGCAATCTGATCCGAAAGCCCCTGGCCCACCACCAGCACCTGCCGGAACGTTCCGATCCGGCGGGCCAATAGGTTGGAATCCGCCAGCCAGCCGACGCGGATCGCCAGGTCGATCCGGCCATCGGCGAGATCCTGCGTCGCGTCGCCCAGCGTCAGTTCCACCTGGCACGACGGATAGCGCGCGGTGAAGGCCGTCACCACCGGCACGACCGCGGTGGTGCCATAATCGTTGGGCGCCGTGATCCGCAGCACCCCGCTAGGCTCGGCACCCGCCAGCGCCAGCTCGTCGACGGCTTCTTCGGCTTCGCGCAGGATCAGCACGCAGCGCGCGTGCAGCATCCGGCCCGCATCGGTGGGCCGTACCCGCCGTGTCGTGCGGACCAGCAGACTGGTCTGGAGGTCCCGTTCGAGCTGGGCGACCTGCTGGCTTACGACCGCCTTGGTGATGCCCAGCCGTTCGGCCGCGCGGGTGAACGAGCCGGTGTCGACCACGGCGGCGAAATAGGAAAGGCGGTTCAAGTTCATGATCGGCACCAGTGGGGGAGGCTTCATTGTAAGTCATTAGCATATGGTATGTATAGTTTGTCGGTCTTCTGCGACCAGTTTCCGCGTGGCATATATTGGCCCGAAGGAGAGCCGGCATGGCCCATGTTGCGCACGCTACCTACCTGTTCGATCCGCTGTGCGGCTGGTGCTATGGCGCGGCGCCGGTTCTCGAACGCGTCGCCGCCGATGGGGACCTTGTCATCACGTATCTGCCGACCGGCCTGTTCGCCGGCCAGGGCGCGCGTGCGATGGACAAGGCCTTTGTCGCATTTGCGTGGCGCAATGACGAGCGGATCGCGGGGCTGACTGGCCAGCCGTTCAGCGCCGCCTATCGCGATCGGGTGCTGGGCCTGCCCGGACGGTTCGACTCGGGACCTGCGACCCTGGCGCTGACCGCCGTCGCGCTGACGGCGGCCGATCGCGAGGCAGAGGCCTTGCGCGTCATTCAGGCAGCGCGTTTCGTGCAGGGGCGCGACATCACCGATCTCGCGGTGCTGACCGAGACGCTGCGCGGACTCGGCCTCGTCGAGGCGGCCGACCGGCTGGCGCGACCCGACGACGCGCTGCACGCCGCCTGCCAGGCACGCATCCAGCAGGGCCAGGCGGCGATGCGCCGGTTCGGCGCCAATGGCGTACCCGCGATGCTCGCCGGCAGCGGCGAGGCGCGCCGGCTGGTGTCGGCGAACGCGCTGCTCGGCGACGCGGCCGCTCTCATCGCCTTGCTCAAGGCTGCCTGATCCAACGCTTTCCCTGTTCCCGGAGACCGACCATGTTCACGAGGAGAAACGTCATGAAGACCGTAGCCGCCACCGGCGTACTCGCCGCCGCTACTGCTGCCGGCGCCGCCAAGGCTGCCGGGCCGCTGACCTGGCGTCATTTCCCCGCCGGTGAGAACGGCTTCTATCGCGCGCCGGTGCTGATCAGCGGCGGCAGCGAGGCCGTGCTGGTCGACGGTGGCTTCACCTATCCGGACGGCCTCAAGGTCGCCGAAGCGATCCGCGCCACCGGCAAGACGCTGACCACCATCTATGTCAGCCAGTCGGACCCCGATTATTATTTCAGCCTCAAGCCGATTACCGCCGCCTTCCCCAAGGCACGGGTAATCGCCGCGTCGGCAACCGTCGCCGCGATCCGCGCCAGCGTCGAGAAGAAGCTCGCCGTCTGGGGCCCGCAGCTCAAGGAAAACGGCCCGCAGGCGCTCGCCGATATCGTGTTCCCCGAAAGCTTCGACGGC
>JAIYAA010000185.1 GCA_027489295.1 Sphingomonadales bacterium | reverse complement strand
TCCGCGCGCGGCAGGGCGCAGGTCAGCAGCCCCTCCCCCACCCGCACGATCGCCGCAGCGCTGGCAAAGCGCCGCGGCGGAAGCGTAGTGTGGATCCCGCTCAGGCGAGCGCCCGCGCAGTAGGCGCCGCGGCGCGGACGCCGGCCTCCACATGGTCCTCGAACTGCGCGAAATTCTCGACGAACTGGTCGACGAGCTTTTCGGCGGTCGCGTCATAGTCTGCCTTGTCCGGCCAGGTCTCGCGCGGATCGAGGATGGCCGAGTCGACGCCCGGAACCGCCACCGGCACCTCGAATCCGAAATAGGGATCGCGGCGGAACTCGGCCTGGTTCAAGCTGCCGTCGAGCGCGGCATTGAGCAGCGCGCGCGTCGCCTTGATTGGCATGCGGTGGCCTATGCCGTACTTGCCGCCGGTCCAGCCGGTGTTGACCAGCCAGCAGGCGACATTGCCTTCCGCGATCCGCTTCTTGAGCAGATTGCCATAGACCGACGGGTGCCGCGGCATGAACGGCGCACCGAAACAGGTCGAGAAGGTCGCCTCGGGCTCGGTCACGCCGATCTCGGTTCCCGCCACCCGCGCGGTATAGCCCGAGAGGAAATGGTACATCGCCTGTTCGGGCGTCAGCCGCGCGATCGGCGGCAGCACGCCATAGGCATCGGCGGTGAGGAAGATCATGTTCTTCGGCACCGGCCCGAGATTGTCCGCCGAGGCGTTCGGGATGAAGTCTATCGGGTACGAGCCGCGGCTGTTCTCGGCGAGGCTCGCATCGTCGAGGTCCAGCGTCCGGGTCGCCGGATCCATCACCACATTTTCCAGCACCGTGCCGAAGCGCTTGGTGGTGGCGAAGATTTCCGGCTCGGCCTCCGCCGAGAGGCGGATCATCTTGGCGTAGCAGCCGCCCTCGAAATTGAAGACCGCGGTGTCCGACCAGCCATGCTCGTCGTCGCCGATCAGCGTGCGGGACGCGTCGGCCGAGAGTGTCGTCTTGCCGGTACCGGACAGGCCGAAGAAGATCGCGGTATCGCCGTGCGGGCCGATATTGGCCGAACAATGCATCGGCATGATGCCCTGTTCGGGCAGCAGATAGTTGAGCAGGCCGAACACGCTCTTCTTCATCTCGCCGGCATAGGCCGTGCCGCCGATCAGGATCAGCTTCTCGCTGAAATTGACTGCGATCACTGTCTCGCCGCGCGTGCCGTGGCGCGCAGGATCGGCGCGGAAGCTCGGCAGGTCGATGATGGTGTATTCGGGGACGAAGCCGGCCAATGCCTCGGCCCCAGGCCGCACCAGCAGCGTGCGGATGAACAGATTGTGCCAGGCGAGTTCGTTGATCACGCGTACCTGCACGCGATGTTCCGGCTGGGAGCCGCCATACAGGTCCTGCACGAACAACTCGTCGCGCTTGCCGAGCTCGGCGAGAAAATCGGCCTTGAGCGCGGCGAAATGCGCCGGCGTCATCGCCTGGTTGGTCTTGCCCCACCAGACGCTGGTCTCGGTCTCTGCGTCGCGGACGATGAACTTGTCCTTCGCCGAGCGACCGGTGTGCTTGCCCGTAGCAACCACCAGCGGCCCTTCGGCTGCCAGGCTGCCCTCACCACGACGGATCGCGTGCTCGACCAGCGGTGCGGTAATCAGGTTCCAGTGCAGGGCCGCCGACGTGACGATCCCCTGTTCGCCAAGACCATGGCGCGATTGACGCTCTTCCACCCAAGCCTCCAGTTATTATTGTTGCGCCATTTATATGACAAACCATATGATTTGCCGGCAGCGCAACTTTATTGCGACTCTTCCCCTCGCATGGCGGCGCGAACAGGGTCAATCCAGGTAAGCGTTGTCGGTCTGTTGAGGCGCACGAAACTTTGGTCTAACGGGGGGTGATGCTGATTATGCGCCAGCCCCGGGTTGCCGGATGACCGCCACGATCGCGCTGGTCGATGACGACCGCAACATCCTCACCTCGGTATCGATCGCCCTCCAGACCGAGGGCTTTCTCACCCGCGTCTATTCGGACGGCGAAAGCGCGCTCAAGGCGCTGATCGAGAACCCGCCCGAACTGGCGGTGCTCGACATCAAGATGCCGAAGATGGACGGGCTGGAGCTGCTCCGCCGCCTGCGCGAGAAGAGCCAGATCCCGGTGATCTTCCTGACCAGCAAGGACGACGAGCTCGACGAGGCGCTGGGCCTGGCGATGGGTGCGGACGATTATATCGCCAAGCCCTTCTCGCAGCGCCTGCTGATCGCGCGCATCCGCGCCATCCTGCGCCGCACCGAAACGCCGGCGCCGGTGGTGGAAGGGGCCGCACCGGCAGAGCCGGCCGAAGCGCTCGAGCGCGGCCGCCTGAGCATGGATCCGGCACGGCACAAGGTCACCTGGGGCGGCGTCAATGTCACGCTGACGGTCACCGAATTCCTGATCCTGGAAACGCTCGCCCAGCGCCCGGGCATCGTCAAGACGCGCAACCAGCTGATGGACGCCGCGTACCAGGACGACATCTATGTCGACGATCGCACGATCGACAGCCACATCAAGCGTGTTCGCCGCAAGTTCCGTCAGGTAGACCCGGAGTTCGACGCGATCGAGACGCTCTATGGCGCCGGATACCGCTTCTCGGATGAATGACGAGCATGACCTGGCGCTGCGATGGTCGGGCCGGGTCAGCCTCACGCCGCGGATCCTTGCGGTCAACATCTTCGCGCTGGCGCTGTTGTGCGGCGGCTTCTTCTATCTCGACAGCTATCGCAGCCGCATCGTCGACAGCCGCGTCGAGCAGACCAGCCGCGAGGTGCGGCTGATCGCCCAGGCGCTGGCCTCGGCCACCGACAAGCGCCGCGACCTGCTGGTGCTGAGCCTTGCCCGCGACATGGGCACGCGCATCCGCCTCTACGATCCGCAGGGCAAGCTGCTCAGCGACAGCCGCGAGCTCGGCCTGCGCAACCTGGTGCTGCGCGATCCGGACAAGGATCCGGTGGGCCAGACGATCGCGCGCTTCCTCGACGCGGTGATCGACAAGGTCGCCGGTGCCGATCGCGCGCCGCTCTATCGCGAACGCCCGCGCGATGCCGGGCTCGACTGGCCCGATGTGCGCACCGCGCTGGAGACGCACGCCGCCGCCGCGAGCGTTTGGCGCGCACCCGACCGCACCCCCGTCATCACCGCCGCCGCGCCGATCACCGGCTTGGGCGTGGTGATGACCGCGTTCAACGCGCGTGACATCACCCAGACGGTGCGGATCGAGCGCTATCGGCTCGGCGTGGTGCTCGCGATCGTCTCGCTGGTCTCGGTGCTGCTCTCGCTGTTCCTCGCCCGCACCATCGTGCGGCCCTTGCGGCGGCTGGCGCTGGCGGCGATCCGGGTGCGGCTGGGCCGCGCGCGCGAAGTGGTGGTGCCCCGCCTGCCCGAGCGCCGCGACGAGATCGGCATGCTCGCCCGCGCGCTGTCGGACATGAGCGGTGCGCTCCGCGCCCGCATCGACGCGACCGAGACCTTCGCCGCCGACGTCACCCACGAGCTGAAGAACCCCCTCGCCTCGCTCCGCTCCGCGGTCGAGGGGCTGTCGAACGTCAAGGATCCGGCCCTGCGCGACCAGCTGCTCGACATCGTGCGCGACGACGTCCACCGGCTCGACCGGCTGATCACAGATATTTCGGAGGCCTCGCGCATCGACGCGCAGCTCAGCCGCACCACCTTCGAGGCGTTCGATCTGGGCGCGCTGATCGCAGCGCTGATCGGCCAGCGCGAGACGCGCGGTGTTCCGGAAGAAATCCGCCTCCGCTTCGATCGCCCGCGCGGGGTTTCGATGGCGGTGATGGGCGACCCCACCCGGCTCGAGCGCGTGTTCGAGAATCTGATCGAGAATGCCCTGTCCTTCTCGCCACCCGGCGGCCTGATCGCGATTTCCGCCGAGCAAGAAGCTGACGATACGCTCGCCGTCTGGGTGGAGGACGAAGGCCCCGGCGTGCCGGAGGAAGCCCGCGAGGCGATCTTCCGCCGCTTCCACTCGGTGCGCCCCTCGGCCGAGGCATTCGGCCAGCATTCGGGGCTCGGGCTTGCCATTGCCCGCACCATCGTCGAAGGCCATCAGGGAAGCATAAGGGTGGAATCGCGGGAGGATCGATCGCAGGGCGCGCGCTTCGTCGTGCGGCTGCCCTTGGCGGCCCGCGCATGAGCCCGCCCGTCGACCCGTCCGCGCTCCCGGCAAGCTATAACGAGAGCAACATGCAACGGCGTCGCCCCAAACATATCCTGCTCGTCACCGGCATGTCGGGTGCCGGCAAGTCGACCGTGCTGCGCACGCTCGAGGACCTCGGTTGGGAGGTGGTCGACAACCTGCCGCTCCTCCTGCTCAACCGCCTGCTCGATACCGCACCCGGCGCCGACGGCGGCGACGACGAGCGCCCGCTCGCCCTCGGACTCGGCACCCAGACGCGCGGATTCGACGCCGAAAGCATCGTCCAGCGCATCAAGAAGCTGCGCGAGGAGCAGGGCCTGGATGTCGGCACGCTGTTTCTCGAATGCAGCGGCGCCGAACTGCTCCGCCGCTTCTCCGAGACGCGCCGCCGCCACCCCCTCGCGCAGGACCGCCCGGCCGAGGATGGCATCGCCCGCGAGCGCGAGCTGCTCGGGCCGCTCCGCCGCTGGGCCAACCGGCTGATCGACACCACCGACATGAAGTCGAACCAGCTGTCCCAGGCGATCCGCCAGATCTTCTCGGCGGATGGCGGCAAGACCACGTTCAGCGTCACCTCGTTCGGCTTCTCCCGCGGGCTGCCACGCGACGCCGACCTCGTCCTCGACATGCGCTTCCTGCGCAATCCGCACTGGGACCCGGCGCTGCGTCCCGGGACGGGACGGGATGCCGATGTCTCCGCATATATCGAAGCCGATCCGGCCTATGATGCCGCCATGGCGCAGATCGAGTCGCTGCTGCTCCTCCTCCTCCCCCGCTACCAGGCGGAGGGGAAGGCCTATGTCACGATCGCGTTCGGCTGCACCGGCGGTCGCCATCGCTCTGTGCATGTCGCCGAACGGATGGCCGCCCGGTTGCGCGACGAAGGATTTTCGCCCACGGTGACACACAGAGATTTGCAGACCGCGCCACAGGACTCCCTGGAGGGGGCGCCGGTGTCCATGGCTAGGGGCGGAGAATAGAATGATCGGGTTGGTGCTCGTGACGCACGGACGACTCGCGGAGGAGTTCGTCGTCGCGATGGAACATGTGGTGGGGAAGCAGGAGCAGGTCGCCGCGATCTGCATCGGCCCCGAGGACGACATGGAAGGCCGCCGGGCCGACATCGCCGCCGCCATCGGCGCGGTCGATTCGGGCGAAGGCGTGATCGTGCTGAGCGACCTGTTCGGCGGCACCCCCTCCAATCTCGCCATCTCGCTGATGAAGGCGGGCAAGGTCGAGGTGATCGCCGGCATCAGCCTGCCGATGCTGATCCGCCTTGGCAGCGCCCGCAAGACCATGTCCGTCACCGACGCGGTGCTCGCCGCGCGCGACGCCGGCCGCAAATATGTGACGGTCGCATCGGAAATGCTGGGGCCGCCGCAATGAGCCGGGTGTCGCGCGAGGTTCTGATCGAGAACCGCCGCGGCCTTCACGCCCGCGCCAGCATGGCGTTCGTCACGCTCGCCAGCACCCAGCCCTGCGAGCT
>JAIYAA010000167.1 GCA_027489295.1 Sphingomonadales bacterium | reverse complement strand
CGCCTGCGCCAGACCGTCGCCAAGCGCCTCAAGGAAGCGCAGAACACCGCCGCCATGCTCACCACGTTCAACGACGTGGACATGACCGCGGTGATCGAGGCGCGCGCCAAGTACAAGGATCTGTTCGAGAAGAAGCACGGCGTCCGCCTGGGCTTCATGGGCTTCTTCGTGAAGGCCGCGTGCATGGCGCTGAAGGACCTCCCCGGCGTCAACGGCTCGATCGAAGGCGACGAGATCGTCTATCACGATTATTGCGACATCTCGGTCGCGGTCTCGGCCCCGCAGGGCCTGGTCGTGCCGGTGATCCGCGATGCGCAGGACCTGTCGGTCGCGGGCATCGAGCGCACGATCGGCGACTTCGGCAAGCGCGCCAAGGACGGCACGCTGAAGATGGACGAGATGAAGGGCGGTACCTTCACCATCTCCAACGGCGGCGTGTTCGGCTCGCTGATGTCGACCCCGATCATCAACCCGCCGCAGTCGGCCGTGCTCGGCCTGCACCGCATCGAGGAGCGCCCGGTCGTTCGTAACGGCCAGGTCGTTGTCCGCCCGATGATGTACCTCGCGCTCAGCTACGATCACCGCCTGATCGACGGCCGCGAGGCGGTGACCTTCCTCGTCGCGATCAAGAACGCGATCGAGGATCCGACCCGTCTGCTGATCGACCTCTGATACAACTTGTGCCCCCGCGAAAGCGGGGGCCCAGGGTAGGAACGTACATCGCTTGTGGCCCTGGGCTCCTGCTTCCGCAGGAGCACGGAACCGAGGAGAAGCCCTACGAAATCCGGCTGCGTGTACATCAAGGCGAACAAGCGCAACGGCACGATCTATGTCGGAATCGACCAGCGACTTGCCCGCCAGAGCGTACCAGCACCGCACCGGCATGATCGAGGGCTTCACCAAGGACAGAGGCTGCAAGCACCTCGTCTGGTACGAGGCGCATGAGGATCTGGACGGAGCGCGGCTTCGCGCACGCCAGATGAAGAAATGGAAGCGGGCGTGGAAGATCGAGCTGATCGAACGCGACAACCCGCAGTGGAAGGATTTGTACGGGACGCTCTTCGGCTGAGTCGCGCGATGGCGCTGGATCGAAGAACGTCCCTCGCAACCCTGGGCTCCTGCGTTCGCAGGAGCACGGCAAGGCGCCTGACGCGGCGCACGCATGGAGCGGAAAATGGCTGAATATGATTTCGACGTCCTGATCATCGGTTCCGGCCCCGGCGGCTATGTCGCGGCGATCCGCGCGGCGCAGCTGGGCCTCAAGACCGGCTGCGTCGAAGCCCGCGAGACGCTGGGCGGCACCTGCCTCAACGTCGGCTGCATCCCGTCCAAGACGCTGCTGAACGCGTCCGAGCTGTTCTACGAAGCCGCCTCGGGCGCGCTCGCCAAGCACGGCGTCAAGCTCGGCTCGGTCGAGCTCGACCTGCCGACGATGATGGCGGACAAGGACAAGGCCGTGAAGGGCCTGACCGGCGGCATCGAATTCCTGTTCAAGAAGAACAAGATCGAATGGGTGAAGGGCCTCGGCACCTTCATCGACGCGCACACCGTACAGGTGGGCGAGCGCACCGTCACCGCCAAGAACATCGTTATCGCCACCGGCTCGTCGGTTACGCCGCTGCCGGGCGTGACGGTCGACCAGAAGGTGATCGTCGACTCGACCGGCGCGATCGCGCTGGACAAGGTGCCGGCGAACATGGTCGTCATCGGTGGCGGCGTGATCGGGCTCGAGCTCGGTTCGGTCTGGCAGCGCCTCGGCGCCAAGGTGACCGTGGTCGAGTATCTCGACCAGCTGCTCCCCGGCATGGACGGCGAAGTCCGCAAGGAAGCCGCCAAGATCTTCAAGAAGCAGGGCATGGAGATCAAGCTCTCCACCAAGGTGACTGGCGTCGTCGTGAACGGCGACAAGGCCAGCGTCACGATCGAGCCCGCTGCCGGCGGCGCCGCCGAGACGCTGGAAGCCGATGTCGTGCTCGTCGCGATCGGCCGCCGTCCGAACACCGAGGGCCTGGGCCTCGACAAGATCGGCCTCGCCCCCAACCAGCGCGGGCAGATCGAGACCGACCACAGCTTCCGCACCGCCGTGGACGGCGTGTGGGCGATCGGCGACGTGATCCCGGGCCCGATGCTCGCGCACAAGGCCGAGGACGAGGGCATTGCGGTTGCCGAGAACATCGCGGGCCTTACCGGCATCGTGAACCACGCGGTGATCCCGAGCGTCGTCTACACCCACCCCGAAATCGCCGGCGTCGGCCTCACCGAGGAGCAGGCGCGCGAAAAGGGCGAGGTGAAGGTCGGCAAGTTCCCGATGGCGGGCAACAGCCGCGCCAAGGCGATCGACGACACCACCGGCTGGGTGAAGGTGATCGCCGACGCCAAGACCGACAAGGTGCTCGGCGCCTGGATCATCACCGCGCCGGCCGGCACGATGATCGCCCAGGTCGCGCAGGCGATGGAATTCGGCGCGACGTCGGAGGACATCGCCTATACCTGCCATGCCCACCCGACACATTCCGAGGCGATCAAGGAAGCGGCGATGGGCGTGCTCGGCAAGCCGATCCACATCTGATCCGGTCATCCCGGACCCAAGCAGGCGCCGCCGGTATCTCCGGCGGCGTTTTGCTGTTCGGGGCCCCGGAACCGCGCTATCGGCACTCCCATGCACGCATCCCTCGGCACCCATGACGCGATCATCCTCGGCGCCGGCGCGGCGGGGATGTTCTGCGCGGCCATGGCCGGCCAGCGCGGCCGCAAGGTCCTGCTGCTCGACCATGCCGAGGCGCCGGGCAAGAAGATCCTGATCTCGGGCGGTGGCCGGTGCAACTTCACCAATCTCGGCACCGTGCCCGATCGCTACCTCTCCGCCAACCCGCATTTCGCCAAGTCGGCGCTGGGCCGCTACACCGCGCAGGACTTCCTCGCGCTGGTCGAGCAGCACGGCATCGCCTGGCATGAGAAGACGCTGGGCCAGCTGTTCTGCGACGGTTCGGCGCGGCAGATCGTCGAGCTGCTGCTGGGCGAATGCGCACTGGGCGGGGTGACGATCCAGCTCGGCGCCGCGATCACCGATGTCGACCATGCCGATGACCGTTTTCGCGTGACCACGGCCAAGGGCGTGGCGGAAGCCCCTGCGCTCGTCATCGCCACCGGCGGCCCGGCGATTCCCAAGCTCGGCGCGACGGGCTTCGCCTATGATCTCGCCCGCCGCTTCGGCCTCAAGGTGGTGGAGCCGCGCCCGGCGCTGGTCCCCCTCACCCTCGGCCCTGATCAGGCACTGTTCCGCGAGCTCTCCGGCGTCGCCACCCCTGTCGCCGCGCGCGCCGGCAAGACGGCGTTCCGCGAAGCTGCGCTGTTCACCCATCGCGGCCTGTCCGGCCCTGCGATCCTGCAGGTCTCCTCCTACTGGAAGCATGGCGAGCACATCGCGATCGACTTCCTGCCCGATCAGCCCCGGGGCTGGCTGCGCGAGGCCAAGCGCAGCGAGCCCCGCCTGGGCTTGCGGGGCCTGCTGAACCGCCATTTGCCCGATCGCCTAGCAACCACCTTGGCCGAACGCATCGCGCTGCCCGCCGAGCTTGGCAATTGCCGCGATGCGTTGCTGGAGCAGGCGGAAGCACAGCTCGCCGGCTGGACCTTCGCGCCCAACGGCACCGAAGGCTTCGCCAAGGCGGAGGTGACCGTCGGCGGCATCAGCACCGGCGAGCTTTCGTCACAGACCATGGAGTCGCGCCGCATGCCCGGCCTGTACGCGATCGGCGAGGCGGTGGACGTCACCGGCTGGCTGGGCGGCTACAACTTCCAATGGGCCTGGGCCAGCGGGTGGGCGGCGGCACAGGCGCTTTAGCCCTATCTGTTGCGCAAACAGCACGCGCGCTCATGCAAAATTCCGATTGGGATGCTTTTCGTTTGCACTAGTTGTGCGGCTGGGATCAGACTTGCTGCCCAAGGCTGCTATCGTGTTGGCCGGGGGGGACAATTCGGTTCGGGATGAAAGTTCGGTGCGTATTGGCGGCCGCGGCGTTGGCTTGCCCCGTAACAGCCCAGGCGCAGCAGCAAGGGGATGCAACCGCAGGCGCGCAGTCCACAGCGCCTGCCGGCGTGCTGGTCTATGGCCCGGACTTCTTCGCGAACACCGCGCTGCCGACGGCGCTGGACATGGTGCAGCGCCTGCCCGGCTTCACGCTGGACATCGGCAATGGCGATGCGCGCGGGATCGCCGGCAATACCGGCAACGTGCTGATAGACGGCAAGCCCCCCGCCTCCAAGACCGATGGGCTGGGCGAAGTCCTTCGCCGGATCAGCGCGGGCAGCGTCGCCCGTATCGAGCTGATCCGCGGCGGCGCGCCGGGCATCGACATGCAGGGCCGGGCGGTGATCGCCAATGTGGTGCTGAAGCGCACGGCCTCCACCGAGAAGCTGATCAACCTCCAGAGCTATATCTACCGCGACGGCTATGTCGGCCCGGACCTGACGCTGCAATATGCGCGGCGCGACGGCGATCGACGCGACGAAGTATCGCTGGAGGTGCTGAGCGATCGCACCAATTACACGTCGCAGGGCATCCGTACCCGCCAGGACGCGGGGGGAAATCTGCTGCAGCGCCACAGCCTGGAGCAGTGGGATCGCGATCGCACCGCGACGCTGCGCGCCTCATTGCAGCGCGCGGCCGGCGGCGGCCTGCTGACGGTCAACGCCCGGGCAGACTATTTCGACTATCCGACCAGCCTGACGGTGAAGCTGCTGGAAGGCACGGGAAGCAGCGGCCAGGCGACCGATATCACCCATCAATGGAAGGGTGAACTGGGCGCCAACTGGACCAGGTCGCTGGGCGGGAAAGGCGAGCTGGAGCTGATCGCGCTGCAGCGGCTGGGCCATACCGGCTATGATTCTACCACCAATGCCGGCGGCTTCGTCTCCACCTTCGGCCAGCAATCACGGAACGGCGAATCGATCTTGCGCCCGGTCCTGCGCTACAAGTCGAGCAAGACGCTGTCGTTCGAAGGCGGCGGCGAGATCGCCTACAATTTCCTCGACAACCGCACCGCCTATGCCGAGCAGGGCGTTCCCGTGCCGCTGCCGGACCAGAAGGTGTTCGTGAGCGAGGTCCGCGGCGAGCTGTTCGGGTTGGCGCGCTGGCAGCCCTCCAGCCGCGTCACGCTGGAAGCCGGCATGCGCACCGAAGTGTCGCGCATCGCCGCCGACGCCGATACTCGACGCGCCCGCTCCTTCTTCTACCCCAAGCCGCGCGTGCAGCTGACCCTGCGGCCGAACCAGCGCGACCAGGTGCGGCTGCGCATCGAGCAGAGCGTCAGCCAGCTCGACTTCAACGATTTCGTCGCGGCGACCGAGATCAACCTGGGCACGGTGCGCGCCGGCAATGGCGATCTGGTGCCCGAGCAGACGCTGACGCTGGAGGGCGTCTACGAGCACCGCTTCTGGAGCAAGGGCGCATTGGAGCTGAGCGCCAAGCACGAGGCGACGCGGCATGTGATCGACTATATCCCGCTCGACGGCGGCTATGACGCGATCGGCAATATCGGCAACGGCACCCGCGACACGCTGGGCAGCACGCTGACGCTGCCGTTCGACAAGCTGGGCATCAAGGATGCGCGGTTCCGCGGCAACGCATCGGTGGTGCGCAGCCACGTCACCGATCCGCTCACCGGCGAGCGGCGGCGCTATACCAACGAGCAGCCCTTCACCTGTAGCGGCAGCTTCAGCCAGGACCTGTTCGGCGGCCGCTTCACCTACGGCATCTATGGCAGCTGCGGCCAGCCGACCACGCGAATCTACCGCATCAGCGAATATCGCACGACCGAGGTGGAGCCGGCGCTCGAAGTCTACACCATCTGGAAACCGAGCAAGCGGCTGGCGATCCGGCTGGATGCCGGCAACATCCTCAACGCGGCGCGGATCTATGACCGCGACCTCTACACCGGCGAGCGCAACGCCTCGCCGCTGCTGTACCGCGAACGCCGCACGCAGCGGCGGGGGCAGTATATGTACGTGCAGATCCGGCGGACGCTGTAGACCCTCGCACAACCCCCGTCATCCCGGCGTTCGCCGAGATGACGGCGACGCCGCTCAGTCGAGGTTCGGCCGCAGATAGCGGGTCGCCAGCTCCTCGCTGATGCCGCGGCGGACCGCGTAATCCTTGAGCTGGTCCGGCCCGACGCGCGCCACGCCGAAATATTCGGCCTGGGGATGGCCGAAATAAAAGCCCGACACCGCCGCCGTGGGCAGCATGGCGAAGCTTTCGGTGAGGCTGATGCCGGTGCGCTTGTGGGCGCCGAGCATGTCGAACAGGATCGGCTTGAGGCTGTGCTCGGGGCAGGCCGGATAGCCTGGTGCCGGGCGGATGCCGCGATACTGCTCGCGGACCAGCGCCTCGTTGTCGAGCTGCTCACCCTCGGCATAGCCCCACAGCGCGGTGCGGACGAACTTGTGGAGGCGTTCGGCGAACGCTTCCGCCAGACGATCGGCCAGCGCCTTGAGCAGGATGTCCGAATAATCGTCGATCGCCGCCTTGAAGCGGGCGAGGTGCGGCTCGATGCCGTGGATCGACACCGCGAAGCCACCGATCCAGTCGCCGTCATGATCGATGAAGTCGGCGAGGCACATGTTTGCACGACCCTCGCGCTTGGCGATCTGCTGGCGCAGGAACGGCAGGCGGAAGTGTCGCTCGTCGTCCATATGGACGATCACGTCGTCGCCCTCGCGCCGGCAGGGCCACAGCCCCGCCACGCCGCGCGCGGTGAGCCAGCGCTCGTCGATCAGCTTGTCGAGCATCTTCTGGGCATCGGCGAACAGCGAGGTAGCACTTTCGCCGACCACTTCGTCGGTGAGGATCGCCGGATAGTTGCCGGCGAGCTCCCAGGCGCGGAAGAAGGGCGTCCAGTCGATATAGTCGCGCAGGTCCTTGAGGTCCCAGTCGTCGAACGTATGCACGCCCGGCATGCGCGGCTTGCCCGGCTTGAGGCTCATGTCCGCCTCGAACGCGTTGGCGCGGGCGTCTTCCAGCGGCAGCAGCTCGCTCTGGCCCTTGCCGGCGCGGGTGACGCGGACATGCTCGTACTCGTCTGCGATCTTGGTGACATAGGGATCGCGCTGCGTATCGGAGACGAGCGCGGTCGCCACGCCCACCGCGCGGCTGGCGTCGAGCACATGGACGACCGGCCCGGTATAGGCCGGATCGATGCGCAGCGCGGTATGGACGCGGCTGGTGGTCGCCCCGCCGATCAGCAGCGGCATCGTCATCTGCGCGCGCTGCATTTCCTCGGCGACGGTCACCATCTCGTCGAGGCTGGGGGTGATCAGGCCGGACAGGCCGATCATGTCGGCATCATGCTCCACCGCCGCCTGCAGGATGTTCGACCAGGGCACCATCACGCCCAGATCGACCACGTCGAAGCCGTTGCACTGGAGCACGACGCCGACGATGTTCTTGCCGATATCGTGCACGTCGCCCTTCACCGTGGCGAGCACGATCTTGCCCTTGCCCTTCGACCCTTCTTCCTTCTCCGCCTCGATATAGGGGAGCAGGTGGGCGACGGCCTTCTTCATCACGCGGGCGGACTTCACCACCTGCGGCAGGAACATCTTGCCCGATCCGAACAGGTCACCGACGACGTTCATTCCGTCCATCAGCGGGCCTTCGATCACCTCGATCGGCCGCGCGAAGATCAGGCGGCACTCCTCGGTATCCTCGACGACATGCGCGTCGATGCCCTTGACCAGCGCATGCTCGAGCCGCTTGGCGACCGGCCAGCTGCGCCATTCGGCCGCCTGCTTCTCCGCCACCGCATCGGTGCCGCGATACTTTTCGGCGAGCGCGACCAGCCGGTCGCCGGCCTCGGGATCGCGGTTGAGTACCACGTCCTCGCACGCCTGGCGCAGCTCGGGGTCGATCGCGTCATAGACGTCGAGCTGGCCGGCGTTGACGATCGCCATGTCCATGCCCGCGGGGATGGCATAATAGAGGAACACCGAGTGCATCGCCCGTCGTACCGGCTCGTTGCCGCGGAAGCTGAACGACAGGTTCGACAGGCCGCCCGAGATATGGACGTGCGGGCAGCGCTTCTTGATCTCGCGGCAGGCCTCGATGAAGTCGACGCCGTAATTGTTGTGCTCCTCGATGCCCGTCGCCACCGCGAACACGTTGGGATCGAAGATGATGTCCTCGGGCGGGAAGCCGATGCCGGTGAGCAGCTTGTAGGCGCGCTCGCAGATCTCGACCTTCCGCTGCTGGGTATCGGCCTGCCCGACCTCGTCGAACGCCATGACGACCACGGCGGCGCCGTACGCCATGCACTTGCGGGCATGGGTGAGGAACGCTTCCTCGCCTTCCTTCATGCTGATCGAGTTGACGATCGGCTTGCCCGAGACGCACTTGAGCCCCGCCTCGATCACGTCCCACTTCGAGCTGTCGATCATCACCGGCACGCGCGCGATGTCCGGTTCGGCGGCGATCAGCTTGAGGAAGGTGGTCATCGCCTCGAGCGCATCGAGCAGGCCCTCGTCCATGTTGACGTCGATCACCTGCGCGCCGTTCTCGACCTGCTGGCGCGCGACTTCGACCGCGGCGGGATAGTCGCCGGCCATCACCAGCTTCTTGAAGCGGGCCGATCCGGTGACGTTGGTGCGCTCGCCGATATTGACGAAGTTGGTGGAGGAAGGCGTGGTCATGATCTGGGTTCTTTTTCTCTCCCTCTCCCCATCGGGGAGAGGGCCTGGGAGAGGGGCAGTGTGTCGTTGATCGCGTGTCGAAGAGCGGCAGCGTCCTGCCCCTCTCCCAACCCTCTCCCCGGAGGGGAGAGGGCTATCAGTCGGTCAGGCCGCCATGGTGAACGGTTCGAGGCCGGCGAGCCGCGTCCGCACTTCCGGCGTCGGGATGGCACGCGGGGTGAGCCCCTGCACCGCCTTGGCGATCGCGCCGATATGCGCTGGCGTCGATCCGCAGCAGCCGCCGAGGATGTTCACCTGCCCCGCATCGGCCCATTCCTTGACCAGGCCCGCGGTGGTCGCCGGCATCTCGTCATAGGCGCCGAGCTCGTTGGGCAGGCCCGCATTCGGATAGACCATGATCAGCGTGTCGCAGAGCGCCGACAGCGTCTTCACGTGCGGGCGGAGCTGCTCGGCGCCAAACGAGCAGTTGAGCCCGATCGTAACCGGCCGCGCATGGCGCACCGCCGCCCAGAACGCCTCGACCGTGTGGCCAGACAGGTTGCGGCCGGAAAGGTCGGTCAGCGTCATCGACAGCATGATCGGCAGATCGCGACCCAGCGCCTCGCCCGCCTCGATCGCCGCCATGATGCCGGCCTTGGCGTTGAGCGTGTCGAACACCGTCTCGATCAGCACGAAGTCGATGCCGCCTTCGACCAGCGCGTCGATCTGCTCGCGGTACACGTCCTTGAGGTAATCGAAGTCGATCTCGCGATAGCCGGGATCGTTGACGTCCGGGCTCAGCGACAGCGTCTTGTTGGTGGGCCCAAGCGCACCGGCGACGAAGCGCGGGCGACCGTCCTTTGCCTCGAACTCGTCGGCGATCTGCCGCGCGAGCTTGGCGCTCTCGATGTTGATCTCGCGGACCAGATGCTCGGCGCCGTAATCGGCCTGGCTGATCCGGTTGGCGGAGAAGGTGTTGGTCTCGGCGATGTCGGCGCCCGCCTCGAAATAGGCGCGGTGGATCGAGCCGGGCACCTCGGGCTTGGTCAGCGCGAGGATGTCGTTGTTGCCCTTCTGGTCGTGGCTGAGGCCCAGATTGCCGGCATAGGCGGCCTCGTCGAGCTTCCAGTTCTGGATCTCGGTGCCGAACGCGCCGTCGGTGATCAGAATGCGCTTGGCGGCTTCGGCCAGCAGTTTCTCGCGTGCAGTCATGTCAATTTCCTCACGTAAGCCCCTCCCCTTCAGGGGAGGGGTTTGGGGTGGGGCAGGGTCTCACCGAGACCAGCGTTCTGGCATCCCTCCACCCCCAACCCCTCCTCCCAGGAGGAGGGGCTTAGGTTGGGTTACGCCGCCGCCACGGCCGCCTGCTGCCGCGGGCGAAGCCCGAGCAGGTGGCAGATCGCGTAGCTCAGCTCGGCCCGGTTGAGCGTGTAGAAGTGGAACTGCCGCACGCCGCCGGCATAGAGCTTGCGGCAGAGTTCGGCCGTAAGCGTCGCCGTGACGAGTTGCCGTGCCGAGGGATGCTCGTCGAGCCCTTCGAACAGCTTCTCCATCCAAGCCGGCACGTCGGTGCCGCACATCGCCGACATCTTCACGACGCTGGCATAGTTCATCACCGGCATGATGCCCGGCACGATCTCGGCATCGATCCCGGCCGCCGCCGCGCGATCGCGGAAGCGCAGGAAGGTCTCGGCCTCGAAGAAGAACTGGGTGATCGCGCGGTTGGCGCCGGCGTCGATCTTGCGCTTGAGATTGTCGAGATCCGCCTCGGGGCTCGGCGAGTCCGGGTGGCATTCGGGATAGGCGCTCACCGAAATCTCGAACGGGTGGAGGCGGCGCAGTCCCGCGACCAGGTCCGCGGCATTCTCATAGCCGCCGGGATGGGTGCGATACTTCTCGCCGGCGCGGGGCGGATCGCCGCGCAGGGCGACGATATGCCGCACGCCCGCCGCCCAATATTCCTCGGCGATCTGGTCGATCTCCTCGCGCGTCGCCTCGACGCAGGTGAGGTGCGCGGCGGCGGCCAGCGGCGTCTCGCGCGCGATCTTCGAGACCGTGGCATGGGTGCGCTCGCGGGTGGTGCCGCCGGCGCCATAGGTGACGCTGACGAAGCGCGGCCCCAAGGGGGAAAGCGTTTCGATCGACGACCAAAGCGTCTCTTCCATCTTCTCGGTCTTGGGCGGGAAGAATTCGAAGCTCACCGCCACATCGCCCGCCACGTCGGCGAACAGGGGCGGCGCCATGGGGTCTACGATACTCATGCCGCCTTCACCTTCTCTGCAATCTCGCCGGTCTTGCGACCGAGCCATAATTTCACTGTCAGTGCGCCGCCTTCCAGCGTCTGCACCTGTACCGGGGCGAGCCCGGTGCGTTCGAACCAGCCGAGCATCTGCTCGTCCGAGAAGCCCAGCCGCGCGTGCGCATCGCGGGTGCGCAGCTCCTCGCGCTCGTGCGGCGCGAAATCGACGATCAGCAGCCGGCCGCCGGGGCCGAGCACGCGAGCCGCCTCGCCGATCGCCGCCGCAGGCTGCTGCGCGAAATGGAGCACATGATGCAATATAGCAGTATCCGCAGCACCGTCCGGCAGCGGCAGCGCATAGAGATCGGCCTGGCGCAGCTCGGCATGGGCGAGGTCGGCCAGCTTGGCGCGCGCGAGCCGCAGCATTTCGGACGAGCGATCGATGCCGAGCGCCTGGGCCGAGCGCGGCCCGAACAGTTCGAGCATGCGGCCCGTGCCGGTGCCGATATCGACCAGCGTACCGAGCGAGCCTTCGCCCAGCGCCGCGGCCATCGCCGCCTCGACCTCGCTCTCGGCGACATGGAGCGAGCGGATCGCATCCCATTCGCCGGCATTGCTTTCGAACCAGGCCTCGGCCGCCGCCGCGCGATCGGCGCGCACGGCTTCCAGCCGCGTCTGATCGGCAAGCACCCAGGGGTCGCCCGCAAGCTCCCAGGCGTCGAGCGCCGACAGCACCGGCGCGGTCACCGCGCGCCGGCCGAGCGCCACGAACACCCAGCTGCCTTCCTTGCGGCGCTCGGCCACGCCGGCGTCGCACAGGATCTTCACATGGCGGGAAACGCGCGGCTGGCTCTGGCCCAGCACCTGCGCCAGTTCGCCGACGCTCAGCTCCATCGAACGCAGCAGCGCGACGATCCGCAATCGGGTCGAATCCGCGAGCGCACGGAAGATGGCGAGGGGTTCTGTCATGGGCGGCTTAGAGATATAAAGATATCTTTATATCAGGTCAACGCATCGCAGTGCGGTTGCGTGCGTTTGCGGCTCTGGCTAGCCCCGGCTGCAAATCTCGTGAAGGAACCCATTCCCATGCGCAAGCTTCTCCTCCTCCCCGTCGCCGCGCTGGCGCTGACCAGCCTCGCCGCCTGCGGCAACAAGGCGAAGAACGAGGCCGCCGAAGCGAACGAGGCGATGGCGGGCGACAGCAACACGATGGGCGAGGCCGTGGCGGACGTGAACGCCGCCGAAGACGCCGCCTTCGCCAATGCCGAGAGCGCCTATTCGAACAGCGCGGGCCCGGCGAGCAACGAGATCACGGACTGACCTCCCTTCCCTCTCTTCGGAGTACGCCCATGCCGCATCTTCGCCACCTCGGCGCCTCGGGCCTGGAAATTTCGCCGCTGGTTCTCGGCGGCAACGTGTTCGGCTGGACCGCCGACAAGGCCGCCAGCTTCCGCATCCTCGATCGCTTCGCCGAGCGCGGCGGGGTGATGATCGACACCGCCGACGTCTATTCGGCATGGGTCTCGGGCCACCAGGGCGGCGAATCCGAGACGGTGATCGGCGAATGGCTGCGCACCTCGGGCAAGCGCGATCAGGTGCTGATTTCGACCAAGGTCGGCATGCTGCCGGGCGAAGGCGGCGCGAAGCTGGCCCCCGCCCGCATCGCCGCGGCGGCGGAGGCGTCGCTCCAGCGGCTCGGCATCGAGACGATCGACCTCTATTTCGCCCATCAGGACGATGAGGACGTCGCGCAGGAAGACTATCTCGCGGCGTTCGGCACGCTGATCGACGCGGGCAAGGTGCGTGCGCTGGGCGCGTCCAACTTCCATGCGATGCGGCTCAAGTCGGCACTCGATCTCGCGACGAAGGAAGGGCTGCCGCATTTTCGCGTGCTCCAGCCCGAGTATAATCTGGTCAGCCGCCGCAAGTTCGAGGGCGAGCTGCAGGACCTGTGCGTCACCCATAATCTGGGCGTGATCCCCTATTATGGTCTCGCCTCGGGCTTCCTCACCGGCAAGTATCGCAGCGAGGCCGATCTCTCGAAGAGCGTGCGCGGCGGCGGCATGGCCAAGCTGCTCGCCGGCAAGGGCGGCGCGGTGCTGGCGGTGATGGACGAAGTAGCGGCCGAGACCGGCGCCAGCCTCGCCCAGATCGCGCTCGCCTGGCTGGCGGCGCAGGACGGCGTCACCGCGCCGATCGCCAGCGCGACCAGCATCGAGCAGCTCGACGAACTGATCGGCGCCTGGGACGTGGAACTCACCCGCGATCAGCGCGATCGCCTTACCGCCGCCGGGGCCTGATGACCGCCGCAGACCTGATCGACCGCATCGTGGCCCAGCTCGTCCGCCGCCATGGCGGCACCGTGCGGCGCTGGAAGACCGTGCTGGGAAAGGTGCGCGTCTACGACGCCGAGACGCACCCGCACTGCAACTGGTCGCTGGCCCCCAGCGGCGCGGCCGGCGACGTCGCGGCGGTGGAAAGGCTGCTCGACGAGCTGCGGATCACCTATCCGATCGTCTCGGG
>JAIYAA010000051.1 GCA_027489295.1 Sphingomonadales bacterium | reverse complement strand
GCTGGGCGGGGCAGGTGGAGGTGCTTGCAGCGCCCGACCTGATCGGGTTGCTCAATCATTTGAAGGGCAACCAGCTGCTCCCCGGCCCGGTGCCGGGCGAAGTCGATCCGCCGGGGCAGGGACCGGACCTGGCGCAGGTGAAGGGGCAGGAAACCGCCAAGCGCGCGCTCGAGATCGCCGCGGCCGGGGGCCATAATCTGCTGTTCGTCGGGCCGCCGGGTGCCGGCAAATCGCTGATGGCGGCGTGCCTGCCGGGCATCCTGCCGCCGCTGGAAGCCGGGGAGGCGCTGGAAGTGTCGATGGTCGCCTCGGTCGCCGGTACGCTGCAGGGCGGGCGGCTGACCCGTACCCGGCCGTTCCGTGCGCCGCATCACTCGGCCTCGATGGCGGCGCTGACCGGCGGCGGGCTCAAGGTCAAGCCGGGCGAGGTGAGCCTCGCGCATCTCGGCGTGCTGTTCCTCGACGAACTGCCCGAGTTTCAGCGCGCGGTGCTCGATTCGCTCCGCCAGCCGCTGGAGGCTGGCGTGGTCAGCGTCGCCCGGGCCAATGCGCATGTCACCTTCCCGGCCCGCGTCAAGCCTGCAACGCACGTAAACTGGAGAAAAATCGCAAAATTGTTCGGGATTAAGGCTTTGCGTTCCAAGCGCGTCGATGAGCCCGTAGCTGCGCCCCCGCCCTGGCTCCTAGTGGATCGGCTTATATTGTCGCTGTTGCAGGTTGGGTACGATCAAACAGCGATAAGGCTGAACACCGGATTTTTCGACGAGTTCATTGCGGAAAAACCGCAAGAGGAAACAGTCTAGCGTTGAGCCAGATGCTGCGGCATGGTTATTCAGATCGTGTCCGCCCCGCAGCCCGGCTCAGTGTCGCGTTGCACGTTTAGCAACCCTTCTTCGAGCCGGTGCGCCAGCTTGTCGAGCAGCACGCCGCGCCCTTGCGCGCTCCCATTCCTCGCTGGTTCCGCGCGGCTTCCCGTCACGAACAAAGCGCGGCTTTGGTGGCGTAGGGTCATCGTCTGGGGGAGGTGGCTCGATCTCCCACGCAACTTCTGGATTGTTCTCTCCGCACTGACAGCGCAGCCGGCGAGCGAAGGCGGGCCAACCATCATACCAGTTCCTACGTGCGAAATAGGCTGCCAGTTCACCGATGTGGAAGAATGCCGCCCGATTGCAGGTGCGGCAGGTCGCGCGGATGCGTCCGCCGTGGCGCGTCAGCTCGCGCAGGCTTTTGATCGAGCCAACCACCTCAAAGGGGAAGGGCCATCTGGCGCGGGTCGTTGACCGGCAAGGGACGCGCCAGGGCGTCGATGATCGTCTCGGCTAACTCGGCGGCGGCTTGCTCCCGGAGCCGCTCGCTGGGGGCAGTCAGCCCGATGCGTGCCCACGCTGGAGCATGAAGGAGGGTCGTGGCGAGGCTGGAGGAATCGGGTTGGGTCATTGGTAGAACAAAGCACGAACGGTATTGGCGTTCAAGCCAACGTCCGTCGCATTTTGACGAACCCAAATAAGAGCGGTTGCGTCGCGTATCGCGTAGTGATACACGATACGTACTGATCAGCTGATGTCTGTTCAGTGTGCGTCCAACAGCGGGTTGGACGGTAGACAGAAGGAAAAGGCAAATGACGAAAAATTATGAAACGAGAAAGGGTTGTGTGTGGAAATTCAATCTATCAAGCACAAGTCCATCAAGCAATTGATGGATGCAGATCGTGGGATCGCGGTTAAAGGGCTGTCTCCTCACGATGCAAGAACGATCACGCGGCAGATCGGTGCAATTCAGGGCGCAAGTCATCCTAACGAACTCAGGGGCTTCCCTGGCTGGAATGTTCATGAGTTGACCCCTGGTTTTCCGGGTAAATGGGCGCTGAAGGTCAATCGGAATTATCGGCTGACGTTTAAGTTCATCAACAACGCGGTTTGTGACCTGGACTACGAGGATTACCATTGATCATAGCGGGAGGGTGCTGCCCTCCTGCTATAATGCTTTCGCAGGGAGTTCCCTGCTCTTGGAAAGGAACGAAAGACCTAGCCGTATGGCTCACCATCTCACCTCTCCGCCTCACCCGGGCGAACTCATTCGGGAGGATGTTCTCCCTTATTTTGGCCTGAATGTTACTGATGCTGCGAAGGTTCTCAATGTTACAAGGCCAAACCTCTCTAACATTCTGAATGGCAAATCTGGTGTTTCTCCTGATATGGCCTTGAAAATTGAGGCAGCATTCGGCGTATCGGCTAGTCTTCTCTTGAATATGCAAGCATCTTACGATCTTTCGGAGGCTCTTCGACGGAAAGAAAAGGTAGTCGCGGGCATTGAACGGCGAGAACCTGTCTTGGTTGATTGACATTCGTTGTAGAGAAAGTGCCGTTTAGATCGGAGGTATCTCCGCGCTGTAGAAGCTGAGCATCGCCGTAACGATTTCCTCCTGCCTCAGACCGGCTGGAAGCTCCAATTCGCGGTCGTCCTCTTGGAGTAGGATCGTACCGTCGATCCTGTAGGTCATCATCCTGTTCATGCTGCCACCCTGAAAAAGCCGGTTGGAAGGCGGTTCACACCGGAGCCGCTGTAATAGTTGGGAGCGGTGGTGATGGTTGGCGGTCCAGCGCTGAACGTCTGGCCGTTGCTGCGATAGCCCCATGGAGCCTGGTTATTCGCTGGTAGAGTGCGCGTTGGATCGTCGTGACCCATGATGTTCGCTGCTTCCAAGTGCGAGCCGTTGGCTACCGCGACGGTGGTGTCGCTTGCGTGATAGCCAAACCAGTAGAGCCCCGGTGTCAGCGTTACCGGCGTCACGTCTCCCTGGACGATCTGCGAGACTGCTGCCGAGAGGGTCGCCGTAGCGGCCAGCGGTGCGCCATACGCCCAAAGGTTTGGACCGGGGGCGTAGAGATAGATGCGAATGCTACCCGTTGAGCTTGCGGTCGTGATGCGCGTGAGCAAGCTATCAACGGTCACATTCTGGGTGATGACGAACGGACACCAGAGGATGGTATCTGCGCCAGCTGCGACGCCGCTACCGATCGAGCCGATATTCACCGGATACCAGGAACCGGGACGATACGGGCGCTGGTAGAGGGAAGCGCCGCTGTTGGCGGCGACAATGCCCGACGTACTATCGTAGGTTAGGCCGCTGCCGAATGAGAGGTTGCCCGTGTGGTAAACCTGATTGCCGTTCTGCTTGATCGCGCCGGTTGCATCCAGGGTGCCGCGTACAATCGCGCCTGTGCTGGAAACCACAAGGTTGGAACCACTGTTCACGCCAAGCATGATCTTCTTGCCGGTTGCGGTATTGAGGATCAGGTCGTTTGCGCTGTCCAGAAATGTGCGACGGCTGCTGTTCGTGGAGACGACTGCGCCGGTTGGGCCGAATTCCGTGAAGGCTTTTTGGAAGTTGCCCAGCGTCGCTTGTGTTGCTGCGCCCTCGACGAATTCAATACGATTGTCGCGGTTCGTGGCGGTCGCAAGTTGCAGACTGCCGTGAGGGCCAAAGCTGACCACGCGAGCGATACCGGAGCCAGGGCGTAAATTGATGTCGCTAGAGGCTTCAAGCTCGATACGGCTATTTACGGTATAGAGTTGTAAAAATCCCTCGATGCCATCCATGCCCACATAGGCATTGTCGTTGCCCGCGCCATCCTTGAATAAGATGGTGCCACCACCGCTCGTCACATCCGTGGTCGACTTGAGGATCAGCGAGGGATATTCGTTTCCGGTGATCATCACATCGGTATTGAAGATGCCGTCTGAGCTACCAGAGCCAGCGGGACCAGCTGGTCCCATTGGACCAGTATCTCCCTTTGGACCTTGAGGACCAGTCGCACCAGTTGCGCCCGTGTCTCCCTTTGGACCCTGCGGGCCAGTTGGACCCGTGGGGCCGGTCGCGCCAGTAGGTCCGGTTGCACCCGTTGCACCAGTATTGCCCTTGAGGCCCTGAATGCCCTGGATACCTTGCGGGCCGGTCGCGCCAGTGTCGCCCTTGGGGCCTTGTGGACCAATAGCGCCGGTATCACCCTTGGGGCCGGGTGCGCCCATCATTGTGACGATGGCCGTTGAGCCGGTCGTCGCGGTGACCTGGACGCTAGGCTGTTGAACAGAGGTCGAAACGCCTTGCGAGTTGCTGAGCGTGGTGATGACCGATGCGGAGGGAAGGGTGGTGATCGCGGCCATTAGGCGTCGTCCACCGTGTCGGGAGCGCCAACGTATCCGCTGCGGCTGATCTTGCCTTCCCAGAGGACCATGGGAAGGTCGGACGCAATCTGCGTTTCATCAACGAAGGCAAAGCGCGTGGCAGTCTTTTTGAGGGTTTCGACCTGGGCACGTTCTAGCTTGAGGAGCAGTCCCTTGGGGTCGCTGGGATCGGCTACCAGCTGTTCGCGGATGGGAACGCCATCCACTTCGAAGAAGACCTTCCACGTCGAAATGTCGATCTGGGTCTTGTTGGCGTCCTGCACCTTGTAGGGCAGCACGAGCGATCCACGTCCGTGGACGGTAATCTCGGTGTCGGTGACTGTCTGGTTTGCCATGCCGCTATTTACCGGCGGTCATGGCTATGGCCGGGGAGGGTGCCCCGGCCATCGTTTAGCTTTGTTCGTAAAGCTCAATAAGCAGGTCCATGCGGCGTTGGCCGAGGACCTGTGCGAATGGGCAATGTGGGTCTCTGGAGAGCAGCGCAACGATGGCGTCGCTCAACATCTCGACTTCTTCCTCCGGCGGGATCTCAACGATCATTGTGCTTCTTTCCAGCGAGCCAGCGCGCGTTGTCGGCAAGCGTCTTTAGGCGCCGTGCCTCGATCTCCGTTGCGCTTTGTTCCAGTACGTTGATCGCGACATCAACCACCGCTGGCTTCAAATGCGCTACAGTGGCCTCAACGCGGTTCATGCGCTCGATGAGGTTCTGGATCAGCGTTTCGAGTTGTTCATTGGTCTTCATGGGAGTTTTCTCCTTCTCGTTAGATCGTGATGTTCTGGAGTGTCAGCGCGCCCTTGGCCATCTTGCGAACGCTGCCCGGTACAGTCATCGTCGTGCTCAATGCTTCCTCTGGCGGAAGGCCACGAGCAAGGCGTTGGCGGATCGTTGGACCCTTGATGCCAAGTTCCTTCGACCATTCCGCGATTGTCTGGATGCGACCGTCATAGGGCACGAGCGCACTGGGTCGGCGGCCATAACCAACACCAACAGATTGCGGCATCGCGTAGCCAATGCCCCAGCCATAGTCCGTGACCTTCTGCGACACGCGTCGCGTGTTCTTCCGCTGTGTCTGTCGATCAGCCCAGCGGACATTGCCGGGTTCATAGCCCTTGTTGTTGTCGATGCGATCCAAGCTGTAGCCGGGACCTGGACGTGGGCCGATGTGGTCGAAGAAGAGATAGAAGCCGATTTTGCTACGCCACTGGTCGCAAACCTGAATGCCACGAGCGCCATACGATGAGTAGGATGGGCTGGCTTGGTTGTGGCACCGATGGATAGCGTTGATGAGTGCGCAGTATTCCGCGTTGAACAGTCGCTTTAGCTTGATCTTTTTGGACATGTTGTGTCCTCCCCTTTGTCTTGTTTCTCCCAACTACTTAGCTGGGGTGCAGGGGAGTAAAGTGCTGCTATAACGCTCTGCTAAGTATTCGATGCCAAAGACATCGAGTACGGGCATTGCCCTAATCAAACAGTTCGAAGGTGAGCGACTTACCGCTTACCTCTGTCCAGCCAACAAGCTCACCATTGGAGTGGGTCACACTGGAGATGATGTTAAGCCTGGACAGAAGATCACTGTCGCGGAGAGTGAGGCACTGTTGCGTGCCGATCTCGCCAAATTCGAGAAGGCCGTCAGTGCAGCGGTCAAGGTGCCGCTCAACCAGAACCAGTTCGACGCATTGGTGGTACTGGCGTTCAACATCGGCCCCGGCGCGTTCGCGGGTTCCACTCTGGTTCGGTTGCTCAACAGCAAGGACTATGCGGGTGCAGCGGCGCAGTTCGAACGCTGGAATAAGGGTGGTGGCAAAGTGCTGCCTGGTCTGGTGTCGCGTCGTGCAGCGGAGGCGGCATTGTTCCGCAAGCCCGCGTGAGCGACTATCGCAACCCCTTCGAAGCGCGCTGCGCTCGTGCCCTGGGTGCCGGGTATGAGTACGAGGCCGTCAAGCTGCCGTATGTCCTGGAATGCACCTACCTGCCGGACTTTATCGATATGGACGGCAAGCGGATCGTGGAGGCCAAGGGGCGGTTCACGGCAGATGATCGCCGGAAGATGCTGGCGGTCGCAAATGCCCATCCCGATTTCACCATCGAGATTTGGTTCACCAACCCCGAGCGGCCCATCAATAAGGGTAGCAAGACCACGTATCGCAACTGGTGCGACAAGCATGGCTTCATCGCGAAAAAGGGGCCAGCTAAGTAACCATGCGGCAAGGTGCCGCATCGTACGCGGTCTGCTCAACACCTCGTTAAAAGGGCCTCGCTCCATACTGTATGGGGCGGGGCCTTTTCATGCCTCTACATCAAATTGTGTATGTTGCCGGAAAGACACTTAACGGCTTTGTCCTGAAAAGAGACGATGTTTCCTGTTGCTTCTGTGGGAAGTCTTCGGCAAGAGGGGTGCATCAGAACGAGAGCTGGCGGACAGCTCTTCGTGGGGTTCATCCCTTCAAGGCTGCAAGGTCTTTCGTCCAGGGCATCAGCTCGTAAGCGGCGACGTTAGGGTTCGGTATGCGGGTTGGCTTTTAGCCAGCTAATGCACCCCAGTCGGAAACGCTTCCTGGGCTATATGCCGCAGGAAAGTGGGGCTAAAAAGACCCCCGACCGTTTAGTCGCTTCTGATGGCGGCATCATCCAACGCTCAGGCGTGGTTGGTGTCGTGTACCATGATGTCCGCACTCCCCACTAAAGGCCTGCGCGTTTGCCATGAAAGGGCAAACGTATGTCGGTAGAAGTTAACAACTCGAACGTATATTTCGATCAGGCGCTGGTCGACGATCATACCGTTCGCAACCTGATCGCGAGCCAGCAGGCCGCTTTCTACAAGGCGCGCGGTAGCAATGCGCTCGCGACGATGATCGCGCATGGCTACGTCAACATTCGCAAGATCATCACCAACGCCACCCCCGAGGTTCAGGCTGAAATCCTGGACGAGCACGGCGTCGCTGCGGCCTCCGGCACCACCAGCAAGTACACGCCGTGGATCAAGGTGCAGTGGGGTGAGCCCGACCTGGGCAAGAAGAAGTTCAAGGATAGCCGTGGCGTGGAGCGCACCGTTTGGGTGCCCGACCGCAGCATGGAAATCTACTTCCACACCATGGAGGCGCTGGAGGCGAGGGGCGTAGCGACCACCGACATCAAGGAAATCGTGAAGGTAATCATCGAGAGCGGCGGTTCGCTCAAGATGGCGCGCGACCGCCAGAAGCGCATCAACACGGAGCGCAACGAAGCGCGGAAGCCAGAGGCTGAGAGCAAGCGCACTCTGTTCCTTCGCGAAACGAAGGGTCCGATGGTGGACATTAACATCGAGCGTCCCAAGGGAATGGGCGAGTTCATGACACTGCTCGTCCGGCCCATTGCTGATAGCCAGGGCTACGAGGTGATGGGCATCGTGGACAAGAACGCAACTGCCGCGCTGGACAAGCTCGCGAAGGAGCAGTTCGAGGCCCTGACCGAAGCGGCGCGCGAGCGCGAGCGCAAGGCCGAAATGGAAGCCGAAATCGAGCGTCGTGTCGCTGAGCGTCAGCGTGCCGCCGTCGATAGCCCCGAGAGCGAAAGCCGTCGTGCGCTGAACGCGGCCGCCGCCAAGATTGCTAGCGGCGCTCTGCCCAAGCTGCTGCCTTCCACCGGCGACAAGGCCGCCTGAGCGCACAAGGAGCGGGGTTCGCCCCGCTCCATACAGTATGGAGCAAAACATGGATTTTGACGACGTGCAGCGCGCGGGCATCAAGCTCGCGCTAGACAAGCTTCACAGTGATGAAGAGTACAAGCATGAGATGGCGTTAATTAGGCGCCTCGTCGGAGACAATGGTGCAAAGCAGGTTCAGGCGCTCTATAGGGAGTACGTCCAGGCCAACAAGGACGTTCGTCAGAACGGCGGCGCGATGCTTTCGGCGGAAGCAGCTGACTATTGGCAAGACGCGCAATCCGCGCTTGCTTACGGCGCGATGGTGTATGCCAATCCGTCAAACGGGGGGTATGGCAAACGGGAGAGGGCACTTTCGCGTAAGTGCGAGGAACTCAACGCTTCGTTTTCCAGCCGAGTGCCACAGAACGAGCAAGGCAAGTTCAAGCAGTACGTGGACGGCGATCCAGGCAACTGGGATCCTCGCTGGCACAATACACGCGACGGCTTTTTCCCCCTTCTGAATGCGAGCTTTTCCTCAACATTGCCGATGATCCCGAACGCAATGGGCGAAGCTCAGCGCATCGTCCTTGGTTCGATGCTGGAAGAGCCCGCAGTGCCGGAAGAGCGCAGTCGTAACGTGAAGCGCATCTCGCACTACCTGAACCGCTTCAGGGAAGAGCGAAGTGCAGAGGAGCTGAAGCTGCTCAAAGTCGTCGAAAAGAAGAGGAAGGAGGCAGAGCGCAAGGCGGCCATTGAGCGCGGTGATCAAAAGGCAACCAAGGCCAAGAGAGCGCGTAAGTTCAAAGTGGTGCGCGACATTTTCGAAATGCCTGCCAAGCGGCGCGGAGGTGCAAAATGAAGCCTCTCAAGACGACACGACGCATTCGAGATGTTGCGAACATCATGACGCTCTGTGCCGAACTGGCGGTCGATAAGGAGCAGTTTATGCGCCGATTTCGGCAATTCCGTTCGCTTGCGCTTCGTTACAGCGGGCCATTCGCGGATATAGAGCCGTACGTGGACCAGGCGGCCAAAGCGTCTGGCCGCTACCTTGAGCGAGTTAAGGAGAACGGGTTCTCCAATCACATCGTGATGGGTGGTGAGCGCTGAAGTCAGTAGACGCGTCGTAGAGACGCTTCCTGAGCTTGGGCTACCCGTGTGCCCCTAAACGCGCGGGTAGTTCAGGACGGGGCTCGCTGGTGCTGTGTGGTCGCAAACAGGACGGCATCGGCGGGCCCCGATTTCCCTCGCCCACCCATTTTCTCTGACTACCCTGGGCAAGAAGCGGAGCGCTGGCTTCCGCAGGACCCTGGCTGTCGGCAGACCACTGCTCCGTCGGAGACTTCTGGCTGATGCGAAGCACCCAGGAAGCTCAACGGAGTTGCCTGCACCGGAGGTTTCGAGCAGCTCTGAGTGAAGCGAAGAGGTGCGGTGAAACCGCGCGGTGCGGTAGCGTTGGATGTGATTTAGTTTTCGAGGTGGAAAGGACGCTATATACTACTACGTAGTAGATAGTGTTACTTCACTTCAAAAGTAAGTCATGTCCAATGTGCCCTTTATATATAGAGGGGTTACTTCACTACCGTGGCGTCGTGGATAGCCAATCCTCTAGGACCTACTTCACTTCGCAGCCCGTGCCGCAAAGATCAGCACATGAATAATGACACCCGCATCACCCAGGCTGCACATTGAAGCTGTGGTTGAGCTTGTAGCTATCGGCGCACTCAACGACACCGTTTGATGCCGGTTTTGAAGCATCTCGCATAAATACTCTGTAGGCGCAGGGCTGCAAACGCTGTCGCTTACGACAGCAGGCCCAGCACTTACGTCCTTCCAAACGAAAAGTCATTGGCCCGCTTGTGCAATTGCAGCCCGCACAAGCGGGCTTTTCGTTTTGGAGATACTGCAATGAAGATCATCGTACCGGAAGACGTTCGCCCAGATATTCGGGAATACCTCCAGGGTTGGTTCGACAAGGCCAAAGCCCGCCAGGAGGCCAAGGGCGCAAAATTCCTCCTCAGCTTTGGCGAGTTCCTCAACCTCTGGGGCCGTCGCCGCATTCGCAGCCTTGAGCAGTGGATGGATGATGGATCGCTCTACGCTCGTCAGCGCCGTGGCACCAAAGACGACCAGAACCTCAATGGCTACGTCCTCTCACCAATCAGCTTCGCGGCATCTCAGGAAAAGGTTTGCACCGCCCAGAACATGCAAATCTGCACGCGCGGTAAGGCGCTGCACGATTGCCGGATGAAGAAGGGCGACAAACACACCGAGGAAAGTAAAGCCCGCATCAGCAAGAGCACCAGGGGCAAGCCCAAGAGCGCGGAGCATCGCCAGAAGATCGCGGAAAGCTGCAGGGGCCAGAAGCGGGGCCCGATGAGCGACTAGCAGAAGGCGATCCGTTCGGCAGCATCAAAGGCACGATGGGCTCGCGTTCGAGCCGGAAATGGCGCGGACCGGTCGAGGTAACGGCTTATCGGGTCCCGTAATGGTCCAGCATCGCTTGAATAACCAGCTGCGCCGCCGGATCAGCTAGCCTTCCCGGATGCTCCGTTAGCCACTGTATGACGATCCCGGCTTCCGATGCGCCGTTGGTCGTGGGTGGTATGTTTAACTTCTGACCGATCACGCTCGTGTTGTCCGACCAGGCGCCATCAAGCACACCCTGAATGTACGCGCGGCATGGTATCGGGTCCTCGTAGCGGCAGCGCTCTAATAGTTGCTCGCCGGAGAGATGGCGCTGGATGATCCGCCGTTGCGGCGTGGTCTGAGCCGCGCAGGCCTCGCCCACTAGCAGGCTGACGGATGCAGCAATCATGAGTGTGAATCTCATCGGGCGCCCCAATGATGCAGTGGCAGAATGGAATATGCAAAATCTGAGTTAGTTGACATCTTTTAAGAAGCTTCCGATCCCGCGGACACGCTCGATGTACTGTGACCACGATGGCATGGGAGGGTTCGCGCGGTCCTGTGTGATACCACCAAAACGAAGCTGAAATTCATTGATCATCAAATCAGTCATGTACGCACCTGCTCCTGATTTGAAATTATTGCCCAGGATTTGCGGAAGGCTATTCGCCATAGCCAAGTGATAGGTCGAAAAGAGCTGTTTCGCAGAGATGCTTTCCGGCCTCGCGTTCATCGCATCTCTATCGGGGGGAACAGCGAATTGCACACGTGTTATGGTCGGCTCATCCAGCTTGACGACAACCTCTTCTCCGCGCACAGCATTCAGCAATAGGATTAGCACTAAGGGCAGTTCTATAGGAGTTCGGTCATCGCCCCACTCCGTTACGAACAAGCGCAGACCGTCCAACACGGCCTGCGCTTCCCTGGCCGTGGCTTCCCATTCGGTCAGGAGTCTTCCAGCCATCTCGGGCGGAGACAGGTCGACAATCTCGGTGCTCGTTTTGTAAACACGCGGAGCAGAAAACGTGCGTGGATAATACTTAATCGCCTCGAAGTGCCCCTTAACCAGCTCTTCCAAGCTGAGCTTCCGCAACTCGTAATGTCGGGTGAAAAACCTGCGTAAGTAGGCTGTCGCATCGAATCGTGCTCCGTAGACCGCCTCGATGCTCTTCGTTAGTTGCTTGCCGTGCAAGGCGATGATGAAAACCACGCCAGGTACATCAAAGAGGTGCTTAATCTCCTCTAGCAGACTAATCGCATAATTGGGTCGACAGCGATCTAGCTCATCTACCACGACGAATATGGGGGCGTGGCGTGGATCAACATCGGACGTCTCGATTGATGCAGCGAGCAGCCGCAAATTATCCTTGAATGTTTGGCGTGACGCTTGGCGAGCTTTGTATTGAGCGAGAAGAGCCTTGCCCGCGTTGTCCACCACCTCGCTGACGCCCTCTCCCAGCTTATCAATACCGGTTCCGATGGCGCTGTCGTCGTCATCCTCCTTCTTGGAACCCTTGTGAGCTTGCTCAATTGCGTCCTTGGCGTCGCCGCCAAATTCCTCCCCAAGGTACTTGCCGAGAAATTTCGCTCCTGCACCGATAGCGGCTTTACCCATGATCGGAAGCGCAGCTCCCATCAAAGCGCTGAACTTGTCACCAACCGTTTTCTGCTTAAGGAACGGCTGCAACGTATCTCTGAGCGCCGCCATGATGGAAACCAGCGGCTCATTGTTGGCGTCATCCACCCAGGCATCCACGAATGCGACAGGATGATTTATTTCAAGCTGACGACGTAATCGCGACAGGAACCATGACTTCCCTTCACCGTACTGCGCGTCGAGCGCAAGGACGATCGCCTGCTCGCGGCCTAAACGCGCGAACTCTGCTGTTTCGTCATTAAGGAAGCGTTCTAGGCGCCTCGCCTCGGTCCGCCTGTCGAGCTTGTCGCCCTCCCAAATCTCATCAATCGGTGTCAAGGATTTGCCTCCATTCGAATTCAAGTTAGCGAGGCTTGAAAACGTTGGTCGTGATGGCGCTCACGGAGGCTTCACCCTCCCAGCGCTTCGTGGATTTACAATTTGTCGCAAGGAAATGTGGGGTTGTCATCCCGGTAACCGGGGCGGCTTGCAAGCTCGTTCGAATGTGAGCGCTTAAGGGCCTCCAAACGTCAGACCCGGTTTAGTTCGAGGAAGCCCTATGCAGCCCCGTCCGCATGGCGGGGCTGTCCTGTATGCAGAAAAGACCCCAACGCGCTCTATGACGCACCGGAGGGCTTTCCTGATTTAGCGGGGAACCTGAATGGTCCGCTCGATGGTTTCGGTTTGCTTGGCGATCGGCTTTGTGGGCGCGACCACGTTCTGAATGCCCAGCCAGGCGAGGACGCCGGCGACGGCCCCAAAGATCGCGGAACCGATCTTCCATCCAAGGCCGATGCCCTTTGCACCTCCCTGAATCTCGCTGCGCCACGTCTCCAGATTGCGAACGCGGGTCTCGATACCGTCCGTGCGCTGGTCCAGGCCATCGGCACGGCGGTTCATCGCGTCCAGCTTCTCGTTCATGCTCTTGAAGCCGTCATCGACACGCTGATCGAGACGGATGAGCAGGTCGCGCATATCCTGCGGGATCGGGGGAGGTGCTCCGGCCATCAGTTGAGCACCGCGTCTACGATGGCGGAAATGATCGCCACTGCACCAGCTGGAACGCCGAGGCGCACGACGAGCGTGGCAAGGTAGCCCTGTGCAGCTGGCACGTGCCAGACGGTCTTGGCGACACTTACGAGCGTGCCCGCGAAGCCCTTGGTCACGTCCTTGAGGAAGGATCGCTTCTCGGGCTGCGCTACCGTTAGTTCGCCATCTTTAACCGCATCCGCAATCTGGCGCAGGTGGTCATTGGTACGTCCGAAGGACGCGGTAATCGCGTTCATCTGATCGGCAATCTCCTCCTTGGTGGCTGGTCGAAGGTTGCCGCCGGGGACGAATTGGATTTCCTTATCCCTCTCAATGTCCACGTCCTTTGTGCTGCCGACGGTCAGCGCAATCTTCGCACGGTTTTCACCGTCGGTCGAAGTGACTTCCCACAGCGGCTTTTCGTTATCATTCGCCATCGGTGCTGCCCTCCGGTGCTGAGGTGATGGGCAGCGGTGCAGGCATCACGATTGCTGGCACTGGTGGCTGATATTGTGCCACAACGGTCGCCAGATACTGCAGGTTCGCGAGGACGGCTTCCACGTTGTAGCTGAACATGTTCTCGGTTTCGTTGCGCTCCTTGATCGCCAGAAGGGCGTTGTGGAACACCGCATAGGTGTCGCCCTCAACGAATGGCTTCAGGTCAGTGTAGTAAGCGACGCGCTTCTGTTCCAGAATTTCCGCCTGAATACGCTCGTACTCGTTTTTGACGGCGAGTGCCTGGAGGTACTCTTCTTCGGTTGGTGTTGCCATGGGGGTTTACTCCCTCTTGTTGTTATCGTTCAGCTATTTAAGCGGGATCAAAGTCCGGTAACGTCGATCACCAGAACGTTGCCCATTGGCCGCGTCCAAGTCGCACTTGCTGGCGGGTAGAGTGGTGAACGGCTTGAGCCCAGCGACACCATTACGTCATTGTAGCTGACATTGCCGGTGCTCACGTTCGCGCCATTGACCGCGCAGCCATAGAGCTTTTGTTCGTTGCGATAAGACCAAGTGGCGAGGGTGTTGCCACCGTCACCCGGCTCCCAAGGCTGACCGTTCCTGTAAACTGCGCCAGTGTTGCGCCGATACCCGGTCCACTCCTGCGAGGCCATCGCGTAGATGCGGTTGGGAGACAGATCGGCAGACTGACCGTTGCCGCTCAAGATCCATGAGATTGTGCAGATCGGACGGGCAGAGGAGTACGTGAGGTTGCCCGCTTCATCCCACAGGTTCAAACCTGGATAAGCCGGAGTGTAGACGTTCGTGCGGTTGAACAGATAGTAGTCCAGCGTTGATCCAACGGCACCAGAGCACGCAAGGTGCGCAACTGCCTGCCCGTTGTCGAGGTATCGACCAGCGCGAGCCGCATAGAAGGTGCTCCGATATGCGATGATGATTGGATCGGTCAGATTGGGCAGTGGGATGAGTGCGCTGCTGGGATTGCTCGTACCGCTCAAGCGCGATTGGGTCGTGACAGTGCCCTTTGCGATCAAGCTCATCGTCATCATGCTTGCGTCGAACTGTAGAGCGCCATCACTGCGAAATGTCTGAAAGTATGCCATGTTAGAATGTCCCGTAGAGGATAGTGGTGCTTGGTCGGTTGGCCACCTGCGAGCCGTCCGCCTCCGGGAAAGTCCAACTCAGGGTCGTGCCGCTAATGCTGATCACCGCTTCTCTGTTGTCGTAACCAGGGATGCCGCCTAGCAGCTGGAAGAAGTAGGGGCGGCCAAGGCCGAAGCGGCCATCGGCGATTGCGCCACTTTGCGGAGCGCCAACACCGCCAATCGTGATGATGCCAAACTGCAAAATCACGCTTGTGGTCGTGTCGATTAAGATGGTGCCGTTCTGCGCCCAGACCTGAAGACCTGTTGCCATCAGATGCCAAGCCTCACAGCGCGCTGGCCATTAGGGTAGAAAACCTCCACGCCCGCACCACTAATCGCGGTGTAGCCGTTACCGTTGGAACCTCGGATCGCCACGTCGCCAACGATGTCCACGCCAGCCCCGCCGTTGGCATCGGCGTAGAGGCCCAGCTGCGCGCGGTTATTGCCTGCTACAGTCTGCACCTGCCAGAACGCCGCCGTCCTGCCGTTCAGGTTGCTAATCGCGCCCTCGGTCGTGCTGACACGAGCGTTGAGCGAACCCACGTTGTCGAGTGCTTTCTTGCCTCGGATTTCACCGTCTGTTGCGGGGCGCAAAAGGCACTTGTGCCAGTGTGTTTCGCCTGTTGCTCCGCTGGCACTGTAGCCGCTCCAGCAAGCCATCATGTAGAAGTTTACGTCCGCCTGGACGCCGTTATAGATCAACATACTCCAGGAGCGGCGATTATATGCGTTACCGCCAAAGGAGAAGTCGTTTATATCTGGATCACCCGCAAAATTGCAGTTGTAGACGTAACCATTGTTGAAGTTGATGTGCATCCCGGCGCCCTGCCAGTTGCCGTTGAACATCTGAACGTCGGCCTCTATCACATACCAGCCAGCTGGAACGTTGTTTATGCGCTGATAGAAGCCGAGGTCATTGTTGACGTTGCGACTAGCCGAAACAAACTTGACGGGCGTTGTGCCATTGCGCCCTGGCTCCGTGGACGTTTGGGCGTTGCTGCCGTTGCCCCAGTCGAGCCAACCCCAAGCAACGCCACCATTGTAGCCAGCGACCTGAAACTGAGCATTGTTGTTCAGGGCAGTGGTGCTTGATGCCTCCACGTATGTGGTTCGGCTTGCAAGGCTAGACACTTGATCGGCGCGTGTGGTCTCTTCTGTACCGATGCGGGCGATTGCCTGATTGACTAGGGTGTTTGCCGTCTCACCAGCGATTTCGCTTGGTGATGCAGGGCGGACAGTTACGCGGTCGAAGTTGATCGTTTTTGCATTGCGAGCGCCAAAGCCATCCCAGTTGGCCATGGCGTAAATGACAATCTGTGTGATCGCGCCGTTGATATTGGTCTTAATGAACTTAGAAAATGTGCGAGTGTAAATTCCGTTGCTACCATCTGCGCTTTGATAACCGGACGTGTCCTTTGTTGCGGCTGCCGAGATAGGATACTGCTCGATGATGCCGCCGTTTGCATCGATGAAATAGACGAGAACGCCAGCACCCTGCCAGTCGGTTGCACGACCAGAGAACTCGACAATGTAGGAGCCGAAGTTGCCCTTGACGGTTTGCTGAACACCCAGGTTCGCGTTCACGGGAGGAGAAAACTGCATCGCGTAGGGCCGATTGTTGATACCGGCCACGCGAGCGACACCACCCCCAGTCTGGTCCCACCAACTCCACCCATACGGAGGCTGGCCATCATTGGGCCAGTAAGCGAAGGATGGGTTGACGTTGACGCTGCCGCTGTCTGTGCCGCTGCGGCTTTCAAGAACATTGGTGCGGCTCGTGACTGCATCGAACTGGTTCGCGCGGACTGTCTCTTCCGTCGTGATACGAGCAAGGGCCGCACCAGCATCGGTTAGCGCCTTACCGGCTTTGATCTCTGGGTCGGATGCCGGGCGAACGTTCAGGTAAAACCAGCGCATCTCTTTGGCAGCGATGTTGCCTGTTCCGGCGAACCCATCCCAGCCGCCCATCGCATGCAGGTTCGCATCGCCGGTCGCTGTCCAGTCGATCAATTTCGACCAAGTTCGAACGCCGCTCGCACTGCCAGTTACGTTGTTGGTGTCTGCTTCACGGAGGAAGTCGATGCTTTTGACGCCGTTGAGCGTAACGCCTGCGCCGTTCATGTCGGCGCTTTCCAAGCTCGCGGTCGCTTCGATGACCCACTTACCGGGTGTGACCCAAACAGTCTGGACGATGCCCCAATTCTTGCCCGCTGTGCTGTTGATGGTTCGAACAGCATAGGGGCTGCCGCGCACAGGGCTGACAGGCGTGCGCGCAACAATCGCGCCGGTTTCCATGCCCCAGCCGCCCCACTTCTCGGGGAACTGCTGTCCATCGAGATAACGCGCGAAGTTCGGGTTGAAGGCGTTGCCGGTGGAAGATGCGCTGGCGCTTGCCTCTAGCGCAGTCGTGCGATTGCCGAGCGCAGTAAACTGCGACGCGCGGAGCGTCACCTCGTCCTGAAGTCCGGCCTTCGTGGTATCCGCCGTCGTTTTGACGCTCGTGAGCGTCTGATTGATCGCGTCGTCAGCACTCTTGGAGCGCTGAACCTCCGCATCAAGGTCGGTGCGAATTGTCGTGACCGTGCCGTCAATCTGCGTCTTCAGCGTCGCAATCTGATCGCGGAAGGGTTTGACGTTACCGCTGCTGTCCTTGACTGCATCCGCAATCGAGCCAGCAGGAACGTCACCCACGTTCGTGCCGATCGGCGCGCCCACGGTCGCATTGTCGGCAGGCTTGCCGGGACCGGAAACGCCGCTCCACGTCGATAGCGTAGCAGTCTTGTTCGCGACCGCGTTGAGCAATGCCTGTCGCGCAGCGAGGTAAGCGTTCTCGCGGCTGCTGAACGTGCCACGATCAATTGGGGTGACCTGCGTCGTGTCCGTGTACGCGGGCAGCAAACCCTCGAGGTAGGTTTTCAGCTGGGAATAGGCGTTGTCGTAATTCGTCCGCTCCGTGGTCAGCCCGTAGGTTGTGCCCTGCGCGAGATTGCCGGTGCGCTCGGCGGTGTAAGAGCCGAAAATCTGGATGACTTTGGCTTTTTCGCTGCGGTCCAGGATGCCAT
>JAIYAA010000214.1 GCA_027489295.1 Sphingomonadales bacterium | reverse complement strand
GAGGATACCAGCGCCTTCGAGACGCGCGGCGCCTTCGCCAGCGATCCCGCCGCGCACGTCATCACCTCGTACGACGAGGAGCCCGCGCCCTGGGGCAACACGCACCGCAAGGCGTGGCAGCTGATCGCCTCGCGCGAGTTCATCGCCGGCGGGTTCGTTTGGACCGGCTTCGACTATCACGGCGAGCCGACGCCCTATGAATGGCCGACGATCGCCAGCTTCTTCGGCATCATGGATCTGTGCGGCTTCCCCAAGACCGCGTTCGGCATCCACAGCGCCGCCTGGATCGACGATGCAGCCGTCGTGTGGCTTGCGCCGCACTGGACCTGGCCGGGTAGGGAAGGCCAGAATATCAAGGTGTTCGTCGCCTCCAATGCCGAGAGCGTGACGCTGCTGCTCAATGGCAAGGCGATCGGCACGCAGAAGGTGGATCGGCTGCAGGGCAATGAATGGCAGGTGCCCTATGCGCCCGGGCGGCTGGAGGCGCAGGCGATGCGCGGCGGCAAGGTCGTGGCGCGGATGGTGCACGAAACCGCCGGCAAGCCGGTCGCGCTGCGGCTGACCCCCGCGCGCACCGTGATGGCGGGTGACGACGAGGACGTGCAGCCGATCACCATCGACGCGGTCGACGCCAAGGGTCGGCACGTGCCGACCGCCAATCTGAGGACCAACTTCACGGTCGATGGTGCGGCGATCCTCGGCATCGGCAACGGCGATCCCAACAGCCATGAACCCGAAAAGGGCAATGCGCGCTCGCTGTTCAACGGCCTCGCGCAGATCCTGGTGCAGGCCGGCACCGGCCGCGGCAAGATCACTGTGCGGGCGACCGCCGAGGGGCTGAAGCCTGCGCTGCTGACGATCGACCGCGCCGACATCGCTGCGCGCCCGCAGGTGGGCGTGACGCCGCCGCTGATGGTCCTGGGCGACTGGCGGCGCTCCGCGGTGACGGCAGAGAAGCCCAAGCCCGGGCTGGTGCCGGACAATAACAGCTGGGCCTTCCTGCGCAGCGCGATGCCGACGCCGGCCGAGCCGCAGCCGGGCTGGCGCGTCTACAACAACCGCCTGACGCCCTGGAAGCGCATCGCGGCCGAGGGCGGCACGCTGCGCTTCGCCGGCATCGGCGGACGCGCGGAGCTGTGGGTCGACGGCAAGAAGCTCGCCGAGAAGACCGACGCCGCCCCGGCACCGCTGGAGGCTGCGTTCCCGGCGGGGGCGGGCCAGCGGACGGTGGAACTGATCGTCGAGGCGCCGGCGGGGCAGGTGAGCGGGCTGCTCGGCAAGGTGACGCTAACGCCGCGTTGACACGGATGGGGTCCGAAGCCGCAAATCGGTTTCGGACCTTCACTTTCGCGATTAAGTCTTTGCAAAGCCATCTATTGCATAGTGGTCGGCGATGTACACGATCCGCTTCCTGCCCGAGCGCAGCCTGCTCGATATCGCCTGGCACAGCATCTTCCTAGCCGATCAGGTGCCGGAATATGCCCAGCAGTGCCTGAGGGAGTTTCTCGCACAGGGGCTCACGCCCGGCTATCTGCTTCGTATGGACATGCGCGAAAGCGCAGTGCAGCCACGCGATACGCTGGCGTCCTTCGCTCACAGTTTTCCCGACTTCCCCAAGGCGTCCCGCATCGCGGTCGTAACCGCCAGCGCCCTGCAGCGGATGCAGGTTCTCCGCGTGATGACGCAGCCCTATCTCCGCGTATTCGACGATGCCGATGTTGCGCTTGCGTGGTTGCTGGACGATGCGTCGACCAATGCGCCGGATGTCGTACGATCCGACTGCGCATGACCGCGGCGCCCCTGTGAGCGCCACGGTTTTCGTCAGGACTGCAAGCCTTTGAGTACGCCATTGTCTCCAAGCAGGTGCAGCACGACCGGCGAGGGGCGAGCGACCCCGCGCAGGCCAAGCGCCACCAACGCATCGTCATCGACGCGGCCCGTGTCGCGCAGTTCCACGCGCAGGCGCTGATCGTGTGAGCTGATCGCCACGACGTTCCCCGCGCCGCCCAGTGCCGCAAGCGCGGGCGCCTGGAGTCGGACCGGTGCTTCGCTGACTGCCGCTGCAACCGTCGCCACCGGCGCCGCTATGCCGCCGCGCGCGGTCGCGTCGCGGATCTCGACCGCCACCACATCGGCGATCGGGCCCAGCACAACTTGCAGCGCGCGTTCCGAGGGGCGCAGGATGCCGTGGGCGCCGAGCGCCTTGAGCGCGGCATCGTCCACCGCACCCTGATCGGCGACGATCAGGCGCAGGCGGGTGGTGCAGGCGCCGACTTCGATCAGGTTGGCCGAGCCGCCCAGTGCCCGGGCGAAGGCCTCGCCGCGGCTCGACGGGGCGGAACTGCCCGCGTCCGCCACCACCGGCGCCTCTGCGTCGCGGCCCGGCGTCTTCAGGTCGAAGCGGCGGATCGCCCAGGCGAAGATGCCGTAATAGAGCGCGAAATAGACCACACCCACCGGCACCAGCAGCAGCGGTTTGGTCGCCTTGCCGAAGTTCAGCACATAATCGAACAGGCCGGCGGAGAAGCCGAAGCCGAGCTTCACGCCCAGCAGGTCCATCACCACCATCGCCACGCCGGTCAGCACCGCGTGGACGACGTACAGGGCCGGCGCCAGGAACATGAAGCTGTATTCGATCGGTTCGGTCACGCCTGTCAGCAGCGAGGTAAGCGCGAGGCTGAACAGCAGGCCGCCCACCGACGCGCGGCGCTCAGGCAGGGCGGCGCGGTACATGGCGAGGCACGCAGCGGGCAGGCCGAACATCATGACCGGGAAGAAGCCCGACATGAACGCCCCCGCATGGGGATCGCCGGCGAAGAAGCGGCGCAGGTCGCCCGTCGCGCCGTTGAAATCGCCCTGCACGAACCAGAACACGTTGTTGAGGATGTGGTGCAGGCCGGTCACCAGCAGCACGCGGTTGAGCACGCCGAACGCGAACAGGCCGAACGGCCCCGCACCGGCGATGCCGTGGCTCAGCCCGTCCACGCCCGCGCTGATATGCGGGAAGCCCAGGCCGACGATCACCGCGATGACGAGACCCGCCAGGCCGCTGACGATCGGCACGAAGCGCCGGCCGCCGAAAAAGGCCAAATAGGAGGGCAACTTGATCGCCGAGAAGCGGTTGTAGAACACACCGCCGATCAGGCCCGAGGCGATGCCGATCGGCACGTCGAGCTTGGCGACCGACTTGGCCTTCCACGCGGCCACCGCAAGTGCTGCGGGATCCTTGGCGAGGCCGACCCCCACGTCCGCCGGCACCGCCAGCAGGCTCTTGCCCGCCTCGGTCGAGACCAGGAAGCACACGATGCCGGCCAGTGCTGCGGCGCCGTTGCCGTCCTTGGCATAGCCGGTCGCCACGCCGATCGCGAAGAGCAGGCCGAGATGCGAGAACAGCGCGTCGCCGGCGGCGCTGACGAAGGCGATGTTGAGCAGGTCCGGTTGGCCGATGCGCAGCAGCAGGCCGGCCACCGGCAG
>JAIYAA010000032.1 GCA_027489295.1 Sphingomonadales bacterium | reverse complement strand
TGCTCGGAGCGCGCCGTGCCGGTGATGGTGAGGCCCTGGGGAAGCAGGCCATCGGCGTGCAGCGCATAGAGCGACGGGAGCAGCATCCGCTGCGCGAGATCGCCGGTGGCACCGAACAGAAGCAATTTGCCGACGGGCTGCTGCATCATTTCCCTCGTGATTGGTTCGCCCCGCGAGACACCAATGCGGCCCAAAGATCAAGCCGGAGGGGGTGAATAGGTATGCGGATACGGGAAAATTTGATGCTTTGTTCCCCTCCCGCGCACGGGAGGGGAAGGAACGTCAGAGGACCAGGCCGGCCGTCGGATCCAGTCCGGCCATGATGTTGAGGTTCTGGACGGCGGCGCCGGCCGCACCCTTGCCGAGATTGTCGAGCGTTGCGATCAGTCGCGCCTGGCGGGTCTCGTCATTGCCGAACACCCGCACCGAGAGGCGATCGGTGCCGGCATTTTCCTCGATGCTGACCGTCGGCACGTCGGCGGGCAGCACCTGCACCACGGTCGAGTCGCGATAGGCTTCGCGCAGCACGTTCTCGAGCGATTCGCCCGAGGGCTTGCGGGTGAAGGCGTAGAGCGGCAGCGGCACCTCGACGACCATGCCGCGATAGGTGCGCGCGACCGAGGGCATGAAGATCGGCGGATGCACGATCCGCGCATGCTTCTGCATTTCGGGCACATGCTTGTGCGCCAGGGCCAGCCCATAGGGGCGGAAGGCGGTATCGGTGCGCTCGGGCCCGTCGCCCTCGAACTCGGCGATCATCGAGCGGCCGCCGCCCGAATAGCCGGAGACCGCATTGACGCTCAGCGGGAAATCATGCGGGATCAGGCCGGCGCGGATCAGCGGACGGACGAGCGCGAGGAAGCCGGTGGGATAGCAGCCGGGATTGCTCACCCGCGCCGCCTCGGCGATCGTCGCTGCCTGGCCGGGTTCGAGCTCGGCAAAGCCATAGGTCCAGTCTGCCGCGGTGCGATAGGCGGTCGAGGCGTCGATCACCCGCGTCGTCTCGTTGCGGATCATCGCCACCGCTTCGCGCGCCGCATCGTCGGGCAGGCAGAGGATGACGAAATCGGCCGCGTTCAGCGCTTCCTCGCGCTTCTTCGGATCTTTGCGGTCCTGGTCGCCCAGCACCATCACCTCGAGTTCGGTGCGGCCGGCGAGGCGCTCGCGAATCTCAAGGCCCGTGGTGCCGGCGGCGCCGTCGATGAAAACCCGCGCGATCATTCGGTCTCCCCCAAGGCCGAGGCATCGACATAGCCTACCAGACCCGGTCCTGGTGCGACACCCCAGGCGTTGTTGCCGGCGAATTCCAGGGCTTCGAACACGTCGCCCTTTTGCAGCGTGGCAAGGATCGGCTCATTGCCGCGCGCGGTCACGCGCAGCGCGGTTTCGAAATGGATCACGCGGGGCATCGGCGCGGCATAATGCGGCGCGAACACACGGCCCGCGAGGCGGATGTCCGCCAGATCGGGGCGGACGGCATCCACCCGGGGATCGATGGCGGCCGAGCGGCCGCCGAGCGCCAGACGCTTACGCGTCGGCGTCGACTGGGACTGGCTCGCTGAGCTGTTTGCCAGCGAGGAAATGCCCGAACTCTGCAAGAAACTCTGCCCCTTCCGCGGTGCGCGCTACGAAGATGTTGCGCTTGTCGGTGTCGTCGCGCTGGCGGCGCAGATAGCCGAGCGTGCCCAGACGATTCAAGGCGCGCGTGACCACCGGCTTCGAAACGTTCAGCGCCCGCGCCAGACCGCGCACCGTATGGGGGCCCGGATCGAGATACACAAGCATCAGCAGCGCCATCTGTCGGTTGGTGAGATCCGGCTCCCCGGACCGCACATAGTCGATCAGCGTATTCTTCCACCCCCACAGGGTCTGTTCGGACATAGCGTTCACAGCATCACTCGTTCGTTTCAGGGCCGGCACGGCATCGAACCGGTGAAACAAACGCGCGTTTTGCAACTAGGTTTCAGTGCGCGGGCGAAATGTTGTGGGAAAAGCACGGCGAAAATGCTGGCGGGCCATGGGGTTGCACCGCCGTGGCGGTTGCCGGGCCGGAACAGGCGGTTGATTGCACCGGGCGGCTCGCCTATGTCGCCGGCTTCGCTAACGGGCACCGGATTTCATGTTCACCTTCCTCCTCGTCGTACAGTTCATCATCGCCGCCCTGCTGGTGGGGGTGATTCTCGTCCAGAAGTCGGAGGGTGGCGGTCTCACCTCGGGCGGCAGCCCGGCCGGGCTTATGTCCGCCCGCGGCGCGGCCGATTTCCTCACCCGTCTCACCGCGATCCTGGCAACCGCGTTCATTCTGATGAGCATCGTGCTGGCCTTTCTGGCGGCGACCCGGCATTCGACCAAGATCGATGCGGGCCTCCAGAAGGCGCCCGCCGCCGTCGCGCCGCTGACGGTTCCCGCCGCCCCGGCGCCGACCGGCAACGAAACGGCCCCGACCGGCAACAGCGCGGTCCCGTTCAGCCAGTAAGCTTCCGTAGTTCGCCGCGCTTGCGGCGGATTAACCGTAAAATTTGCGCAACCGGCGGATTCTTACGCTTGCCGGTCTGCGCCCTTTGACGTTAGGCGTTTTCTCCCATGGCGCGGTACATCTTCATCACCGGCGGCGTGGTCTCCTCGCTCGGCAAGGGTCTCATGGCAGCGAGCCTCGCGGCGTTGCTCCAGGCCCGTGGCTATCGAGTCCGCATCCGCAAGTTCGATCCCTATCTCAACGTCGATCCCGGCACGATGTCGCCGCACCAGCATGGTGAGGTGTACGTCACCGATGACGGCGCGGAGACCGATCTCGACCTCGGCCACTATGAGCGCTTCACCGGCGTGACCGCGCGCCAGGCGGATAACGTCACCTCGGGCCGGATCTACAAGACGATCATCGAGCGCGAGCGGCGCGGCGACTATCTGGGCGCCACCGTGCAGGTCGTTCCCCATGTCACCGATGCGATCAAGGCGTTCGCGCAAGCCGAAACCGAGGATCTCGACTTCGTGCTGTGCGAGATCGGCGGCACGGTGGGCGACATCGAATCGCTGCCGTTCATCGAGGCGATTCGCCAGCTCCGCAATGATCTCGGCCGCGGCCAGACCGTCAGCATCCATGTGACGCTGGTGCCGTACATCGCGGCGGCCGGCGAGCTGAAGACCAAGCCGACGCAGCACAGCGTGCGCGAACTCGCCGCGCTGGGCGTGCAGCCGGACGTGCTGGTGTGCCGCGCGGAGCGGCCGCTGCCGGCAGGCGAGCGCGCCAAGATCGCCCAGTTCTGCAACGTGCCGGCTTCGGCCGTCATCCCCGCGCTCGACGCCAAGAGCATCTATGCCGTGCCGCTGCAGTATCACGGCGAGGGCCTCGACGTTGAAGTGCTCAAGGCGTTCGGTATCGAGCCGTCCGCGTCGCCCGACCTTACCCGCTGGGGCGGGATCGTCGAGCGGCTGGAGAATCCCGAGGGCGAAGTCACCATCGGCGTCGTTGGCAAATATATGGGCGTTCCGGACGCTTATAAGTCGCTCACCGAGGCGCTGGTGCATGGTGGCATCGCCAATCAGGTGAAGGTCAACATCCAGTGGCTCGACGCCGAGCTGTTCGAGCAGGACCAGGCCGAAGTGGCCGCGATGCTCGAGCCGATGCACGGCATCCTGGTGCCGGGCGGCTTCGGCGAGCGCGGCAGCGAGGGCAAGATCGCCGGCGTGCGCTTTGCTCGCGAGCGGAACGTGCCGTTCTTCGGCATCTGTCTCGGCATGCAGATGGCCTGCATCGAGGGCGTCCGTGCCCAGGGCATCGCTGATGCCTCGACGACCGAATTCGGCCCCACGCAGGAGCCGGTGGTTGGCATGATCACCGAATGGATGACCGCGGACGGCCTGCAGAAGCGCGAGGCCGGCGGCGATCTCGGCGGCACGATGCGGCTGGGCGCCTATACCGCCAAGCTCGGCGGCAACAGCGTCGTCGGCTCGATCTACGGCAGCGAGACGATCAGCGAGCGCCACCGCCACCGCTACGAGGTGAACACCGCCTACAAGCCGGTGCTGGAGCAGGGCGGGTTGGTCTTTTCGGGCATGTCGCCCGACGGCACGCTGCCCGAGATCGTCGAGCGGCCGGACCATCCCTGGTTCGTCGGCGTGCAGTTCCACCCGGAGCTCAAGTCCAAGCCGTTCGATCCGCACCCGCTGTTCGCGAGCTTCATCGCCGCGGCCGTGAAGCATTCGCGGCTCGTCTGAGCGCGTGCTGCGGCGGACCGTCGTCGCCGGGCTGGCGCTGCTGGCGGTAGCCGCAGCGCCGGCGCCCCAGCAGCGGGCCGCGCCCGGCCAGGTACGGGTGCGACTGGTGACGAGCATGGGCGCGATCATCGTCGCGCTCGATGCGCGGCGAGCGCCCAAGACCGTCGCCAACTTCCTTGCCTATGTCGATGACGGGCGGCTGGAAGGCACGACCTTCTACCGCACCGCGCGGCGCAAGACCGAGCCGAGCAAGGGCTTCATCCAGGGCGGCGTCGGCACCGATGCGCGCCGGATGCTCGATCCCTTGCCGCTGGAGCCGACCAGCAAGACGGGGCTCAAGCACCTCAACGGCACCATCTCGATGGCGCACGGGCCGAACCCCAATTCGGCGAGCGGCAATTTCTCGATCATGGTCGGCGACAATCCGGGGCTCGACGCGCGCGGCGCCAATCCCGGCTTCGCGGCGTTCGGGCAGGTGGTTGGCGGCATGGACGTGGTCCAGCGCATCCTGGCACTGCCAAGCGGCGGCGGACGCGACGTGATGAAGGGCCAGATGATCCTGAAGCCGGTGATGATCGTGCGGGCGGAGCGGCTGGATGGAGTGGCCCAGCCGACGGGGCGGGTGAAGCCGTGGCTGCTGGGATTGAAGCCGGCGGGTTGAGGTTCTTGGGGAGGGGTGCTGCACGCGCTCGATACTGTCCATGCATACGCATGCGGCTTCTCGGCAATCGTCAGATTGCCGGCCTTTTCCGTCGGATATATCAGTTCCCGAACCGACGCTCGGAGCTGCTCATGCTGATCGAAGCAATCTTCGCCTATCTGGGTGCGATCGTTGGTCCTGACCGCCAAAGCTGGAAGCTGTGGCTGGGCATTGTGGTTGTCGGCTTCCTCGCCTGCGGCGTTATCGCAACGTTTCGGTAGTCCGGCCGATATCGCCCCAATTGTGGTCATTCGCGAGATCGCTATATTCCATGCATGCCGCCGCCAAATCCATTCATCGTTGAGGTGGGAACCACTGTCATTGGAGCAGTGGCCTTCACCGGTTGGGATTATGGGATGGCAGTTGCGTTAGGGATATTTCGTCCGAACGGAGACTACATTCCAAGCGAGCACGCCACAATTTTGGAGGCGCGCGAGCTTCCCAATTCAGATCGATTGCGAATTACTTGGGCTGACGGAAGACCGCTTGCTTGCGATGCTGTTGGTCTACTCGATTATGCGACAACTGCTGGCAATGACGGCCGTGAGGTCACCGCCTTCGGTGTCCTAGATACCGCGTTCTTGAACGGCAGCTAACCAACATCATTCCCCGCTTAGCGCGGCATTCGTCCGCAAGCCGCTAAATGGCCCGTGGCACCCGCCGAGGCCGTTCCGGCCATGCATTCTCAAAAGAAAAGGCGCCCGGGCCGAAGCCCGAGCGCCCCGTCGCGGCGCCTAAGGGAGGAGGACGCCGCGAGCCGTGCAATGGGATCAGGCGGCGTTGGCCGTGCGATGGTCGATCGCTGCGGCTTCGCTGCCGGTGCCCACCTGAATCTTCTTGGGCTTCATCGCCTCGGGCACTTCGCGCAGCAGCTCGATCGTCAGTAGGCCGTCGGCCAGGTTCGCATTCTCCACCCGCACGAAATCGGCGAGTTCGAAGCGGCGCTCGAAGCTGCGGTTGGCGATGCCCAAGTGCAGGTAATTGCCCTGGTTGTTCTCATTCTCCCCGGCCTTCTTGCCGGCGACCAGCAGCAGGTTCTGCTGCGCGGTGATGTCGATCTCGTCCGGCTTGAAGCCTGCCACCGCGATGGTGATGCGATAGCGGTCCTCGGCAAGTCGCTCTAGGTTGAAGGGGGGATAATTTTCCGAACTCGCCTGGCGGGCGCTTGCTTCGAGCAAGTCGAACAGCCGGTCAAATCCGATCGCCGAGCGACGGAAGGGGGTGAAATCGAATTGACGCATCTTCAGATCCTCCTGTGAGCAATTTGCACGTCATGGTCTCGGTGCCCGGCCAACTGCCGCGGTACCGGTGTGAAGCCCGTTCGGCGCCTCATGACTGCAATCTGGTATTGCGGTTTCGGGTTTCAAGGGCTGCCCCAATCCCGGCTAGCCCCCGCTAAACATCTCCTTCCTCGCTAAACCCCACCGGGAAAGTGGAGATTAGGGCAACGATATAGGGGAACGAGATGAGCCTGCCGCTGATTCCGCTGTTGCTGCTGTCCGGCGCCGTGCCGCCGGCGTCCGACCCCGACGTGCCGCCGCCCGTTGCCGCCGAGCCGCAGGCCCAGAGCGCCGACATCGTCGTGACCGCGCGGCGCCGCGAGGAACGCGTTCAGGAAGTGCCGGTCGCGGTCTCGGTGCTCAGCGGCGCGACCTTGAGCGAGGCGGGGGCGTTCAACGTCGCGCGCATCCAGCAGTCGCAGCCGGCGCTGCAATTCTATTCGAGCAACCCACGCAACACCGCGATCAACATCCGCGGCCTCGGCGCGCCGTTCGGCCTCACCAATGACGGGATCGAGCAGGGCGTCGGCTTCTATGTCGACGGCGTTTATATCGGCCGGGTCGGCGCCTCGACCTTCGATTTCGTCGATGTCGAGCGGGTGGAGGTGCTGCGCGGGCCGCAGGGCACGCTCTATGGCAAGAACACCACGGCGGGGGCGATCAACATCACCACCCGCAAGCCCAGCTTCACGCCCGAGGTGCGCTACGAGGTAAGTGCCGGCAATTACAATTTTCTCCAGCTCAAGGGCTCTGCCTCGGCGCCGATCGCCGACGACAAGCTGGCGGTGCGGATTTCCACCTCGGTGACGAAGCGCCAGGGGACGATCTACGACACCAAGAGCGATACCAACCTGCACCGGCTCGACAATTACGGCGTGCGGGGGCAGCTGCTGTGGCGCGCCGCGCCGAACCTTGACCTTACCCTCTCCGGCGACTTCAACCTGCAGAACCCGCTGTGCTGCGTCCAATATTACGTCCGCACCGGCGCGACCCAGCGACCGCTGAATCGGCAATACGCCGCGCTCGCCGCCGCGTTCGGCTATGCGCCGCCGAGCACCAATCCGTTCGATCGCAAGACCGATCTCGATGCCGACATCAATTCGCGGCAGGAAATCGGCGGCGCGTCGCTGGTCGCCAACTGGGATCTCGGCGCCGCCACGATCAGCTCGGTCACCGCCTGGCGCTACTGGGACTGGCAGCCCGCCAATGACCGCGATTTCGTCGGCTTGCCGATCACCACCGTGTCGCAGAACCCGTCGCAGCAGAAGCAGGTGACGCAGGAACTGCGCATCGCCTCGAACGGCAAGAACCGGCTCGACTATACGGCGGGCGTCTTCGTGTTCCACCAGACGATCGACACCCAGGGCTCGCAGGTACAGGGGCCGGCGGCGAGCCGTTGGCTGCTCAACCCGATTAGCGCGGCCGCGAACAACCCGGCGACGCTGGGCGGGCTGACCTCGAAGAACACGATCGCGTTCGACAACACCAGCTTCGCGGTGTTCGGCAAGCTCAACTGGGAGGTGGTGCCCAGGCTGCGGTTCCAGCCCGGCCTGCGGGTCAATTATGACAAGAAGACGGGTTCGTACCTGGCGGTCGTCACCAATGGCGCGGGCAGCACGACGCTGACCGCCGACCAGCGCGGCGTGCTGGCGCCACAGAATTATGCGGCGCGGTTCAGCGACTGGAACGTCTCGGGCGACGCGACGCTCTCCTATGATTTCGCGCGCGACGTGCACGGCTATGCGACCTATGCGCGCAGCTTCAAGTCGGGCGGCATCAACCTGTCCGGCCTGCCGCTCGATGCGAACAACAACCCGATTCTGGCGGCGTCCTCGGTCAAGCCGGAGAAGGTAAACCACTTCGAAATCGGCCTGAAGACGCAGTTCCTCGATCGTCGCGCGACCCTGAACCTCGCCGGTTTCTGGACCGAGGTGAAGGATTATCAGGCGACCGTCACCAACGGCCAGCTGGGGGTGATCCGCGGCTATCTCGCCAATGCCGACAAGGTGCGCGTGCGCGGCTTCGAGTTCGATTCGAACTTCCAGCCTACCGATCGCTTCAGGCTGTATGTCAACGGCGCCTATACCGACGCCAAATATATCCGCTTCCGCGACGCGCCGTGCCCGCCCGAGCTGTCCGGCGGCACCAGCGGTGCGGTGCCGAGCGCGCCGGGTACGCCCGGCGGGGTCAGCCCGGCCAATTGCGACATTTCGGGCCAGGTGTTGCCGGGCATCTCGAAATGGGCGCTGGGCTTTGGCGGCGAGGTAAACGCGCCGGTGGCCGATGGGCAGGTCTATCTCGGCTATGACGGCAGCTGGCGCTCGCGCTTCTCGTCGAACCCGTCCCCCTCGGCCTATACCTGGATCGACGGCTATGCGCTGTCCGGCTTCCGGCTGGGCTATCGCAAGGGCAAGGTGAACGCCTTCGCCTGGGTGCGGAATGCGTTCGACAAGCGCTATTTCGAGCTGCTCTCGGTCCAGTCGGGCAATACCGGGCTGATCGTCGGCCAGCCGGGCGATCCGCGAACCTGGGGTTTCACGATCAGCGGTTCCTTGTGATCGTGACACGGGCTGGCCTCCCGCCATGGCCGGGGGAGGTTGGCGAGCGGGGCAGGGCAACCTGCTCCGCTCGATATGGCGCGTACGCGCATTCGTGTACGATCAGCAGGGGGGAAGTAGGCGGGAAGGTTGCACGTAGAACCGGCGAGGATTTCGCGGCTTGAAACGAAAACGCCCGGGCCGTTGCCGGCCCGGGCGCCTGCGTGACGAATGCTCGTCAGCCCCCTTGAACAGGATCCCGCTTCAAACACTTGTCTTGATGAACAAGTGGAGCTGGGAACCTCCCCGAACCGTGGCCTTTTTGCGCCTGCGCTTCGACGATTTCTTGGTAGAAGCCCGGAGCGCCTTTGTCACCGGCCGACAGCTTGGCGTCAGCAGATTGCGGCATGCCTGTGTCGAATCGGCAACAGGACGCTTCCCCTGCCGCGCGACTGGCCCTAGAGGATCCCCATGCTTTTATCGCGCTATGAGCGAATGATCGCCCGCCGCTATCTGCTGCCCGGGCGCAGCGAAGCGTTCATCGCTGTCGTCGCCGGGTTCAGCCTGGTTGCCGTGATGCTCGGCGTCGCCGCGCTGATCGTGGTGATGAGCGTGATGAACGGGTTTCGCGCCGAACTTTTCGACAAGATCTCCGGCCTGAACGGCCATGCGGTGGTGCAGGGCTATAACGGCCAGCTGCGCGACTGGCGCCGCATCGCCGACGAGGCCAAGGCGATCCCCGGCGTCACCGCCGCCACCCCACTGATCGAGCAGCCGCTGTTCGCCAGCAACAATGGCCGGGTCGAATTCGCGATCGTGCGCGGCATGCGGGTGCAGGACATCCAGAGCAATGCCACGCTGAAGGGCAAGGAGATCCTTGGCTCCTTCAAGAACCTCAAGCCCGGCAGCGAGCAGATCGCGATCGGCTCGCGCCTCGCCGAATCGCTGGGCGCGACGATCGGCAGCGAGATCACTATCTACAACCCGCAGGGCGCGGCGACTCCGATGGGTACGATGTTCCGCACCGTCCAGTACAAGGTCGGCGCGGTGTTCGAGGTGGGCGTGTATGATTACGACAAGACCTACATCATCTTGCCGATGGAAGACGCGCAGACGCTGATGCTGCTCGGTGATTCGGTCGGCATGGTGCGTATCGACACCAGCAACCCTGACAAGATCGAGCAGGTCGTCGGCCCGCTCGCCGACAAGGTGCGCGATGCGGGCCAGATCGTCGACTGGCGACAGATGAACCGCGAGCTGTTCGAGGCGCTGTCGGTCGATCGCACCGTCTCGTTCACCATCCTGTCGATCATTCTGGTCGTCGCCTCGTTCAACATCATCTCGTCACTGATCATGCTGGTGCGCGCCAAGACGCGTGACATCGCCGTGCTGCGGACGATGGGCGCGACGCGGGGCAGCATGATGAAGGTGTTCGTCGTCGTCGGCACCACCATCGGCGCGCTGGGCGTGGGCGCGGGCGGGCTGCTCGCCTTCTTCTTCATCACCTTCCGCACCCAGGTGGTTTGGGCGATCGGCGCGGTGACCGGGCAGAAGGTGTGGGACCCGCAGATGCGCTTCCTCACCGAACTTCCGGCCAAGACCGATCCGTTCCAGACCTTTGCGATCTGCGGGATGGCGCTGCTCTTCACCTTCCTCGCCACCCTCTACCCCGCGTGGAAGGCAGCGAGCACAGACCCTGTCCAGGTATTGCGCTATGAGTGATCCGGTTCTCCAGACGCGCGACCTGCGCCGCAGCTTCGAGCAGGGGGGCGTGCGCATCGACGTGCTGCGCGGCGTCGACCTTGCTGTGCAGCCGGGCGAGATCGTGGCGCTGCTCGGCCCCTCGGGCTCGGGCAAGTCGACGCTGCTGCAGGCGGTGGGCCTGCTCGAAGGCGGGTTCGAGGGATCGATCCGCATCGTCGGCGAGGAAGCGTCCAAGCTCTCGGCGAGCGCCCGCACCGAAGTGCGCCGCGACCGGCTGGGCTTCGTCTACCAGTTCCACCATCTGCTGCCCGATTTCGACGCGACCGAGAATGTCGTGCTGCCGCAGCTGATCCGCGGCGCCGAGCGTGTCGCTGCCCAGGCGCGTGCGACCGAGCTGCTGACCACGCTGGGGCTCGGCCACCGCCTGACCCACCGGCCGAACCAGCTTTCCGGCGGCGAGCAGCAGCGTGTGGCGGTCGCCCGCGCGCTGGCCAACCGGCCGCCACTGGTTCTGGCGGACGAACCGACCGGCAATCTGGACGAGGCGACGTCGAACCGCGTGTTCGACGAGTTCCTCAACCTGGTGCGCGGCGAAGGCTCGGCGGCGCTGGTCGCCACCCATAACGAACGGCTGGCGGCGCGGATGGACCGTGTCGTGCGGCTGCATGAAGGACGATTGGAGGAAGCGGCATGACCGACGCTACGACCGCGAGCAAATCCATCACCGGCATTCCGGTGACGTTGCCGGACGGCAGCACGAGCGACCTTTCGGCATTCGCCGGGCAGGTGCTGCTGGTCGTCAACACCGCGTCCAAATGCGGGTTCACGCCGCAGTATAAGGAGCTGGAGGGGCTTTGGCGCGACTATAGGGACCGCGGCTTCGCGGTGCTGGCCTTTCCGTGCAACCAGTTCGGCGCGCAGGAGCCGGGCAATGCCGACGAGATCGCGAATTTCTGCTCGCTCACCTATGATGTGACCTTCCCGGTCTTCGCAAAGATCGACGTGAACGGCAGCAACGCCGCGCCGCTGTTCCAGGCGCTCAAGGCGCAGGCGCCGGGTGTGCTGGGCACCGAGGCGATCAAGTGGAACTTCACCAAGTTCCTGGTCAATCGCGAAGGCCAGGTGGTGGAGCGATATGCGCCCACGACCGCGCCGCGCGCGATTGCCGCGGATATCGAGAAGCTGCTCTAAAGGCAAAAAGCACGGCCGGGACGGGAGGTGTGTGCATGTCCCGGCCGCGCTTCTTGTTTACCATAGCTGCAAAACCGCGCAGCGATGGCCTGCTCCGTTTCGGAGGTATCGCTCGGCACACCGCAAAAGCTGTGGAGAAGCGCGCCGCCGGGTTGGCAAAAGGGCGTCGGCGCCCCTAGGTTCGGGCATGGCGCATTCCGGTTTCGTACCTCTTCGAGTTTTCTCCTGCTACACCATGCTGGAAGGGGCGATCGACCCCAAGGCGATCGCCAAGCACGCCAAGAACCATGGCTTCCCCGCCATCGCCGTTGCCGATCGCAACGGCCTCTATGCCGCGATGAGCTTTTCGGACGCCGCCAAGAAGGCCGGCGTCCAGCCTATCGTCGGCACGCTGCTCGCAGTGAAGCGCTCGAACCTCGCCGAGGGGCTGAACGTACCGATCGACTGGCTGGCACTCTATGCGCAGGACCAGACCGGCTATGAAAATCTCTGCCACCTCGTCTCGCAGGCGCATCTGGATCGCCCGATCGAGGAGGATGCGCATGTCCCCTTCGCCGCGCTTACCGGGCATACCGACGGCCTGATCTGCCTGACCGCGGGTGCCGAGGGCGCGCTCGCCCGCCTCTATGCCGAGGGGCAGGACAAGACCGCCGAGGCCTATGCCGCACAGCTCGAGGCGCTGTTCCCGGAGCGGCTCTATGTCGAGATCGCCCGCCGCAACAATGAGATCGAGACGCGCGCCGAAGCCAAGCTGATCGACCTCGCCTATGCGCGCGACTTGCCGCTGGTAGGCACCAATCCCGCCTGCTTCGCCGAGGCGGATTTCTACAGCGCGCACGATGCCATGCTGTGCATCGCCAACTCGACCTATCTCGAAACCGACGATCGCCCGCGCTCCTCGCCCGAGACCTGGCTCAAGCCGGCCGAGACGATGAAGACCGATTTCGCCGACCTGCCCGAGGCGATCGAGAACACGCTCGTCGTGGCGCAACGCTGCGCCTATGCCGCACCCAAGCGCAAGCCGATCCTGCCCAGCCTCGCCGGCGACCGCGAGGGCGAGGCGAAGATGCTGCGCGACCTGAGCTGGGCGGGGCTGAAGGACCGGCTCGATTTCGCAGGCATCACCGATCCGGCGGAAGTGGAGGTATATAACCAGCGCCTCCAGTTCGAGCTCGACATCATCATCCAGATGGGGTTCCCGGGCTACTTCCTGATCGTGGCCGACTTCATCCAATGGGCGAAGTCGAACGACATTCCGGTGGGGCCGGGGCGTGGTTCGGGCGCGGGCTCGGCGGTCGCCTGGGCGCTGACCATCACCGATCTCGATCCGCTCAAGCTGGGCCTGCTGTTCGAACGCTTCCTCAACCCGGAACGCGTCTCGATGCCTGACTTCGACATCGACTTCTGCGAAACCCGGCGCGGCGAAGTGATCCGCTACGTCCAGGAGAAATACGGCCGCGATCACGTCGCGCAGATCATCACCTTCGGGACGATGAAGGCGCGCGCGGTGATCAAGGACGTCGGCCGCGTGCTGCAGATGAGCTATGGCCAAGTCGATCGCCTCGCCAAGCAGATCCCGAACCACCCGACCGATCCCTGGACCTTGGAGCGCACGCTGAACGGCGTGAGCGAATTCCTCGCCGAATATAACGGCAACGAGGATGTGAAGCGCCTCGTCGACCTGTCGATGCGGATGGAAGGCCTGCCGCGCCACAGCTCGACCCACGCCGCCGGTGTGGTGATCGGCGACCGGCCGCTCGCCCAGCTGGTGCCGCTCTACCGCGATCCGCGCTCGGACATGCCGGTCACCCAGTTCGACATGAAGAATGTCGAAGGCGCGGGGCTGGTGAAGTTCGACTTTCTCGGCCTCAAGACGCTGTCGGTGCTCAAGAAGGCGGTGGTGCTGCTCGCCAAGCGCGGCGTCGACGTCAACCTGGATCGGCTCGATTGGGACGACGAGAGCGTCTACGCGCTCCTCCAACGCGGCGACACGGTGGGCGTGTTCCAGCTCGAATCAGAGGGCATGCGTCGCACGCTGACCGCCGTGCGGCCGACCAATTTCGGCGACATCGTCGCGCTCGTGTCGCTGTACCGCCCGGGCCCGATGGACAACATCCCGATGTTCGGCGCGCGCAAGGCCGGGCGCGAGCCGATCGTCTATCCGCACGACCTGCTCGAGCCGATCCTGGGCGAGACTTACGGGATCTTCGTCTATCAGGAACAGGTGATGCAGGCCGCCCAGATCCTGGCGGGCTATACGCTCGGCGGCGCAGACATGCTGCGGCGCGCGATGGGCAAGAAGGTCAAGGCGGAGATGGATGCCCAGCGCAGCATCTTCGTCAAGGGCTGCAAGGAGGTGAACGACATCCCGGCGGCCAAGGCCAACGAGCTGTTCGACTTGATCGACAAGTTCGCCGGCTATGGCTTCAACAAGTCGCACGCCGCCGCCTACGCGCTGCTCGCCTACCAGACCGCATGGCTCAAGGCGCACCATCCGCACGAATTCTTCGCCGCCTCGATGGCCTATGACATCCATCAGACCGACAAGCTGGCGGTGTTCGCCGACGACATGCGCAGGCTCGGCATCGAGGCGACGCCCCCCGACATCAACGCCAGCGAGGCCGATTTCACCGTGCAGGCGCATGGCGAGGGGCTGGCGGTGCGCTACGCACTCGGCGCGCTCAAGGGCGTGGGCGAGCGGGCGATGGAGCTGCTGGTCGAGGAGCGCGAGAAGAACGGCCGCTTCGCCAGCCTCGACGATTTCGCCAAGCGCGTCGATCCGCGCGTGCTCAACAAGCGCCAGCTGGAGACGCTCGCCTCGGCGGGCGCGTTCGACAGCATCGAACCCAACCGCGCGGGCGTCCATGCCGCGGCCGAAACGATCCTCGCGGTCGCCCAGCGCGACCATGCCAGCCGGATGAGCGGGCAGGGCGGGCTGTTCGGCGATACCGAGCCGGCGGGCGGCGGGATCACCGTGCCCAAGGACGCCGTCTGGTCGATGTCCGACAAGATCAACGCCGAGAAGGATGCCTTTGGCTATTATTTCTCGGCGCATCCGCTCGATCGTTACGAGCATCTGTTCCGCGGCCAGGGCGTGCGCGACATCGCCTCGCTCCCCGACATGCAGATCCCGGAGGGCGCGCGGGTCAATGCCCAGATCGCCGCGCTGATCGAGGATTGCCGCTACCGCACCTCGGCGCGCGGCAACCGCTATCTGATGGCGACGATCTCGGACCGCAGCGCGCAGATCCAGACCTCGTGCTTCGAGGAGCTGATCGCCAAGGACATGGAGGCCTGCGCCGCCGGCACCGGCTGCGCGATCCTGACGCTGGAGCTCGACAAGCGCCCCGGCGAGGATACCCCGCGCGCGGCGGTAAAGCGCGTGCAGCCCTTCGACACGCTGGCCGGCACCACCCAGCTGATCCTGGAGATCCGCATCGAGGATCCGGCCGTTCCCGCGCAGCTGGCCGAACTCGTCGGCGAGCTGCGCGGCGGGGGCAGGGGCGAGATCCTCGTCCATGCGCCGATCGAGGACGGTGAGGCGACGGTGATGCTCGGCCGCGGCTTCCGGCTCGATACCGAGCTGGCGGCGCGGATCGAGGGGATGCCGGGGGTGTCGGCGGCCTCGCTGGTGCCCGCGAGCATGAAGCTGCAGGCGGCGGCCTGAGTTTCTACTTTTCCTCTCCCTCGAGGGAGAGGATAGCGAAGCTTGGCGCGTGAGCGCCTAGCGAAGCTTGGAGAGGGTGCGCGGCGCACAGCGCCGCGCGATTTGCTCGGCAAATCGCCCCCTCTCCCTCCCACTGCCTCCGGCAGCGGGCCCCTCCCTCTCCCCGGAGGGGAGAGGGGCAGAGGTTCCGGTACGTCGCTTTCCGGAAACACGATGTAACCCTTCGCCCTCTCGACTTCGCCCGGTGAAGGCGTATCCTGCGCGAAAAACAGCCACGCAATGGAGAGGCATATGCTGGGCGGCATGCAGGATTTCGAACTTCGGGTATCCACCTTGCTCGATCACGCGGCACGCGAGCACGGTCCCCGCGAGATCATCACGCGCTGGGCGGACGGCAGCGAGAATCGGACGACCTGGGCCGGCATCGCCCACGACGCGCGGCGGATGGCCCAGGCGCTGGAGCGGCTCGGCATCCAGAAGGGCGACCGCGTCGCGACGCTTGCGATGAACCACAGCCGCCATCTCGTCGCCTGGTATGGCGCGACCGGCATGGGCGCGCTGATCCACACGATCAACCCGCGGCTGTTCGACGACCAGCTTGCCTTTATCGGCAACCATGCCGAGGACCGGGTGCTGCTCTATGATCGGATGTTCGCGCCCGTGGTCGAGCGATTGAAGCCGCATTGGACGACGATCGAGCATTATATCTGCTTCGACGATCTCGGCCCCGACGGGTTCGAGGCGTGGATCGGCGCCGAGGACGGCGACTATGCCTGGGTGACCGGCGACGAGCGCGAGCCGATGATGCTCTGCTATACCAGCGGCACCACCGGCAATCCGAAGGGCGTGATGTACACGCACCGTTCCACCGTGATCCACGCGCTGACCGAACTCCAGCCTGCCGAGTTCGACCTTTCCACCCAGTCGGTGGCGATGCCGATCGTGCCGATGTTCCACGCGGTCGGCTGGGGGCTGCCCTGGGCTGCACCGGCGGTGGGGGCGAAGATGGTGTTCTCGGCGGTCAACGATCCCAGGATCCTGTGCGAGTTGATGAACCGCGAGAAGGTGACGCACTCGGCAGGGGTGCCGACGGTGTGGTTCGCGATGTTCCAGCATATCGACGCGACCGGTGAGACGCCCAAGTACCTCAAGATCGTCACCATCGGCGGATCGGCGGCGCCGCGCGCGATGATCGAGCGGCTGATGCGGATGGGGATGCGGGTCAATCACGCCTGGGGCATGACCGAAACCAGCCCGATCGGCACGATGGGCGCGCCCTCGGCCGACTGGGACGAGCTGAGCTTCGAGGCGCAGGTCGATCAGGTCAGCAAGCAGGGCAAGGTGCCCTACGGCGTCGAGCTGCGCACGGTGGACGAGGAAGGGAACGTCCTGCCGCGCGACGGCAAGAGCTCGGGGCGGCTGCAGGTGCGCGGGCCCTGGGTGATCGGGCAATATTATCGGGAGGAGCTGCCGGCGGTCGATGCCGATAATTGGTTCGACACCGGCGACGTCGCGGTGCTGCATCCCGACGGCGTCATGCAGATCACCGACCGGGCGAAGGACGTGATCAAGTCCGGCGGCGAATGGATCAGCTCGGTCGAGCTGGAGAATTGCGCGGTCGGCTGCGCCGGCGTCGCCGAGGCGGCGGCGATTGGCGTCCACCATCCGCGCTGGGAGGAACGGCCGATCCTGCTGGTCGTGCGCAAGCCGGGCAGCAGCGTCAGCGAGGCGGAGATCCTCGCGCATCTCGGCCAGCACGTCGCCAAATGGTGGCTGCCCGACGAGATCCACTTCGTCGACAGCCTGCCGCACACCGCGACGGGCAAGCTGCTCAAGATGGAAATCCGCCAGCGCTACAAGGATTATTCGCTCAGGGCGGCGTGAGGGGGGGGGCGCCACCTAGCCGTCATCCCGGCGGAAGCCGGGACCCATTGGGGCCACCGTATCGGCGCCCGCTGAAACCGAGTGGCGAATGGATTTCGGCTTTCGCCGGAATAACGGTTGGGGTGCAGCGCCTCGGCGCCCCACCCCAACCTTGTTTACTTCCCCGCGATGATCGCCGCGCTCACTTCGCCCGCCTTGGCATCGCGGAATCGGGCGCAGGTGCGGATCGTCTCGATCGCGCGGTCGAGGTTGAGCGTGCTGCCCTTGGTGCTCGGCCGCAGCTTGGCGTCTACCGCGTCGGCCTGGGCATTCGAGCAGAGCGCGCCGAACATCTGCGCCGCCCGGCCGGAGAACACGCCTCCGCCGCCGCCATTCTGCACGAACTCGTCGAAGTGCGTGATCATGAAGTCGCTGGCGATGTCGCGCGTATAGGGCGAGCGAAGGAAGCCGGCGACGGTGAACAGCCGCTGGCGTTCGTTGACCCGCGCATCTTTGAAGTCGTTCAGGAACCAGCGTGCGACGTCCGCATTGCCCGAAGCCGTGATGCCCTGGCCGAGCGCCTGGAACAGCGCAGGCTTGCCCTGGCTCTTCTCGAGCAGCGCCTGTGCAAACGGCACGCCGCGTTCATTGATCGCGATGCCCGCCGCAACGCCGCGATAGGCCGGGTCGAGGGCCTTTTCGTCGCCGGCGACAAACGCGTCGAGCGCCGCCATCAGCTTCGCGCGCAGGCCTGCGTCATGGCCGGAAATCGCGACGAGGTTGACCAGATCCTTGCGCAGTTCGCGCTGGTCGGCCTCTTCCTTGGCATAGGCGCCCGTCGCAGGATCAAAGCCGATCTTGGCGAGCATCGGGCCATAGAGCTCGACGAACAGTTTCTGATACGCAGGCAGCGCCTGCGGCGAAATCAGGCCGCGCTTCTCCAGATCGCGCAGGCGATGGGCATTGTCGAACACGATCTTGTTCGACGGATGCTTCGCGGCCGCGCGGGCGAGCGCGATGGTGCGCGTCACCGGGCTGCGGCCGGCATAGAAGCTCGCCCAGGTGCTGTCGTCCACCGCGAGCACTTCGGCAGCGGGGAGGGTCGGCGTCGCGGCGATCAGCGCGTCCCAATCGGCGGAATCGAGTTCGAACCGGTAATAGCCCCAGCCGCCGGCATTCGGCACGAGCGCGCCGTTGCCCTTGGCGGAGACGGTCATGCTCGGCTTGTCGAGCAGCGTGCAGCTCTTGGTCTCGCCCTCGCGCAGGCACAGCGGGACCACCCATTGTTCCGCCGGCAGGTTCGCGCCGAAGAAGCCATAGCGCGACTGGGTGGCGGTTAGCGTGCCGCCTTCGTGGTGCAGCGTCACCAGCGGCACGCCCTGCTGGTCGACGAAGCTCTTGAGCGAGGCGAGCACGCGCGGATCATGCGCTGCATCGGCCAGCGAGCCGAAGAACTGGTCGGTGCTGGCGTTGCCATAGGCGTGACGCTTCATGTGCAGCCGCACACCGTCGCGGAACGGCACATCGCCCATATAGGCGGCGATCATCGCGACGACCTGGCCGCCCTTGCCATAGGTGATCTGGTCGAACGCCGCGTCGATATCGCCGTCGTTCGGGATCGGCTGGTGGATCGGCCGGCCGGCAGCCAGCGCATCGAGGTCCATCGCCTGGAAGCCCTCCTCGATCGCATTGAGCTCGATCTGCAGGCCGGGCCGCCACTCGTTGCCGATGCGATAGCCCATCCAGTTGGCGAAGCTCTCGTTGAGCCAGATATCATCCCACCAGGCGGGGGTGACGAGATCGCCGAACCACTGGTGCGCCAGCTCGTGCGCGACGACCATGCCGAACGCCTGCTTGCGCTCGCTCGAATCCTTCTCGTCGAGGAACAGGATGCTGTCGCCGTAGATGTCGGCGCCGGCATTCTCCATCGCGCCGGGCATGATCGGCGAGCCGATCTGGTCGAGCTTGGGGAAGGGGAAGGGCTGGCCGAAATAATTCTCCAGCAGCGAGACGATCTTTCCCGATTCCTTAAGCGCGAAATCGAGCTGGCCGGCATTGGGCTTGGTGCCGACCACGCCGAGCGGCATCGGCGTGCTCCGCTGCGGCGTCGGCGGGATCAGCGCCGAGGCGGTGGCGAACGGGCCCGCGACGAGCGCGACCAGATAGGTTGGCAGCGGCTTGGTGACCGCGAACTGGTGGCGGACCAGCTCGCCCGCCTTGCGCGTGCTGGCCTCCGGCGCGTTGCTGACCGCGGTGAAGCCCGGCTTGGTCGTGATCGAAACGGTGAACGGGGTCTTGTAGCCCGGCTCGTCGAACGACGGGAAGGCGGCGCGCGCCTCGATCGATTCGAACTGGGTCCAAGCGTACCACTGCTTGTCGACGTCGAGATGGTACAGGCCCTGCGTCCCGCTGCCGAACGCGGCGTCATAATCGAACAGCAGCGTCACGCGGCCGGCGGGCAGTGCCTTGCCGAAATCGAGCTGGGCGAGGCCGGTGGGGCTCTTCTGGGTGAAGGTGGCGGGCAGCGTCTTGCCGCCCGAGCGCACCGTCGCCTTGGCGATATGCAGATCGCGCCCATGCATCCACAGGCTGGACGCCGGCGCCTTCAGATCGATGTCGATCTCGGTATGGCCCGAGAACCGGTCCTTTTCCGGCACGATCGTGAAATCCAGCCGATAGGCGATCGGTGTTGCCGCATCGGGCAGCTTGCCGGTGGGCTGGGCGGGCGTCTGGGCCAGGGCGAGGGCGGGCAGGAACAGGGCGCTGGAGGCGAAGAGAAGGGCGCGCATCGGGGCTCCGTGACTATGGAATGACGCGCAGCTTAGGCGGCACGCTGCCTTGCCGCAATAGTACAGTCGTACGCCGAAACGACTTGCCCGAACGTGACTCCGCCCTATGGTATCGCTATCACAATGCTTGGGAGAGGGTGGATGGCACGGATGCTGCGCTGGGTCGCGGTGGGGCTGCTCGCGGCAGCGACGGCGCAGGCCGCGCCCGCGGATCGCTGGACGACGGCCTGGTGGACCTCACAGCTGGCCCTGGACGGGCAGAACGCGCTGCCCGCTGCCGACCTGACCGACGCGACGCTGCGCCAGATCGTGCGGCTGCAGGGGCCCGCAACGCGCTTGCGCATACGCTTCTCGAACCGGTTCGGCACCGTGCCGCTTAGAATCGACGGCGCGACGATCGCGCGGGCGGGGGATGCCGCGAGCCCGCGCATCGACATTGCGACGCTCCGCCCGTTGCGCTTCGGCGGGGCGCCCGCGGTGATCATCCCGGCGGGGGCCGATTACTGGAGCGATCCGGTGGAACTCGGGGCCGGGGCCGGGGCCGACCTGGCGATCTCGCTCTACATGGCGCAGCCGCCCGCGCAGCAGACCGGCCATCCGGGCTCGCGCGCTACTTCCTATCTGGTCCATGGCAATCACAGCGGCGACGCCGATCTTGCCCGAGCCAAGACGGTCGACCACTGGTTCCAGATCGCGGGCATCGAGGCGGTGGCGCCGAAGGCGCGCGCGATCGTCGCCTTCGGGGATTCTATCACCGACGGATACGGCGTGAAGCCGAATACCAATGCCCGCTGGACCGATGCCCTGCAGCGCCGGATGCGCGCTACGCCCGGGATGGGCGCGGTCGCGGTGCTCAATGCCGGCATCGGCGGCAACCGGCTGCTGAACGACGGCTCGGGTCCAAACGCGCTCGCCCGGTTCGACCATGACGTGATCGGCCAGCAGGGCGTGACCCATCTGATCGTGCTGGAAGGCGTGAACGATCTGGGCACCTTGACCCGCGACGCGCCGGTCGTGCCGGAAGCCCATGCCGCACTGGTGGCGCGGATGATCGACGCGTATCGCCAGATGGTCGCGCGCGCCCATGCCCGCGGCATCAAGGTGATCGGCGCGACGATCCTGCCCTATGCCGGTTCGGCCTATTACCATCCCGACCCGCAGAACGAGGCTGACCGGCAGGCGGTGAACCGCTGGATCCGCACGCCCGGCAATTTCGATGCGGTGGTCGACCTCGATGCCGCGATGCGTGATCCCACCGATCCGAAGCGGCTGCGCAAGGACTATGACAGCGGCGATGGGCTGCATCCGTCGGTGGCGGGCTATGCCGCGATGGCGGAGGCGGTGCCGCTCGGCCTGTTGCGGTAGCGCTCCGATTTCGGTTAGTGTGTTTATCGAATAACACACTGGAGCGACCATGCGCTTTGCCTCTGCGATCCTCCCCCTGGCCGCGGTGTTCGCCCAGCCGGCCCTTGCCGCGTTGCCAGCGGCGGCGGCGGTTTCATCGCCCGGCTATCGCGCGACGCTGACCCATCAGGCCGATGGCAGCTGGCTGCTCGACTATCGCTTGGGCAGGGCCGCGCCCGTCTGGTACTTCCTCCGCTCGTTCCCGAAGCTCGACGGCGCATCGTGGCGCGCGGCAAGCTGGCGGGTGGAGACGCCGGGCGTCGCGCTCGAGCGGCGCGGCGACTATGACGTGCTGCGGGCGGCGGCGGGCAGCCTCCGCCGGGTGCGCATCCGGGTGACGCCCTATGATCGTTCGCTCAAGGCGGACTACAGCCCGTTCCTGCAGTTTTCGGATGGCGGGATCGCGGTGTTCGATGGCCATTACGCGCTTGCGCCGCTGGCGAGTGCCGAGGCGGCCGACCAGCTGCCCTCCGATCTCAACGGGGTCGATGTCGAGGAACTGCCGGCGACCCTGACCATCCGCTGGCGCGGACAGCCGATGCTTGCTCGCGGCGTCGCCACACGCGGCACGGCGCGCGCCGACCTGCGCGGGGAGCCAGGCTATGTCTATGCCGGCCCGGCACGCCCGCGCGAGACGGCCGCCTATGCGGGGATCGTCGATCCGCAGCTGCCGGGGTGGATCGCCGACGAGCTCGATCGGCTGACGCCGCGCCTGTTCGGTCTCTACGCGGCGAAGCTGGGGCAGGGCGCGACGCCGCGGCCGATGGCGATGGTCGCCTGGGGCGGCGGGTCTGAGCCGGGCCTGTCCTTCGGCGGAAGCGTACTGCCGGGCACGGTGGTGATGCGGATTGCCGGGCGGCAGACCGTCACCCCCAGCGCTGCGATCCTGACCCGGCTGCGCTGGTTCTTCGGGCATGAATCCGCCCATTTCTGGCTGGGACAGACGGTCCGGTACACCCGTCGTTCCGAGGCTTGGATCACCGAGGGCGGCGCCGACATGCTGGCGATCCGCGCGCTGGAAGCGCTGGTCCCGGGCTATGACCCGAGGCCGGAACTGCAGCGCGAGGTCGATGACTGCGTGAAGATGGCGGGGACGGGGAAGCCGTTGTCGGGCGCTGCCGCACGCGGCGACGTGCGTACCAACTATGCGTGCGGCGCCACCCTGCTGATCGCGGTGGAAGCAGCCGCCCGCCGCGCTGACGCCAAGGCCGATCTGTTCGGCTGGGTGCGCGGCTTCATCGACGCGCATCGCGTCACCGGCCATGTCTCGCAGGCGGACTGGCTGGCCGCGTTCGATGCGACGGTGCGTGATCCGGCGGCGCGGGCCGCGGTACGGGCGTTCCTGGATGTGGGCGTCGCCGATCCGGCCGGGTTTGTGCAAGCGTTGTTCGGTGCCTGCGGCGTCGTGCACCGCCGGGAGGGAGATCGAATCCTGCTCGGCGGCGCCTAGAACAATTCCCCCTGCGGCCCTGCCGGCGGGCGGAACAGGTCTGTTCGCAGTTTGATCCGTTCGCCCTCGAGCCCGTAGCGCTTCACCGCGCGGGTGAACCGGGTGCGCAGCAGATCGGCCCAGGGCCCCTGGCCGCGCATGCGGGCGAAGAAGGCCGGGTCGTTGTCCTTGCCGCCGCGGATCGACTGGATCGTCGCCATCACCTTGGCGGCACGATCGGGGAAATGCGTGTCGAGCCAGGCGCGGAACAGCGCGGCGACTTCCCAGGGCAGCCGCACCGGCAGGAAGAAGGCGCCCCGCGCGCCGGCCTCGGCTGCGCGCTCCAGGATATGCTCCATCTCGTGATCGGTGACGTGCGGGATCACCGGCGACATCGACACGAACACCGGCACGCCTGCATCGGTGAGGGTACGGATCGCGGCTAGCCGGCGTTCCGGATGCGGGGCGCGCGGCTCTACCGTCATAGAGATTCTGGGGTCGAGCGAGGTTACCGACAGCATCACCGCCGCCAGCCCCTGCGCGGCCATCGGCGCCAGCAGGTCGAGGTCCCTGACCACGCGGTTCGACTTGGTGGTGATTGTCACCGGGTGCCGGCACTCGGCAAGCAGTTCCAGGCAGCGCCGCGTGATCCGCCAGGTCGATTCGATCGGCTGATAGGGATCGGTGTTGGTACCGAACGCGATCGGCTTGCAGACATAGCCGCGCTTGCCCAGCTCGGCGCGGAGCAGGTCGGGCGCGGTCGGCTTGGCGAACAGGCGGCTTTCGAAATCGAGCCCGGGGGACAGATCAAGATAGGCATGGCTCGGCCGCGCGAAGCAATAGATGCAGCCATGCTCGCAGCCGCGATACGGATTTACCGATTGCTCGAAGCTGATGTCGGGCGACTGGTTGCGGCTGATGATCGTGCGCGGAGTCTCCACCGTCACCGTGGTGCGCAGCGGGGGTGGGGCGCCGTCGATCGCCTCCTGCGCGTCCAGCCAGTCGCCATCCGCCTCGCGGGCGGGCAGGTTGAAGCGGGCGCTCGCATCGTTGAACGTGGCACCGCGAACGGGGCGACTCTTTGCCATTGCCCGATCCTAGGCGGCGATGTAGAACGAAGCAAGAACATTGAAGGGGAAGACGATGGCGCGACTGAACTATCTGGAGCTGCCTGCGGGCGACGTGGGCACGCTCAAGGCGTTTTACGGGCAGGTCTTTGCCTGGCAGTTCACCGATTTCGGGCCGAGCTACGCGGCGACGATGAGCGGCGATACGGATGTCGGGCTCGACGGTGATGCGCAGGGGCGCACCCAGCTGCTGCCAGTGATCGCGGTCGACGATCTGGAGGCGACGTTAGCCGCGGTGGAGGCGGCAGGCGGGACCGTGACGGTGCCGATCTTCGCCTTTCCCGGCGGCCGGCGGTTCCATTTCCGCGACCCGCAGGGGCATGAGCTCGCGGCGTGGGTGATGGAAGGGTGACCGAAGTACCCGTGCCCCTGCGAAAGCAGGGGCCGAGGGTAGGAGAGGACATCGCTCGTTGCCCTTAGCCCCTGCTTTCGCAGGGGCACGGCCAAGGCAGGGACAGGATGGAGCTTACCGCTCCTGCAACCGCCCCATCAGCTCGACGAAGTTGCAGGGCTTGTGGCGAATGTCGAGCTGGGTGGCGAGGATGCCGTCCCACGCGTCGGTGACCGCACCCGTCGATCCGGGCAGCGCGAAGATATAGGTGCCGCGGGCAACCCCGGCGGTCGCGCGCGACTGGATCGTCGAGGTACCGATCTTGGCGTAGCTCAGCCAGCGGAACAG
>JAIYAA010000222.1 GCA_027489295.1 Sphingomonadales bacterium | reverse complement strand
GTGCGACGAAGGCGCCGTCCTTCCAGACGGGCTTGAGGGCCGCCAGCACCTCGGCAGTGGTGCCGGGGCGGATGCCTTCGTCCTGGGTGACGGTCACCGTCTCGCTGCCCGTGCGGGTGCCGGCCTTGTCGAACACCGCCCTGGTGACGGTGATCGATGCGATTTCGGCATCGAACGCGCCGCGGGCGAGCGCCTCGGCGGCGCGCTGCTGGCTCGTGGCGGCGAAGGCGTCCTGCGCCTCGCGGCTGATGCCGTAGCGCTCGGCGACGATCTCCGCCGTCTCGATCATGGGGATGTACGCGGCGGGTACCCGGTCCGTGACCGATCGGTTCGCATAGCGCGGCGCATTGGCCATGGTCAGGCTGATCGACTCCATGCCGCCGGCCAGCGCCACGTCGATCTCGTCGGTCATGATCGAGCGGGCGGCGAGCGCGATGGCGGTGAGGCCGGAGCCGCATTTCCGGTCGAGGCTGAACGCCGGCACGCTGTGCGGGATGCCCGCCGCGAACAGCGCCATGCGCGCCATGTTGGCGCCTTGCGTTCCCCATGGGTTGCCCATCCCGTAGAACACGTCGTCGATCCGCGCGGGATCGATCCCGGCGCGCTCCACCGCCGCGTTCATCACATGCGCGGCGAGCACCGGTGCTTCGGTATCGTTGAAATAGCCCCGGCCCGCCTTGCCGATTCCGGTGCGGGCGGTGGAGACGATCGCGGCTTCGCGCATGGCACCCTCTCGTAGTTTCGAGTTTCGGGTACGCTTCCGCCATTGCGTGGCGGAATGCAACCGGTTCAGTCGCGGAACCGGGGCGCGCGCTTCTGCAGGTTGGCCATCACCGCCTCGACCTGGTTGGGGGAGCGGAGCAGCGCTGCCTGTTCGACGCTTTCGGCGAGCAGCACGGCGGCAGCGTCGCCCTCGTGGTTGGCGAGCCGCTTGGCGGCGCGGATCGCCTCCGGGTTGCGGCCGGCGATGGCATGGGCGAGCGCCAGCGCCTCGGCATGCGGATCTTCGGCCAGTCGCGTGACGAAGCCGAAGCCTTGCGCCTCCAGCGCGTCGAATTCGCGGGCGGTGTAGGTCAGTTCGCGCAGCACGTCGTCGCGCACGGTACCGCGCCACAGCACGAAGCCGGCCATGTCGGGCACGATTCCCCATTTCAGTTCCATCACCGACAGGCGCGTGTCCGGCGCGGCAATGCGGATGTCGGCGCCGCTCGCAATCTGCAGCCCGCCGCCGAACGCCACGCCGTGCACCGCGGCGATCACCGGCACCGGCAGCGTGCGCCAGCCCCAGGCGATCTGCTGGAAATCATTGGCCAGCCCGTGCGTCCGCGCCTTGAGGTCGGTGCCCGCGCCGGCGCCAGCCATGCTCGCCATGTCGAGCCCGGCGCAAAAGGCGCGCCCTTCGCCCGAGAGCACCACCGCGCGCAGGCCGGGGGTCTGCCCCAGCGTTTCGATCGCGCCGAGGATCGCTTCGAACATCGCCGGGTCGAGCGCATTCATCTTGTCCGGCCGGGCCAGCCGCACATCGGCCACGCCGTCCGCGATCGTCCAGGTCACGCGCTCGGTCATTCTCGGCAATCCTCTCTCGTTCGCGGTTGATAGTGGGGCGAAGCATTTGCGCGGGCAAGATGGCGGGGCTAGAAAAGCCGGTATGTCCCAACCCAGCGATCCCGCGGTGCCGCCCCGGTTCGATCCGCGCATGTTCTTTGCGCTCCGTTTTCCCAACCATGGCAGTCGCCTGGGCATCGCCCATCGCGACCATGGCGACGACTGGTCCGAACTCCAGCTGCCGTGGCGCGCGGATCTGGTGGGGCAGGTGGAAACGGGCGTGCTGGCGTCGGGCCCGATCCTGACGCTGATGGACATGGCGACCAGCGTGGCGGTGTGGCTGAAGGCCGGCAGGTTCCTGCCGCACGCGACGCTGGATTTGCGGATCGACTATCTGCGCCCCGCGCGCACCGGCCAGACGGTGATCGGGCGCGGCGAATGCTATCGGCTGACCCGCTCGATCGCGTTCGTCCGCGGCCAGGCGCATGACGGCGACCCCGAAGACCCGCTGGCGCATGTCGCCGGCACCTTCATGGCGGCGGAGGGCTACTGGTGAAGCTGCCCCCGTATGCCGAGTTGTTGGGGCTCACCGTCGAGCCGGGCGCCGAGGCACCGGTGCTGGTGATGCCGTTCTCCGGCGACGTGGTCGGGCGGCCGGGCTTTCTGCACGGCGGCGCGATCGGCGGGCTGCTGGAGATGGCGGCGGTCGGCGCGCTGCTCCAGGCGCTGGAGGCCGAGGGCGGCGCCAAGGTGAAGCCGGTCAACGTCACCGTCGATTACATGCGCGGCGGCCGCGAGAAGGAAACGCGGGCGCGAGGTGCGGTCACGCGTCTCGGCAAGCGGGTGGCGAACGTCAGCGCGATCGCGTGGCAGGACGAGGAAGACCGGCCGATCGCCGCGGCACGGATGAATTTCCTGATCGTCAGGTAATGCAAATCCTCCCCGAGCCTTGCCCGGGGAGGATTTTGCGGCTCTCACTTCTTCGGGGTGACTCGCATCAGCCAGCCGCCATCGCCCTTGGCGCCGTCCTGCAGCAGCCACAGCGAGCCGTCGGGCCCCTGGGCCACGTCGCGGATGCGCATCCCCATGTCCCACTGGTCGGCTTTGCTGGCGTTGGTGCCGTCGAGCGCGATGCGGATCAGCGCCTGGCCGGACATCGCGCCCATCAGCAGCGAGCCCTTCCACTGCGGGAATTCGCTGCCGGTGTACTGGATCAGCCCTGCCGGCGAGATCGAGGGCACCCAATAGGCCTTGGGCAGCTCATAGCCGTCGCCGGCCTTGGGCTTGGGAATCGGCTTGTTGTTGTAATTCTCGCCGAACGAGACATTGGGCCAGCCATAGTTGCGGCCCTTGACGATCAGGTTGAGCTCGTCGCCGCCCTGCGGGCCCATCTCGTTCTCCCACAGATTGCCCGCCGAATCGAATACGAGGCCATAGGGGTTGCGGTGGCCGCTGCTCCAGATCGACGCCGGCGCCGGGTTGGGCCCGTCGAACGCGAAGGGGCGGCCCTTGGCGGTCTTCGCCGCTTCGGTGTCCTCGGGCGGATCGATCACCTGCACGGTGGTGGCGCCGACCTTGCCGGCATCGGGATTGTCCGCGGCCGGCTTGCCGTCCAGCGTCAGGTGCAGGATCTTGCCGATCGCCTGGTTGGGATCCTGCGCGGGGGTGAAGCGCTGGCGCTCGCCCGAGGAAAGGAACAGCGACTTGCCGTCGGGTGCGAAGGCAATGACGGCACCGAACTGGCCGCCGTCGCCGTCCGCCCCGCTGCGGAACAGCACCTCGACATTGTCGAGTCGCGGCGCCATCGCCTTGCCGCGGGTGAGTTTGGCGCGGGCCAGCGCCAGCGCGCTGCCGTTCGCGCGCGGTTCCGAATAGGTGAAATAGATCGTGTTGCTGCTGGCGAAATCCGGCGCCGGCGCCACGTCGAGCAGGCCGCCCTGGTTGACCACCGCGACCTTGGGCACGCCCGATACCGCCTGTGCCTTCTGGCCGATCTCCCAAAGCTGCAGCTGGCCGCCCTTCTCGGTCACTAGCGCCGTGCCGTCGGGCAGGAAGGCCAGCGCGAAGGGCGAGTCGAAATCGGCGACGCGGAGGGCCGTGAACGGTACGCTGGCGGGCAGCGGCGCGGGGGTGCCGCTCGGCACCGGCAGCGGCGTCGGGGTGCCCGCGGTGCCCGCCTGCTGCTGGGCATTGGACCCCGGCGACGAGCAGGCGGCGGCGAACAAGATCGGAATCAGCAACAGCGAACGGGGCATGGAAATCCTCTCCGGCGATGGTTCGGCCACGAACGCAGCCGGTTTTGCAACAGGTTGCAACGTCTTTCCTTCGCGAAAAGATGCAAGGGCCCCGGCCGCCCTCTTGCTCCTGACCTCGGTATTGCGTATATCGCGCTCTGCTTTTCTCGGACATCGTCAAACATGATCGAGGTCGGGGCCACCAGGCTCCGGCGCCGAAGCTGCTTGATACCTATTGGAGATGTGCGTGGCGAATATCGCCGAACTGGCCAAGATGATCGAAACCGAAGCGCAGGCGCTGGGCTTTGCCCTGGTGCGCGTGAAGCTGTTCGGCGGCCAGAGCGACCCCACGCTGCAGATCATGGCCGAGCGTCCCGATACGCGCCAGCTGACGATCGACGATTGCGCCGATTTGTCGCGCCGCATCTCGGACCTGCTCGATCGGCTGGAAGCCGAGGGCCGCGACCCGATCGACCATGCCTATCGCCTCGAGGTCAGCTCGCCGGGCATCGATCGCCCGCTCACCCGGCTGCAGGATTTCGCCGACTGGCAGGGCCATGAGGCCCGGATCACGCTCGCCGAGAAGCTGGACGGGCGCAAGCAGTTCAAGGGCGATCTCGCCGGCATCGACGCGGACGCTGCAACCATCACGATCGTGACGCAGGACGAGACGCATCATGTGCTGCCGTTCGCGGCGATCGAGGACGCCAAGCTGACGATGACCGACCGGCTGATCGCCGCCACCGCGCCGCTCTCCGCCGAGGGCGCCGACAAGATTATCGAAGTAGAAGGATAAGCCCGAATGGCCACCGCCATTTCCGCCAACAAGGCCGAGCTGCTCGCGATCGCCGATTCGGTCGCGAAGGAAAAGCTGATCGACAAGGCCATCGTCATCGAGGCGATGGAAGACGCGATTCAGCGTGCCGCGAAGAACCGCTACGGCGTCGAGAACGACATTCGCGCGAAGCTCGATCCGGTGTCGGGCGATCTCCGCCTGTGGCGCGTCGTCGAGGTGGTCGAGGCGGTCGACGACTATTTCAAGCAGGTCGACCTCAAGGGCGCGCAGAAGCTGCAGAAGGGCGCGAGCGTCGGTGACTTCATCGTCGATCCGCTGCCCCCGATCGAATTCGGCCGCATCCAGGCGCAGGCGTCCAAGCAGATCATCTTCCAGAAGGTCCGCGACGCCGAGCGCGAGCGCCAGTTCGAAGAGTTCAAGGATCGCGTCAACGAGATCATCACCGGCGTGGTGAAGCGTGTCGAGTTCGGCCATATCGTCGTCGATCTGGGCCGCGCCGAAGGCGTGATCCGCCGCGACCAGCAGATCCCCCGCGAAGTCGTTCGCGTCGGCGATCGCGTCCGCTCGGTGGTGCTCAACGTCCGCCGCGAGAACCGCGGCCCGCAGATCTTCCTGAGCCGGGCGCACCCCGAGTTCATGAAGAAGCTGTTCGCGCAGGAAGTGCCCGAAATCTACGACGGCATCATCGAGATCAAGGCCGCCGCCCGCGATCCGGGCAGCCGCGCCAAGATCGGCGTGATCAGCCATGACGGGTCGATCGATCCGGTCGGCGCCTGCGTCGGCATGAAGGGCAGCCGCGTGCAGGCCGTCGTGCAGGAAATGCAGGGCGAGAAGATCGACATCATCCCCTGGTCGCCGGATACCGCGACCTTCGTCGTCAACGCGCTGCAGCCGGCGAATGTCAGCCGCGTCGTGATCGACGAGGAAGAGGACCGCATCGAAGTGGTCGTCCCCGACGATCAGCTGAGCCTGGCGATCGGCCGTCGCGGCCAGAACGTCCGCCTGGCCTCGCAGCTGACCGGCAAGGCGATCGACATCCTCACCGAGGCGGATGCGAGCGAGAAGCGGCAGAAGGAATTCGTCGAGCGTTCGGAGATGTTCCAGAACGAGCTCGACGTCGACGAGACGCTGGCCCAGCTGCTGGTCGCCGAAGGCTTCGGCGCGCTGGAAGAAGTCGCCTATGTCGAGATCGAGGAGCTTGCGGGCATCGAGGGCTTTGACGAGGACCTCGCGCAGGAACTGCAGAACCGCGCCCAGGAAGCGCTGGAGCGCCGCGAGGAAGCCAATCGCGAGGCCCGCCGCGCACTCGGCGTCGAGGACGACCTCACCACCATGCCGTATCTGACCGAAGCGATGCTGGTCACGCTCGGCAAGGCAGGTATCAAGACGCTCGACGACCTCGCCGATCTGGCGACCGACGAGCTGGTCGAGAAGAAGCGCGCCGAACCGCGCCGTCGCGGTGAAGACGCACCGCGCAAGGAGCCGAAGGGCGGCATTCTTGCCGAGTACGGCCTCAGCGACGAACAGGGCAACGAGATCATCATGGCGGCCCGCGCCCATTGGTTCGCCGATGAAGAACCTGCGCAGGCAGGCGAGGAGGACGCAATTGCGGACTCCGAGCAATGATACGCGCCGACTGACATCATCGTCATGGGCCATCGTCTCCTCCCATAGCGGGAGGGGCCGATGACCGACGCGGTTCGCACCTGCATCCTGTCGCGCGAGGAATCGCCGCGGGAAGGGCTGATCCGACTCGTGCTTTCGCCCGAGGGCGAAGTGCTGCCCGACATCCGTGCCAAGGCCCCTGGCCGCGGCGCGTGGATCTCCGTCGACAAGGCGGGGCTCACCGCGTCGCGCGACAAGGGCAAGCTCAAGGGCGCTTTGTCGCGCAGCTTTCGCACCGGCGAGATTCGCATTCCCGACGATCTGGAGGACCGGATCGCCGCCCAGCTGCAGCGCGCCGTGCTCGACCGGCTGGGGCTGGAGGCCAAGGCGGGCTATGTGGTGATCGGCGCCGAGCGCATCGAAAAGGCCGCGCGCAGCGGCCGACTCCAGATGCTGCTGCACGCCTCCGACGCCCGCGACGACGGCAGCCGCAAGCTGGCGCAGGCGTGGCGGGTTGGCTCGGATCGGGAAGGTTCTGCCCTCAAGGGCTTAACATTGCCGGTCTCGCGCACCATATTGTCCTTGGCGTTAGGCCGCGAAAATGTGGTACACGCCGGACTCATCGACGCCCGGGCGGCGCAACGGACGAGCGAAGCGCTTGACCGCTGGCTGCACTTTATCGGACCCGAACCTGATCCCGTGTCTTGCGATTCCGTATCGCAAGGCGCATCGGCTTTGCCGTCCGCCGTGCCATTGACGACGAACACTATCGAGGAACTTGAGTAGCCGCATGAGCGACACCGAAAACGACAAGCCGAAACTGGGCATGCGCGCGCCGCTGGGACTGAAGCGCACGGTGGAAACCGGCAAGGTGAAGCAGAGCTTCAGCCATGGCCGTTCCAATACCGTGGTCGTGGAGGTCAAGCGTCGCCGTGTCCTCGGCCCGCAGGGTGCGCCTATCGACGAGGCGACGCCGGCCCCCGCGCCTGCGCCCGCCGCGCCGGCTGCTCAGGCACCGCGCCCGGCCGCGCCGCAGGCCCCGCGCCAGCCGGCCCCGCCGCCGCGCCGCCCGATGGACAATCTGTCCCCGCAGGAGCGCCAGGCCAAGCTGCTGCGCGAGGCCGAGGAACAGCGCATGCAGGCGCTGGAAGAGGGCCGTCGCCGCGACGATCGCCTTCGCGCAGAGGCGCAGGAAGAAGAGCGTCGCCGCGTCGAAGAGCGTGCCCGCGCCCAGGCCGAGGCGGCTGCCCCGCCGGCTCCGGCCGCTGAGCCTGCGCCTGAAGCCGTAGCGGTGCCCGCGCCCGCGCCGGAACCCAAGCCGGAAGTGGTTGCCGAGGCTCCGGCCGTAGCGCCCGCCCCGACGCCCGAGCCGACTCCGGCGCCGGCGCCGGTCGCCCCGCAGGCCGCGGCTCCGCAGCCGGCCGCGCCCAAGCCCGCGCAGCCCCAGGCCGCCGCACCCAAGCCGGCCGCGCCCGCGCAGCCGGTGCGCCGTCCGGTGCCGCAGGGCCCGATCACGCTGCAGCTCGATGCATCGCTGCCCGCACCGCGTCGCTTCACGCCCGTGGTGCGTCCGGAAATTCCCAAGCCGCAGCCCAAGCCCGAGCCGCAGCAGGCCGCGCCCGCCGCGACTCAACAGCAGCCGCAGCAGCAGGCACCGCAGCAGAACCAGACCCAGCAGCGCGCACCCGCGGGTGCCGGTGCTCCGCGCCCCGCGCCGGCCGGCCTTGCGCCGCGTCGTCCGGGTGCCGATCCGGCCAAGCCGTCGCGCGACCGCAAGGGCGACGACCGTCGCCAGTCGGGCAAGCTCACCGTCACGCGCGCCCTGGGCGGCGACGATGGTGCGCGTGCGCGCAGCCTCGCGGCGCTGAAGCGCGCCCGTGAGAAGGAGCATCGCCGCTCCTATGGCGGCCCGCGCGAGCCGCAGATCAAGCAGGTCCGCGACGTGGTGGTGCCCGACGCCATCACCGTGCAGGAACTCGCCAACCGCATGGCCGAAAAGGGCGCGGATCTGGTGAAGGCCCTGTTCAAGATGGGCATGATGGTCACGGTCAATCAGTCGATCGACCAGGATACCGCGGAACTGCTCGTCACCGATTTCGGTCACAACGTGCAGCGCGTCAGCGACAGCGACGTCGACATTCAGGTCGATACCGAGGGCGATCCCGAGGATACGCTGCAGGCACGTCCGCCGGTCGTCACGATCATGGGCCATGTCGATCACGGCAAGACCTCGCTGCTCGACGCGCTGCGCGGCACCGATGTGGTGCGCGGCGAGGCCGGTGGCATCACCCAGCATATCGGCGCCTATCAGGTGACCCTGAAGGACAAGTCGAAGATCACCTTCCTCGACACGCCGGGCCACGAGGCCTTCACCGAAATGCGCGCGCGCGGTGCCAATGTCACCGACATCGTCGTGCTGGTGGTGGCCGCGAACGACGGGCTGATGCCGCAGACGATCGAGGCGATCAATCACACCAAGGCGGCCGGCGTGCCGATGATCGTGGCGATCAACAAGGTCGACCTCGACAGCGCCAACCCGCAGAAGGTGCGCGAGCGTCTGCTCGAGCATGAAGTGATCGTCGAAGAGATGGGCGGCGACGTCCAGAACGTCGAAGTCTCGGCGCTGAAGAAGATCGGCCTCGACGAACTGATCGAGAAGATCCAGCTCCAGGCCGAACTGCTCGAACTGCGCGCCAACCCCGATCGTGCGGCCGAAGGCACCGTGATCGAGGCGAAGCTCGACAAGGGCCGCGGCCCGGTCGCGACGATCCTCGTCAACCGCGGCACGCTGCGCGTGGGCGACGTGTTCGTTGCCGGCGCCGAGAGCGGCAAGGTCCGTGCGATGATCGACGACAAGGGTCGCCAGATCAAGGAAGCCGGCCCGGCGATGCCGGTCGAGGTGCTCGGCATCTCGGGCGTGCCGTCGGCGGGTGATCCGATGCAGGTGGTCGATAGCGAGGCGCGTGCCCGCGAGGTCGCTGAATATCGCCAGGGCGTGCTGCTCCAGAAGCGCACCACCCAGGCGCCGGCGAGCCTGGAGAGCATGTTCTCCGCGCTCAAGGACAAGCAGGCGATCGAATATCCGGTGGTGGTCAAGGCCGACACGCAGGGTTCGACCGAAGCGATCGTGGGTGCGCTCAGCAAGCTGGGCAACGACGACATCCGTGTACGCATCCTGCACTCGGGCGTCGGTGGCATCACCGAGAGCGACGTTTCGCTGGCAGCGGCCAGCGGCGCGCCGATCATCGGCTTCAACGTCCGTGCCAATGCCAAGGCGCGCGAGATCGCTGAGCGGAACAAGGTGGCGCTGAAGTACTACGACGTCATCTATGACCTGACCGACGAGATTCGTGCGGGCATGGCGGGCGAGCTGGGTCCGGAAGCGTTCGAAACGGTCGTCGGCCGCGCCGAGATCAAGGACGTCTTCTCTGCCGGCAAGCACGGCAAGGCAGCCGGTCTGCTGGTCGTCGACGGCTTCATCCGCAAGGCGCTCAAGGCACGCATCACGCGCAACGACGTCATCATCTACACCGGCGAGATCGCCTCGCTGCGTCGCTTCAAGGACGATGTCGCCGAAGTGCGCGCCGGTCTCGAATGCGGCGTGACGTTCACGCAGAACTTCGTGGACATCAAGGCGGGCGACTATCTCGAAACCTACGAAGTCGAGCTGCGCGAGCGCACGCTGTAAAGGGGGCATGGCCGCCGATGGACACCTTTTGTTCCTCGGTAGCGCCCCCTGTGATATGCTTCCTTTCCGGCCGCACCTGCGGTCGGAAAGGAGGTGATCTTATTGGCACAAGATTCGACGGCAGTTCTGGTTTTGGGCGTAGCGACGTTCATCGTCGCGCTGCTCGGGCTGGTGGTGAAGCTCATCGAGCTTAGCCGCAAGTAACCCAGTGCGGGCTCCCGGTGCTGGAACGCCGGGGGCCCAAAATGATTTGAGCCCGGGCGCTGGAACACCCGGGCTCAGGAAATGATCGATTGCACATGAATCGACTGCAGTCCGTAACAAATAGCGAAAACCGGTCAGAATCACAAGATGCGCCAGAACGACACCGATGAAACCCGCTCCGTCCGCGTTCTGCGCGTGGGCGAACAGGTGCGCCATATCCTCAGCGAGATCCTCCAGCGCGGTGACGTGCATGACGAGGTGCTGGCCAAGCATCTGGTGTCGGTGACCGAGGTCCGCATGTCCCCCGACCTTCGCCACGCGACCGTGTTCGTGAAGCCGCTGCTCGGCAAGGACGAGGAGGCCGTGCTCAAGGCGCTGCGCACCAACACCGCCTTCCTCCAGCGCGAAGTCGCGACGCGGGTGAAGATGAAATATGCCGCCAAGCTCAAGTTCCTCGCGGACGAGAGCTTCGACGAGGGCAGCCATATCGACCAGCTGCTCCGCGCCCCCAACGTGGCACGCGATCTGGGCGAGAACGAGCAGCAGGGCTGATCCGCCCGCCGCATGCGCGGCGGACTGGACATCGGCGGCACTTCTGGTGTGATGCGCCGATGGCCAAGCTCTATTTCTACTACGCCTCGATGAACGCGGGCAAATCGACCACGCTGCTCCAGGCCGATTTCAACTATCGCGAGCGCGGCATGCGGACGCTGCTGTTCACCGCCGGCGTGCACGATCGCGGCGGGCACGGCGTGATCGACTCGCGGCTTGGCATCCATGCCGATGCCACGCCCTTCGATGCCACTACCGACCTGCGGACGATCGTGCAGGATGCGCATTTCGCCGCGCCGCTCGCCTGCGTGCTGGTGGACGAGGCGCAGTTCCTCTCCGCGCATCAGGTGCATCAGCTCGCCGCGGTGTGCGACGAGGATGAGGTGCCGGTGCTCTGCTACGGCCTGCGCACCGATTTCCAGGGCGTGCTGTTCGAGGGCGCGGCGGCGCTGCTGGCGATTGCCGACTCGCTCGTCGAGATCAAATCAGTGTGCGAATGCGGCCGCAAGGCGACGATGAACCTGCGCGTCGATGGCGAGGG
>JAIYAA010000399.1 GCA_027489295.1 Sphingomonadales bacterium | reverse complement strand
GCGCGCGACAAGGCCCCGCTGCGGCGGACCGAGGCCCGCGATCTGGCCAAGCGATCGGTGGTGCTGCTGCGTAACGACGGCGCGGTGCTGCCGCTCAAGCCGGGCGCCAAGCTCGCGTTGATCGGCGCGCTGGCGGACGATGCGTCCTCGGCGATCGGCTCGTGGCGCGCGCGGGGACAGGCGGCCGATGCGGTGACGCTCAAGGCGGCGCTGGCGGGCGCGGAATACCAGCCGGGCACCGATGTTCCGGCGGCGGTCGAGGCGGCCAAGCGCGCGGACGTGGTGCTCGTCGCGCTCGGCGAGGATTTCAACCGGACCGGCGAGGCGCGAAGCTATGCGGAGATCGGCCTGCCCGAGGGCCAGGCGGCGCTGCTGGAGGCGTTGAAAGCAACCGGCAAGCCGATCGTCGCGATCCTGATGGGCGGTCGTCCGCTGGCGCTCGAACGCGAGCTGACGGGCGTGCCTGCTGTACTGCAGACCTGGCTGCTCGGTATCGAGAGCGGCCCGGCCATCGCCGAGATTCTCACCGGCAAGGCCGCCCCGGGCGGTCGCCTGCCGATCGGGATGCCGCGCCGGACCGGCCAGTCGCCGCAAAGCTACGCACACCTGCCCACCGGCCGCCCGGCCAATCCGGACCTCGCGGTGGACAGCGCGCGCTATCACGATACCGAGATCGGCCCGCTCTTCGCGTTCGGCCATGGCCTCACCTATGGCGAGATCGCCTATGGCCCGCTGATGCTGAACGCCGAGACGCTCGCGCCCGGCGGCCGGATCACCGCTTCGGTGCAGGTCACCAATCGCGGCACGATGGCGGTGGAGGAGGTGGTGCAGCTCTACGCCAACGATCCCGTCGCCACGGTCTCGCGGCCGGTGGCGGAGCTGCGCGGCTTTGCCCGCGTGCCACTCAAGCCGGGGCAGAGCCGCACCGTGCGCTTCACCCTCACGCCCGAGCAGTTCGCCTTCTGGCGCGACGGTAAGTGGATCGTCGAGGCGGGCGATATCCGGCTGATGGCGGGTGCTTCGTCGGCCGATCTGAAGAGCGAGGCCAAGTTCCGCATCACCGCAGGCGCCGAAGGGCAGGTGCCTGCCGCCTCGCTTGCCACCAAGGTGGAGATCGCGTGATGGGCGAGCCCTGGCATACGCTGCTCATCGTCGCGGGCAGCATCGCGGCGGTGATCCTGCTGGTGCTGCGCCTCAAGCTGCAGCCCTTCGTCGCGCTGCTGCTGGTGGCGCTGGCGACCGGCCTCGTCTTCGGCAACGATCCGCAGGCGGTGATCGCCGCGATCCGCAAGGGCACCGGCGAGGCGCTCGGCTTCGTCGCGGTGGTGATCGGATTGGGCGCGGTACTGGGCGGGATGCTGGAGGCATCGGGCGGCGTGCAGGCGATCGCGCGGCGGCTGCTCGATCTGTTCGGGCAGAAACGCGTCCCCTGGGCGCTCACCGCGATCGGCATCGTCGTCGGCGTGCCGCTGTTCTTCGACGTCGCCTTCATCATCCTCGCGCCCCTGCTCACCACGCTGGCGGTGCGGGCGGAGCGGCGCGTCACCTATTTCGCGCTGCCGCTGCTCGCCGGGCTGATGACGATGCACGCGCTGCTGCCGCCGCATCCGGGGCCGGTGGCGGTCGCCGAGCTTTTGCACACCGACTATGGCCGGATGGCGCTCTATGGCCTGATCTGCGGCATTCCCTCGGCGATCCTCGCCGGACCGGTGTTCGCCAAGCTGGCGCATGGTGCGCCCGGCTATGGCGCGATCGGCGCGCCGCCGATGCTCGACGAGGGGGCGCCGCAGACGGGTGCCGTGGGCTTCGCCCCCGCGCTCGCCGCGATGCTGCTGCCGCTGGCGCTGATCCTGATCGGCACCGTCGCAAGCGAGGCGATGGCACCGGGGCTGGCGCGCTCGACGCTGGTGTTCCTCGGCCATCCCTTCACCGCGCTGGTGCTCGCGGTGATCGGCGCGATGACCTGGCTGCGGCTGGTCGCGGGCGCGGGGTTCGAGACGTTGTCGAAGATCAGCACGCGGGCGCTGGAGCCGGCGGGCCTGATGGTGCTGATCATCGGTGCGGGCGCGGCCTACAAGGAAGTGCTGATCGAATCGGGTGCGGGCAAGCAGATCACCATGGCGGTGGAGGCCGCGCAGGTCTCGATCCCGGTCTTCGCCTTCCTGCTCTCCGCCTTTGTGCGCGTGGCGCAAGGGTCGGCGACCGTGGCGATGGTCACCGCCGCCGGGCTTGCCGCGCCGCTGATCGGGGCGGCCGGGCTGGGGCCGGACCGGATTGCGCTGGTCACCGTCGCGATCGGATCGGGGGCGACCATCGCCTCCCATGTCAACGACACCGGCTTCTGGCTGGTGAAGCAATATCTCGGCCTCACCGAGGCGCAGACCTTTCGCAGCTGGACCATCGGTGCCACCATCGCGGGACTGACCAGTTTCGCCATGGCGTTGCTGCTATGGCCGTTCGTCTGAGGGGATCCTGACCATGTTCGCCACCACCCGCCGCACCCTGCTGGGCGGCCTCGCCGCATCGCCGCTGCTGCCGGGGATCGCGTGGGGCGCGGGGGCGGGGACGATTACGCGGCTCGATCCCGAACTCGACACGCTGCTCGATGTCGAGTCGCCGCTCGAGGTGATCGCCAGCGGCATCCAATGGGCCGAAGGGCCGGTGTGGATCCGCGACGGGGCGGTGACCGGGGGCGCCTCGGGCGGGGCGAGCGCGTTCGATCGCAGCTATCTGCTCTTCTCCGATCCGCCGGCGAACATCGCCTATCGCTGGGACGGCAAGGAAACCAAGCCGTTCCTGGTCCCCTCGGGCCTTGCCGGGCCGATCCCCAAGGGCGTGCGCGAGGCGGGCTCGAACGGGATGATCCAGGGCCGCAAGGGCGAGCTGCTGATGGCCGACAGCGGCACCCGCGCGATCGCCGCGGTCGATCTGGAGACCAGGGAAAAGACGATCCTCGCCGGCAAGTACGAGGGCAAGCGCTTCAACAGCTGCAACGATCTGGTGCAGGCGAAGAACGGCGCGATCTACTTTACCGATCCGCCCTATGGCTTCACCGAGGGCGACACGTCGCCGCTCAAGGAACTGGCGTTCAACGGCGTGTACCGGCTCGATCCCAACGGCACGGTCCAGCTGATCGAATCGAAGCTCACCCGCCCCAACGGCATCGGTCTCTCGCCCGACCAGCGGACGCTGTACGTCTCGGTGTCCGACGATGCCGCGCCGTTCACCTGGGCCTACAG
>JAIYAA010000196.1 GCA_027489295.1 Sphingomonadales bacterium | reverse complement strand
GCGTCGGTCACTTCCTCGCCGCGATGCGCGGGCAGGCAGTGGAGGAAGCGCGCGTCGGGCTTTGCAGCGGCCATCAGCGCTGCGTCGACCTGGAAGGGCATCATCGCGGCGAGCTTGGTCTCGGCATGCGCCTGGCCCATCGAGATCCAGGTATCGGTGACGATGATGTCCGCGCCTTCCACCGCCTCGCGCGCGGTGCCGACCACGCGGGCGCGGCCACGCCCGCGGGCGACATCGGCATCGCTCGGCTGATAGCCCTGCGGGCAGGCCGCGACGACGTCGAACTGCATCAGCCCGCCGGCTTCCATGATCGAGGCGAGCACATTGTTGCCGTCGCCCAGCCACGCGACCTTGAGGCCGGGCAGCGCCTTGCCGTTCTCCAGGATGGTCAGCAGGTCGGCCATGATCTGGCAGGGGTGCGAGGCATCGGTGAGGCCGTTGATCACCGGCACGGTGGCGTGCGCCGCCATGTCGAGCACCTTCTGATGATCGTCGGTGCGGATCATGATCGCGTCGACATAGCCGGAGAGCACGCGCGCGGTATCGGCGATGCTCTCGCCGCGGCCGAGCTGCATCGAGCCAGCATCCATCACGATGCTGGTGCCGCCCAGCTGGCGGATCGCCATGTCGAACGAGACGCGGGTGCGGGTGCTGTTCTTCTCGAAGATCATCGCCAGCGTGTGGCCGGCGAGCGGGGCGTCGGCATCGGCCTTGCCCTTGGGCCAGCCGGCGCGGGCCTGCTTGCGCGCCATCGCGTCGTTCAGCATCGCCGCGATGGCATCGGGTCCGGCATCGGTGAGATCGATAAAGTGGCGGGTCATAACATTCTCCCCGGCACGGGGAGGGGGATCGCGATCCGGAGAGTCGGGGTGGAGGGGAGCCCCCACCAGCGACACCCGTTGCGGAAATCCCCCTCCACCACGCTTCGCATGGTCCCCCTCCCCGTCCCCGGGGAGGATCAGTTCGTTCCTCAGGCCGCGGCGGGCACCGCGAAGCTGCGCGCGCCCGCGCTCAGCTTCTCGATCGCCTCGGCGATATGGCTTTCCTGGATCACCAGCGGCGGCAGGATGCGGACGACATTCTCGCCCGCCGCCACCGTCAGCAGCCCGTGATGATCGCGCAGATGCGCGACGAAGCTGCGCGCCTCCGCCTCGGGCTTCAGCTTGACGCCGAGCATCAGGCCAAGGCCGCGGACCTCCTCGAACAGGTGATCGTGGTTCGGCAGCAACTGCTCGAGCGCGCCGCGCAACCGCTCGCCCATCGTGGTGACATGCTCGAGGAAGCCTTCCTCCAGCATCACGTCGAGCACCGCTTCGCCCGCCGCCATGGCGAGCGGGTTGCCGCCATAGGTGGAGCCGTGGGTGCCGAACACCATGCCCTTGGCCGCTTCCTCGGTGGCGAGGCACGCGCCGAGCGGGAAGCCGCCGCCGATGCCCTTGGCCGAGGCGAGGATATCCGGCGTGATGCCGTAATGCTCGTACGCCCACATCTTGCCGCTACGGCCATAGCCGCACTGGACCTCGTCGAGCACCAGCAGCAGGCCGTGTTCGTCGGCCGCCTTGCGCAGGCCCTGGATGAATTCCTGGGTGCCGGCGCTGATGCCGCCTTCGCCCTGCACCGTCTCGACCAGGAAGCCGGCGGTCTCGCCGTCGATCTTGGCGAGCGCGCCCTCCAGATCGTTGAACTTCACATAGTCGAAGCCCGGCGCCAGCGGCTCGAACCCGTCGCGCATCTTTGCCTGATCGGTCGCCGAGATCGCGCCCATGGTGCGGCCATGGAAGGCGTTCTTGAAGGTGATCAGCTTGTGGCGCTGCGGGTTGCCGTTGACGTGGTGATAGCGGCGCGCGGTCTTGATCGCGCACTCGATCGCCTCGGCGCCCGAATTGGTGAAGAACACCGTGTCGGCGAAGCTGTGGTCGACGATGCGCTGCGCCAGCGCCTCGCCCTGCGGGCTGCCGTACAGGTTGGACACGTGCATCAGCGTGGCGGCCTGGTCGGCGATCGCCTTCACCAGATGCGGATGGCCATGGCCCAGCGCGTTGACGGCAATACCGGCGGCAAAGTCGAGATAGCGCTCGCCTCGTTCGCCGATCAGGTAGCAGCCCTCGCCGCGCACCGGCCGCACATCGCACCGCGGGTAGACGGGCATGAGGGCGGTGATGGTCATGGGAACTGTACCTCCTGAACAAACAAAAAAGGGTGGAACTCCAGAAACGCAAAAGGGCGACCTATCCGGGCCGCCCTCTCACCTCTCTAGGGCCGCTTGGGGGCGCAGGTCAACCTGCGTTTATGCCCGGGTTCATGGCTGCGCCGGCACGCGGTGATTCCACTGCTGGGTGGCGCCCCGGCTGCGGCCGTAATCGGCGGTGCAGGCCATGTACCACGGATAGAATTGCAGCGGCTTGGCCTGCGCGTCGATCGCCTGCCACTGGGCGCAGCTCTTGCCGTAGAACACATGGTCGTCGGGCGCTTCGCCGCCGGGCGCGGTGGTGAGCGAGGCCATGCGCAGCCAGCCATAGCGCAGTCCCAGCCCTTCCACCTGCGCGGCGGAGAAGCTGTAGACCTGCGTCTCCATCAGGTCGACCGCCCGCAGCGCGGCGGTGACCGCCGACCAGCGCTGCATCGGCGCGTCGGTGCCGCTCCAGCTGCCCGGGTTCATCGAGGTGTTGACCATCAGCGTGATCTCCGCCCTGCCGCCCGGGCCGGCGGCGTCGAACGCCTCGATCTGCGGCTGGAGGAACATGCCGAAGCGCGCGCCGCCATCCATGTACATCTCGGTCTTTGCGGGGCTTTGCAGCGTCACCGGCGGCACGCCCGGCGGCACCGAGGCCGAGGCGAGCAGCGCATCGACATAGCAGCCATGGATGCGTTCCTCGTCCGCCACCGACAGGCTGTGCGACGCCATTGGCGCGACCAGCGCGGTCAGGTCGATTGCATAGGCCTTGCCGTCGTCGAGATTGCTGACGCCGACGAGGAGCCGGCGGTTCTTGGCGCCTTCCTCCGCCACCAGGCGCAGCGTATCCAGGCTCATGATCTTGAGCAGCCGCGCGCGCAGCGGGCCGAAGGTCGCGCTCGATCCCTTCCGCACCGCGCCCAGCCCGGCGCCGCCGGCGCGGACGCGCAGCAGATCGGCTTCCTTGAGGATCGAATAGGCGAGCACGAGATCGCCGACGTTCGACGTACCCGGCTTCACGACGAAGCCCGTAGCACCTTCCCGCCCCGACAGCGGGCCATCGACCCAGGCCGGATAGTCGCGATCGCCCGGCACCTTCTGGTTGGCGAGGAATAGGAGCGTGCTCTGCAACGATCCGGTGCTGACGCCGGTCACGATATCCCAGCTGGGCAGCGCGCCCTGCCCGGCCATGCCGTAGAAGAAGCCCGCGCCGAACGCGCCGTGCTGGCCGCCGCCGCTCAGCGCGAGGAACCGGTCCGGCTCGATCGGCGCGGCCGCCGCGCCCGGCGTCGCCATCACGCGCTGCTTGCCCAGCCGCCGCGCGCGCAGCGCCTCGGCGAGCGGATCGGCGGCGGCACCCCGCAACGCGTTCTCGGCAACGGCGCGACGTTGGCGTGCCTGCCATTCCGGCGTCACGTCGATCGTCCGCATCGCATAGTTGCAGCCCGCGATCGGCTTGGGGCGCGGCTGGGTGCAGCCCGCCAGCGACAGTCCCGCTGCGGCAAGCAGCGCCAGAGAACGCAGCAATTTCATGGATCCCCCCATAGAATCGGACCCGCCCCCGCGAGTCCCGAGACGCGATGTTAGTGCGAAACGGTTTTCACTTCGTAACGATTTCGCGCAGCACTGCGTAGCAGTCGCCGTCGATCGCCTTGCCGATCTCGCCCGCCATGATGCCCAGCGCCTGCTCGACCGGCATCGCCGCGCGATAGGGGCGATCGGCGGTGAGCGCGTCGTAGAAGTCGCACACGGTGATGATCCGCGCCTCGCGGGCGATCAGCATCGCGTCGAGCCCCAGCGGGTAGCCGCGCCCGTCGAGCCGCTCGTGATGCGCGCCGGCTACCGCCGCCATGTCGCGCAAGGGGGCGATGCGCGAGAGGATCGCGGTGGTGTGCGCGGCGTGGCTGCGCATCTCCACCCATTCGCCGTCGTCTAGCTTGCCGGGCTTCTCCAGCACGCGGCTGCTCACCGCGAGCTTGCCGACATCGTGGAGCATCGCCCCGCGCTTGAGCGTGCGCAGGTCCGCCCCGCCCAGCCCCATCGCCTCGCCCAATGCGCCGGCATAATAGCCGACCCGGCCCGAATGGCCGCCGGTATAGGGGCTCTTGGCGTCGATCACCGCACCGAACGCGGCGGCGATGTCGTCGAGATAGCCCTCGTCCACCGCCACGCGCTGTTCCTCGGGCTCGAAGGCGCGGACGCGCGCCTCCAGCGCGGGATGCGTCACCTCGGCCCAGAAAGCGGGATCGCGGGCGAGGCCCAGGAAGCACTGCGCCAGCGCCGGCTCGAACCAGCTGCCCGATCGCGCGGCGACCTCCTCGATCGCCGCCTCTGGGCCGGCGGCAGCGTGGAACACGTCGGCGATCTGGGCGAGCAGCGCGAGGCGCGCGGCCAGCGGGATCGCATCTCCGCGCAGGCCCAGCGGCTTGCCGCTGCCATCCCAATGCTCGTCGAGCGCCGCGATCGCCTGCGCGGTGGGCTCGGGGAAGCGGAGCTGGCGGGCGATGTCGGCCCCGCGCGTGCAGCGCGTCTGGATCAGATCCGTCACGATGGCGTTGCCGTCGCGCAGGATCGCGAGGATCGCCTTGGCCCGCGCGCCGAGCCGCTGGCCCTGGCCGGTGCGGGTGAAGACATATTTCAACGTCGGCGCCAAGCCGACGCCCAGCAGTTTGTGGTCGTGCTTCACCTGGCGATCGTCGGCGAGATACAGTTCGGCGATGCGCGCGGCGTTGCTGCTGCAGCCCAGATCCTTGAGCAGCGTCGCGTAATAGACGGTGCGGCGGTCCTCGGCCGAAAGCGCGAGCGCCGCCGCCATCCGGCTGGCGATCCAGCAGGCGCGCAGCGAATGGCCTTCGGGCTGCCCCTCGGTCAGGTCGAGCGCGTAGGAGAAGGCGCCGAGGATCTCCGCGAGCGACGTGGTGCCGTCGTGGCGGGTATCGAACTCGGCGGGAGAAACATGCAGCATGGCGGGGCGTCCGATCGGGGGACGCACCCATAGCCCGCGCAGGCTTAAGCCTTGGTTGCGCTCAGCTCTTGATCTTCCAGCCGCGGCGCAGCAGCGCGTAGCAGACCAGCCCCAGCACCACGTCCAGCGTCAGGATCACCACGCTGCCGATCAGGATCGGCGAATCGGCGACACCCAGGAACCCGTAGCGGAAGCCCGAGATGATGTAGAAGAACGGGTTGGCATGGCTGATCGCGCGGAATACCGGCGAGAGGTTCTCGACCGAATAGAAGGTGCCCGAAAGCAGCGCGAGCGGCGCGACGACGAAATTGGTCACCGCGGCGGCATGATCGAACTTCTCCGCCCAGATCGAGGTCATCACCCCCATCAGCGCGAGGAACAGCGAGCCGAGGAAGCCGAACCAGAGGACGGCCCAGAAATGCGCGGGGAATACGTGCACGCCCCACAAGGCCATCGCCAGCCACACCGTGCCGCCGACACAGAAGGCGCGCGTCACCGATCCGCCGGCCAGCGCCGCCAGCATCTCGCCGGTGGAGAGCGGCGGCATCAGATAATCGACGATCGTCCCCTGGATCTTGCCGACCAGCAGCGAGAAGCTGGCATTGGCGAAGGCGTTCTGCAGCATCCCCATCACGATCAGGCCGGGGGCGATGAAATCGGCGTAATGAATCGGGACACCGTCCAGCACCAGCATGCGCCCGCCGCCACCCAGCGCGACCGTGAAGATCACCAGATACAGCAGCGTCGTGACCGCCGGCGCCCACACCGTCTGGAGCTGCACCTTGAAGAAACGGCGCACCTCCTTGATATAGAGGGTGCGCAAGCCTCCCCAGTTGACGTTGCGAATCACCGGAACGCCCGGCTCGGGAAGCTGTGAACCGATTTCGGGGTGGCTGCTCATG
>JAIYAA010000295.1 GCA_027489295.1 Sphingomonadales bacterium | reverse complement strand
TACCTCGCTCGACTTCGCCAAGGCGATGAGAGACGCGGGCTATCACCCGATGACGGTGTATTTCCCGCTGGTCGTCCACGGCGCGATGCTGGTCGAGCCGACCGAGACCGAGAGCAAGGCGGCGCTCGACCAATTCATCGGCGCGTTCCGCAATGTCGCTACCAAGGCCAAGCAGGGCGAGGCGGCGCTGAAGAGCGCACCGCACTTCGCCCCGCGCCGCCGCCTCGACGAAACGCTCGCCGCGCGCAAGCCGGTGCTGGCCTACAAGGATGCGGCGCCGGCCGAAGCGGCCGAGTAAACGCCCGACCCGTTACCCCCCGAGAGGGTCGCACACGCCGGCTGGAAGCCCCCGCTTCCGGCCGGCGTCTTGCGTTTGGGGGGAGGAAGATCGCGGCGAGTGTTCGGCTGCAAGCATCCGCCGCGGTGTTGCCGATCTCTTGTCACGTCGCTGTTGCTTGAGTCCCGTGCCCTGCGGTTTTCGGGTCCCGCATTTTCCGACGCCATCCCGTTGCGCGGCTGGGCCCTGGCGCCTATTTCCGCGGCGTCGAAAATGGTGGCGCATGGGAAATGGCGGGCCGGATCGCCGACCGCTTCCGCGCGGGCCGTGTTTTCCTCGCCGGGGATGCGGCGCATCAATTGCCGCCCACCCGCGGCGGCTACGGCGCCAATACCGGTATCGACGATGTCTGGAACCTGTCCTGGAAACTGGCGGGGGTGATCGCCGGTGTCGCCGATACGACCCTGCTGGACAGCTATGACGCGGAGCGCCGGCCGGTCGGCTGGCTGCGCCACCAGCAGACGTTCTCGCGGCCCGACTATGCGCACTGGGCGCCGCCCTCGTTTGTCCCGGAGACCTTGATTGCGCCCGAGGCGATGGAATTCGGGCAGCTATATCGGTCGTCGGCGGTCATCGGTGCCGGGCCCGATTTGCCGGCAGCGGCGATACCGGAGGCGTGGGCGGGCCAGCCCGGCACGCGCGCACCGCATGTCTGGGAAAGGGGCATTGTCGGCGCGCGGTCGACACTCGATCTCTTTGGCCGCGGCTATGTGCTGCTTTCGGCCAACCCTGCTTGGGCAGCTCTGAGTGCGCAGTGCTCGATATCCGCGGTGCTTGTCGGAGACGATTTTCACTTTCCCCAAGAGCAGCCGTTCGACGCGGTCTATGGCGTGATCAACGCGGGCGCGACGCTGGTCCGGCCGGACGGCGTGATTGCCTGGCGCTCGCAGGCGCTGCCGGACGCATGTGCGGAAGCGAGAATAAGACGGCTGGTTTCGGCGCGGGGCTGACCGGGTGGGCGGGGGCCCCTCGATCCGGGTCCCCCCCCCGTTCATGGCGTCAGCCAATGGACAGGAACCACTCGACCTCGCCGCACTTCCCCCTATGCTGCACCGCATCGCTCTCGGGGGGACTCCGCCATGCAGTTCGATACGCCGCACCTGCTTCGCTACGGCATCACCGCGCTCGTCGTGGGCCTCATCCTCGCGCTCCGCATCCGCCGCATGTCAAAGGCGCGGCCGCTGACCCTCGAGCGGCTGTGGATCATCCCCAGCCTCTATGCGCTGCTCGTCGCCAGCCTGTTCGTCCAGGCGCAGCCGAGCCTGGGCGGCTGGGCGCTGTGCGCCGCAGCGCTGGCGGTCGGCGCGGGGCTGGGGTGGCAGCGGGGCAGACTGATGCACCTCTCGGTCGATCCCGCGACGCACCAGCTCAACCAGAAGGCATCGATCGGCGGGCTGCTGTTCATCGTCGTGCTGATCGCGGTGAAGATGGTCGGCCAGGCCGAGGGCTCGGCGCTGCACCTCAACGTGATGCTGCTGAGCCAGGCCTTCGGCACGATGGCGCTGGGGCTGTTCAGCGCGATGCGGGTCGAGATGTACCTGCGCGGCAAGCGGCTGCTCGCCCAGGCGCGGGCGACGGCATGAGCGACCGCGAGCGCAGCTGGCTCGCCCCGCCCGAAGGCGTGCGACGCCACGCGCCCGCGACGCTGCGCAACCGCGCGGCGATCGCGACGATGCTGGGCGAACTGCTGCCCGCATCCGGCGCGGTGCTCGAAGTGGCGAGCGGCAGCGGCGAGCATTGCGCCTATTTCGCCGAGCATTTCCCCAGGCTGGAATGGCATCCGAGCGATCCGGACCCCGATGCGCTCGCCTCGATCGCATCCTGGTGCGCGGGGCTGGCCAATGTCCGCCCGCCGGTCGCGCTCGATGCCGCGGCGGCGCGCTGGCCGGTCTCCCATGCCGATGCGATCCTCTGCATCAACATGGTCCATATCAGCCCGTGGGACGCGACGCTGGGGCTGATGGCCGGGGCGGGGCGGCTGCTGCCGCCGGGCGGGCCGCTGATCCTCTACGGGCCCTATCGCGAGGCGGGGGTGCTCACCGCGCCCTCGAACGAGGATTTCGACCAGTCGCTGCGGGCGCGGGATCCTGCCTGGGGGCTGCGCTTGCTGGACGAGGTGATCGCGGCGGCGGGGGCGCAAGGCCTCGTGTTCGATCGGCGGGTGGCGATGCCCGCCAACAACCTCATAGTGGCGTTTCGGCGTAGCTAGCCTGGCCGCGGGCCAGCTTCTGCTCGCGATAGACGATGTAGAGCCCGCTGGCGATGATCACCGGCGCACCGAGCCAGGTCGAAAAGGTCGGGAACACGTCGAACAGCAGCCAGCCGTAGAGCGTCGCCCAGATCAGCCCCGAATAGTCCATCGGTACCACCGCCGAGACGGGGGCGAAGCGCATCGCACCGGTCAGCGCCAGCTGGCCGACACCGCCCACGAGTCCCGTGGCGATGAGGATCGCCCAGGTCTCGGCATCGTGCGGACGGAAGTTGAACGCGTAGATGGCGCCGAGCACGGGCACCGAGAGCAGCGAGAACCAGAAGACGGTGGTGCCGGCGCTTTCGGTGCGGGTGATCTGCCGCAGCGTGATCGCAACGATGGCGACGAACAACGCCGCCATCAGTCCGACGAAGGCGCCGAAGATCGGAATGGCTTCCCGGCCCGGCTGGACGACGATCAGCACGCCGAGGAAGCCGACGATCACTGCGCCCCAGCGATGCCGGCCGGTCGGCTCGCCCAGGATCAGCGCGCCGAGCAGCGTGGCGAAGATGGGCACGGTGAACTGGAAGGTCTGCGCCTCGGCCAGGGGCAGCAGGATCACCGCGCCGAAGGTGAAGATCATGCCCGTGAGGCCCACCGCGGTGCGCCAGACATGCGCGCCGAAGCGCTGCGTCTTGAGCGACTTGAGCCCCGGGCCCATCACCACCCACAAGGTGACCAGCGGCACCGCCCAGAGCTGGCGGTGGAACATCGTCTCGATCAGCGAGGCGCCGCGCAGTTCCGACATCTTGATGAGCGCCGACATGGTCGACAGGCAGGCAATGGCGAACAGGCGAAGCGCCAGGCCGGTGGCAATGCGATCGGGACGGGCGTCGGGCACGGGCGGAGGGTTAGGCGCGGGGGGCGCGGGCGGCAAGCCGTTTGTCGTTCCGGCCGCGTGTCATTGCGCAGTGCAGCAATCCCCGGTTGCCCAGTTCCGGAATATCCCGTAACCGTTCGCGGGAATGGCGGCAACCAGCGGGGTGGGCGAAGACGAACGTGCCGTTCGCGTGTACCCTGTTTCTTGCGCGTTGTTCGAACAAGGCCGTTGTAGCGGCCGGGCTTTCTTCGTTTTGCTAGACCGGGGCTGATCGAACCGATGCTTCACGTGATCCTGACGCGCTTCAACATCGCCAGCCCGGGCCGCGAGGTGGCGATCCGCAATTCGCCGGGTTGGCTCGACCGCCGTTTCGGGCTGTTCGAGCAGTTCTGCCTGCCGAGCATCGCGGGCCAGACCGAGCGCAATTTCCACTGGCTCATCTACTTCGACAAGGACACCCCCGCCGAGTTCCGCGAGCGGATCGAGCGCGATCGGCAGATCTACAACTTCACGCCGCGCTACGTCGCGATGTTCGACAAGGCGATGATTGCCGACGACGTGAAGGCGCTGGCGACGCCCGGCGAGCAGCTGATCGTCACCACGCGGCTGGACAATGACGACGCGCTTTCGAACGACTTCGTAGCACGGGTGCAGGCCGCGGCGAAGGATGCGCCGGCACAGACGGTGCTGAACTTCACCCAGGGCATCGCGATGCGCCAGGGCCGGCTCTACACCGCTGCGGACCACAGCAATCCGTTCACCTCGCTGGTCGAGCGCGATCTCGCCAGCGTCGAGACGATCTGGGCCAAGCCCCATCATGAGCTAGGCCAGAAGTGGAAGATCACCCAGGTCGCCGAGCGGCCGGTATGGCTGCAGGTGGTGCATGGCGAGAATGTCATCAACCGCATCAAGGGGCGGCTGGTTTCCGATATCGAGGTGGTCGAATCGTTCAAGATCCGCAGCGACGTCGCACCCCAGCGGGTGAGCGGGATGACGCTCGCGTTCGATCACCTCGTCGCCGCGCCCGTGCGGACGCTGCGTGAGGCCGTGTTCAAGACGATCAAGCCCCTGGTCGCGCCGTTCAGGAAGTGACGGCCTGGCGCTGATCGGGGAGCATCGGTGATGCTCCCCGCAGCCGGCGATGTCGATGAAACCCGACCGGAGTGCGCAGCCACCCCGCCGCGCACAGGGTCGGGCCGGGCATTTTATGCCAGGAGGCGACCTACCACTTCCGCCACCGAGTCCTGCCAGGCGGGTGCACGATAGCCGAAGGTTTCGGCGAACTTGTCGCAATTGAGCCGCGAATTGGCCGGGCGCTTCGCCGGGGTGGGGTAGCCGGAGGTGGGAATGCCGGTCACCTCGGCGGTCGGACCGCCGTGCTTGGCGCTTTCCGCGAAGATCGCGCGCGCGAAGTCGGCCCAGTTGGTCTCGCCCGATCCGGTGAAGTGATACAGGCCGCTGGTGGCGCCGTTCTGCTGCCAATGGCCTACGACCTTGAGGATCGCCGTGGCGATGTCCAGCGCCGAGCTCGGGCAGCCCTGCTGGTCCTCGACCACGTTCAGCGTGTCCCGCGTCTCGGCGAGGCGCAGCATCGTCTTGACGAAGTTGTTGCCGAACGGGCTGTAGACCCAGGCGAGCCGGATCACCGCGTTGGTCGCGCCCGAGGCCTGCACCGCTTGCTCGCCGGCCAGCTTGGTGGCGCCATAGACGCCGAGCGGACCGGTGGGGTCGTCTTCGCGCCACGGGCGGTCCAGGCTGCCGTCGAACACATAGTCGGTCGACAGATGGATGATCGGCGCGCCGATCTTCGCGCCCGCGCGCGCCAGTACGCCGGGGCCGTCGCCGTTGATCGCCATGGCGAGCTCGGGCTCGCTCTCGGACTTGTCGACCGCCGTATACGCAGCCGCCGACACGATCAGCTCGGGCTGGATCTTCGCCACCGCCGCCTCGATCGTCTCCGGCTTGGAGAGATCGAACTCGGGATAGCTGGTGAAGATAAGCTCATGGCCCTCCGCCTGTTCGCCCAGCGCCTGGGCGACCTGGCCGTCATGCCCGGTGACGAGGATGCGCATCAGGCGGTCTGCCCCAACCGCTCGCCGGCATATTTGCCGGAGCGGATCGGACCCCACCACCATTCATTCTCGAGATACCAGTCGATCGTCGCGGCGATGCCGGTGTCGAAATTCTCCTCGGCCTTCCACCCCAGTTCGGTTTCGAGCTTGGTCGCGTCGATCGCATAGCGGCGGTCATGGCCGGGGCGATCGGTGACGAAGGTGATCAACTCGCGGCGCTTGCGGCCATCGGCCAGCGGAATGCGCTGGTCGAGCAGGTCGCAGATCGTCTCGACCACCTGCAGGTTGGTGCGCTCGTTGCGGCCGCCGACATTGTAGCTCTGGCCGACCTTGCCGGTGGTCGCGATGGTCGCCAGCGCCTTGGCGTGATCGTCGACATACAGCCAGTCGCGGATGTTCTCGCCCTTGCCGTAGACGGGCAGGGGCTTGCCCTCGAGCGCGTTGAGGATCGTCAGCGGGATCAGCTTTTCGGGGAAGTGGAACGGCCCGTAATTGTTCGAGCAGTTCGACAGCACCACCGGCAGGCCATAGGTGTGGCCCCAGGCGCGCACCAGATGGTCGCTCGCCGCCTTCGACGCCGAATAGGGCGAGGAGGGGTCATAGGGCGTGTCTTCGGTGAAGATGCCGCTGTCGAACGGCAGGTCGCCGAACACTTCGTCGGTGGAGATGTGGTGGAAGCGGAAAGCGTCGCGCTTCTCGCCTTCCAGTTCGCGCCAATATTGCAGCGCCGACTGGAGCAGCTTGAACGTGCCGACGACGTTGGTCTCGATGAACTCGCCCGGACCGTCGATCGAGCGATCGACATGGCTCTCGGCGGCGAGGTGCATCACCACATCGACCTGCTCTTCGCGGAGCAGCGGCACGATCGTCGCGGTGTCGGCGATGTCGGCATGGACGAAGCGGTAGTTGGGCGCGTTCTCGATCGCGGTCAGCGAGGCCGGGTTGCCGGCATAGGTGAGCTTGTCGAGATTGATGACGCGGGCGCCCTGGCGGACGAGGTGGCGCACCACCGCGGAGCCGATGAAGCCGGCGCCGCCGGTGACGAGGAAGGTCTGCTGCATGGCTCAGCCCTGATAGAAGAAGGGGGTGTTGAAGTCGGCGAAGCGCGGGGCTTCGGCGTCCTTTTCGGATAGCACGGGCTCGACGCCGATGTCCGGCCAGGTGATGCCGAGGTCGGGATCGTCCCAGCGGATCGCCATTTCCGAATCCTTCGAATATTTGGCGCTGACCTTGTAGAGGATCTCGCAATCCGGAACGAGCGTCATGAAGCCGTGCGCAAAGCCGGCTGGCACCAGCAACTGGTTCCACTTCTCCGCCGAAAGCTCGACGCCGACCCACTTGCCATAGGTGGGCGAGCCGCGACGGATGTCGACCGCGACGTCGAAGATCGCGCCGCGCAGCACGCGGATCAGCTTGGCCTGGGCGAAGGGCGGGGCCTGCAGGTGCAGGCCGCGGATCGTGCCGGGCGCGGCCGAGAAGCTCTGATTGTCCTGCACCCAGCGCGCCTCGACGCCCTCGGCATCGAGCGTCGACTGCTTGAACACCTCGGAGAAGAAACCGCGGTGATCGCCATATTTGGGCGGCGTGAACTCGATCACGCCGGACAGTTCGTGGTGGTGGACCTGGGTCATGCGGCGGCCACCAGCTTGCGGAGATAGGACGCATAGCCGGTCTTGCCGAGCCCGGCGGCGCGCTTGAGCAGATCGTCGGCGCCCAGCCAGCCGCTCTCGAACGCGATTTCCTCGGGGCAGGCGATCTTCACGCCGGTGCGGTGCTCCAGCGTCCGGACGAACGAGCCGGCATCGTGCAGGCTGTCATGCGTGCCGGTGTCGAGCCAGGCGTAGCCGCGGCCAAGGCGCGTGATGTGGAGGTCGCCGCGCTCCATGTAGATGCGGTTGACGTCGGTGATCTCGAGCTCGCCGCGCGCGGAGGGCTGGATCGACTTGGCGATGTCGACCACGTCCTTGTCGTAGAAATAGAGGCCGGTGATCGCCCAGTTCGACTTGGGGTTGGCCGGCTTTTCCTCGACGCTGGTCGCGACGCCCGTCTCGGGATCGAAGGCGACCACGCCGTACCGCTCGGGATCGTCGACATGATAGGCGAACACGTTCGCACCGCCCTGCGACGCCTGGGCTGCAGCTGCCTGGCAGCGCTCGCCCATCTTTTCGCCGTGATAGATGTTGTCGCCCAGGATCAGCGCGCTGGGATCGTTGCCGACGAAATCGGCGCCGATGATGAACGCTTCCGCCAGGCCGTTGGGCGAGGGCTGCTCTGCATAGCTGAGGTTGATGCCGAAGGCCGATCCGTCGCCGAGCAGCGCCTGGAACATCGGCAGGTCGCGCGGGGTGGAGATGATCAGGATGTCGCGGATCCCGGTCAGCATCAGCACCGACAGGGGATAGAAGATCATCGGCTTGTCGTAGACGGGAAGCAGCTGCTTCGAGATCGACAGCGTTGCGGGGTAGAGGCGCGTGCCGCTGCCTCCCGCAAGGATGATACCCTTCATTCAAATTCCCCCATGGCGCGGGCGGGCCCGCAACGACAACTACGAAACGACAAATGCGGAAGCGGGGCGGATGTCAATGCACTTGCGCGCGGTGGCGCGGCGCGTGCACCGGCCGGGTTCAGAAGGCGTTGGAGTGCACGATCACGCGCAGCGTCTTGAACAGGATGGTGACATCCCGCCAGATATCCCAGCCGTCGATATATTCCATGTCCGCCTGCAGGCGATTGGTCAGATCGACGCGGCGATCGGTGGCGCCACGGAAGCCGCGGATCTGGGCCAGTCCGGTCATGCCCGGCTTCAGCGTGTGGCGATGCCAGTAGCGCTCGTCGATTTCCCAGAAGAGGTGGTTCGCCGCGCGCGAACCCAGCGCGTGCGGGCGCGGGCCGACGACGCTCATGTCCCCGCGCAGCACGTTGAGCAACTGCGGCAGCTCGTCGATGCTGGTCTTGCGGATGAAGCGGCCGACCTTGGTGATGCGATCGTCGTCGCGGCTCGCCGAAACGCTGCCGTTGGCATCGCACAGCGCCACGCGCATCGAGCGGAACTTGAGGATCTTGAACAGCCGGTTGCCGCGGCCGACGCGGTCCTGCGCGAAGAAGATCGGGCCCGGGCTCTCCAGCTTGATGGCGATCGCCACCAGGATCATCAGCGGCGACAGCGCGATCAGCGCCGGCACGGTGATGACGAGATCGAGCGCGCGCTTCTTGGCGCGGTTGGGCATGCTGAGCGGGCCCTGCGACACGACCAGCGTGTCCTTGCCCTCGTAGGAATCGACGCCGATGGCACCCAGCGCGTTGAACTGCGGCACCAGGATCTCGCCCTTGATGTTCATGCCCTTGAGCAACAGCGCCCAGACGGCGCGATGCTCTTCGGTGCAGGCGACGATGACCCGGTCGAACCCGACCACCGTCGTGCCCAGGCGGTGCAGCATCTGCGGGTCACGCGGGTTGGGCGAAAGGTTGATGATCTGCGCGTCGAGCGCGACCGTCGCGCTGGCGACTTCGAGCGCGACGCCGTCGACGATCACCAGCTCGTCGAGCAGGGTGCCGTGCGTCATCGCCCGGACGTGCCGGCGGAAGCCCAGCCGGCCGATCGTCACCATGCTGAGCGCGAGCAACGCGCCCTCGGCCAGCTGCAGGCGTGACAGCGGCAGCTCGGCGGTGAGCAGGTAGCTGCCGAGCAGCACGATGAAGACCGAGAAGAAGAAGGCGGAGAAGATGCTCTTCACCCCGCTGACCGGATAGCGCAGGCAGCTCAGCGAATAGGTGCCGCTGGCCAGCGCGGTGCCGAGGGTGATCGGCAGCAGGAAGATCCCGACATTGACGCCCGCCAGCGACAGCCAGTTGCCGTCGCGCGAGCATGCCGCGATGTAGAACCCTAGTAGAATTGCGATACTGTCGAGCAGTAGCAACTCGGTGTAGAGAATCATGCGGATCGTGGACCGTCGCAGCATGGGTGCGGCGCTGGGGACAGCGCGGGCGTGGGCCCGTAGCTGCTCCTCGAAGGCGCGCTGTGCTTCAAAAGCGTTCATTGCCTCGTCGGGCTCCCTCAACGGATTGTGCACGCTGACAGCGGCCGATTCGGCCTGTTGCATTGCACTATAACGGGACAATTCGATTCCCGGAAGTCCGCGCAGCGACGAGAAGCTCCTTTTGTGAGACGACGATCAATCAAGGCCACGTTCAATCTACCAGGTCCAGCGGCGCCGGAGGGCGGGAAGAAAGCATCGCGGGATGCACATATCTTCCTTAGCGACCGCATGATTGTTACCAGAGATGACAAATTTTTGCGACCATGGGTCGGTTATGCTGATCGCTACGCGGCAATCAAGCCCCGGCGGCGGTGGCAGCTGCGGCGAGCGCATTTACTTCGCGGGCGCAGCATCGCCGCTCGAAGGAACGAACTGATTCTTGCTGCATTGCAACCAATAGCGAATTGCATGGTTCCCCGATCTCTCCCGAGAAATTTTTTCGTCCCCGTCACGATAGGCGCCAAGGCTTTAAGGCGAGGCTAACGGCGGCGGCCACCGCTGCGATCCGTGCCCTGACGTCGTCGCCGATACGTACAAGCCACAGAAAAAATTGGCTTAAGCGAGTCTTTACCGACCTTGTTCATCATGGCGCCGACCAGTAGCGCCATGGAGGCAGAGTTCCGGAATGACACGCGACGAAATGCAGGCCCAGCTACAGGGCGCATTTGCCGCCCAGGCGGCGGCCGAGCGCGACGGCGAGCTGCGCGAATCCGGGCTTGTGGCGCTGTCGCTGCTGCTCGGCGTGCACAACATCGCCGTCACCCCCGAACAGCTCCGCCATCTGCTCGGCCATGCCGATCCGGCGAGCGTCGACGACCTGATCCTGCTCGCCAAGCGCCAGCAGGGCGTGCGCGCCAAGGCAGTGGACGTGCCGCGCGGCGGGCTCGCCCGCCAGCCGCTGCCCGCCATCGCCGACGGTCCCGAAGGCTGGTTCGTGATCGGCGGCCTCACCGAACATGGCGTGATCATCCAGCGCCCCGGCCATGCGCCGGAGCAGGTCGATCGCGAGGGGCTCGACGCGCTCTGGTCGGGTACGCTGGTGCTGCTCACCACGCGGGCGATGTCGGCACAGCCACTGCGCTTCGGCCTGAGCTGGTTCACCGCGCAGTTCCAGCGCTATCGCAAGCTGTTCCTCGAAGTGTTGGGCATCACCCTCGCGCTCAACCTGCTGGGCCTTGCCGCGCCGCTGCTGTTCCAGAGCGTGATCGACAAGGTGCTGGTCCATAGCAGCATGAGCACGCTGCGCGTGCTTGCCGTCGCCTTCCTCGCCGTCTCGGTGTGGGAAGTGGCGCTCGGCTGGATCCGCACGCGGCTGTTCACCGAAACCACCCAGAAGATCGACGTAGAGCTCGGCGCGCGCCTGTTCCACCACCTTCTGGCGCTGCCGCTCGGCTATTTCGAAAAGCGCCGGGTGGGCGACACCGTCACCCGCGTCCGCCAGCTCGAGACGATCCGCGAGTTCCTCACCAACGCCTCGCTGACGGTGATGGTCGATCCGCTGTTCACGGTCGTCTTCCTCGGCGCGATGCTGTTCTACTCGCCGATGCTGTTCGGCATCGTGCTGGTATCGCTGGTCGCCTATGCGTGCGTCTCGTTCGCGGTCGCCGGGCCGTTGCGCCGGCGCGTCGAGGACAAGTTCGAGAAGAGCTCGGCCAGCAACGCCCTGCTCGTCGAGAGCGTCTCCGGCATCCACACGATCAAGGCCACCGCGGTCGAGCCGCACTGGCAGAATCGCTGGGAGCGCCAGCTCGCCGCCTATACCGCCTCGTCGCAGCGGCTGATCAACACCGCCAGCGCCGGCAGCCAGGCGATCGAGCTGATCTCGAAGCTGAGCTTCGCCGCGATCCTGTTCTTCGGCGCGCAGGCGGTGATCGGCGGCGCGATGAGCGTGGGCGCGCTGGTGGCGTTCAACATGTTCGCCCAGCGCGTCGCCACCCCGGTGATCCGCATGGCGCAGCTGTGGCAGGACTTCCAGCAGGTCCGCATCGCGATCGAGCGCTTGGGCGACGTGCTCAACCACCCCGTCGAGCCGCGCCCCGCCTCCGCGGCGACGCTGCCGGTGCTGCGCGGCGCGATCCGCTTCGAGAATGTCGGTTTCCGCTATGCCGAGGACCAGCCACCGGTGCTGAGCGACATCACGCTCGACATCCCGGCGGGCAGCTCGCTCGGCATCGTCGGCTCGTCGGGCTCGGGCAAGTCGACGCTCGCCAAGCTGCTCCAGCGGCTCAACCTGCCGAACCACGGCCGCGTGCTGGTCGACGAGGTGGACGTTGCCCAGCTCGATCCCGCCTGGCTGCGGCGGCAGATCGGCGTGGTGCTGCAGGAGAACCTGCTGTTCAGCCGCTCGATCCGCGAGAACATCGCGCTGGCCAACCCCGCCATGCCGTTCGAGCATGTCGTCGCGGCGGCGACGCTGGCCGGCGCGCATGATTTCATCCTGCGCCAGCCGCGCGGCTATGACACCGAGATCGTCGAACGCGGCGTCAATCTCTCCGGCGGCCAGCGCCAGCGGCTTGCGATCGCGCGCGCGCTGGTCGGCAATCCGCGCATCCTCGTGTTCGACGAGGCGACCTCGGCGCTCGATGCCGAGAGCGAAGAGCTGATCCAGAACAACCTGCGCGCCATCTCGGCGGGCCGGACGCTGGTGATCATCGCGCATCGCCTGTCCGCCGTGCGCGCCTGCGACCGGATCATCACGCTCGAACAGGGCCGCATCGTCGAGAGCGGCCGCCATGACGAACTGCTGCGCCTGGGCGGCCGCTATGCCGACCTGCACCGCCGCCAGAGCGGCTATGGGGAGATTGCCGCATGAACGCCGTAGTACCGATGGGCCGCGGCGGCCCGCTCGCGCGGATCCGCGGCACCGTGCTGCCCGCCCGCGCCGACGCCTACGACACTGAATTCCTGCCCGCCGCGCTCGAGATCATCGAGCGGCCGGTATCGCCCACCTCGCGGCTGACCGGCCGGGTGATGCTGGCGGGGCTGGTGATCACCACCGCCTGGCTGGCGATCGGCCGGGTCGAGGTGGTGGCGCCGACCCAGGGGCGAATCGCCCCGATCGGCGAGACCAAGATCATCCAGTCGCCCGAGGTTGGCATCGTCCGCCGGATCCTGGTGGGCGAGGGGCAGAAGGTCGCCAAGGGCCAGGTGTTGATCACGCTCGACCCGACGATGTCGGCCGCGGAGGCGGCGCAGGCGCGGGTGGCGCTGCTCAGCGCGCAGCTCGATGCCGCGCGCAACCAGGCGATCATCGACGCGCTGGACGGCAAGGGCTTCCGCTTCGTCGCACCCGCCGCCGCCAGCGCGGCCGAGGTGGAGACGCATCGCGGACTCGCCCGCGCCCGGCTCGGCCAGATCGAGGCGATGGTCGCCACCGGCCGCTCGGACCGGGGCGCCGCCGCTTCGGCCTCGGCAGAGGCACAGGCGCAGGTACGCAAGCTCGAACAGTCGCTGCCGCTGCTCGAACAGCAGATCGCGGCGAACGAGGCGATGGCCGCAAAGGGCTATGTCTCGAAGCTGCGGGTGGTCGAGATGCGGCGCCAGCTGATCTCCGAACGGCAGGACCTGACCGCCGCGCGCGCCACCGTCGCCAAGCTCGGCCAGCAGTCGCTGAGCGCGACCAGCATGTCGATAAAGACGCGCGAGGAAGCCCGTGCGCAGGTGCTGCAGGAGCTGGTGAAGGCGCAGGACGAGGTCCGCGCCCGCACCGAGGAAGTCGCTAAGGCCAATTTGCGCAGCTCGTTCCGGGAGCTGCGCGCGCCGGTGAGCGGCACCGTCTCGCAGCTGCAGGTGCACACCGAAGGCGGCGTGGTGGAAGGTGCCAAGCCGCTGCTGTCGCTGGTGCCCGACCATGCCCGGCTCGAGGCCGAGGTGATGGTCGACAACAGCGACATCGGCTTCGTCCGCACCGGCATGCCGGTGAAGGTGAAGCTGCAGGCGTTCCCCTATACGCGCTACGGGATGATCCCCGGCACCGTGGTGGGCATCGCGCCCGAGGCGGTGCAGGTGAAGGAGGGGCAGCCGCCGGTCTACAAGGCGCGGATCGCGCTCGATCGGGGCTATGTCGTCGCCAATGGCGCGCAGGTGCCGCTGCGGCCTGGCATGATCGCCAGCGCCGACATCGTCACCGGCAAGCGGACCTTGTTGAGCTATCTCGTCGGCCCGGTGCTCGAAACCGGCAGCGATGCGCTGCACGAGCGGTAAAGCCCGGCAAGCCACGAGAAGGAGAGGGAAGGGGCGGCGGCCAGCGCCGCCCCTTTTTCGTTCAGCCGCGCGGGGCGAGGTTCTTGGTCACCTGGGTGCCGAGCAGCGGGCGGAGCACGCGCGGATCGAGCGTCTTCACCAGCTCGCGCGCGAAATCGAGATTGGCGTTGAGGCCGTCCTCGGCCTCCGCCGTCACCGTCGAGATGCGGACGAGCACGCCGTCGACGATCCAGCCCTGCATCTGGCTCTTCAGCCGGGCGAGAAGCTGCTCGTTGCCGTTCTGCGGCAGATATTCGCCGACGCGGGTCCAGTAGAGGATCTGCTCGGTGCGGTTGAAGTTGGTCGCGGTCAACGCGCGGCCGGGAATGGTCACCTGCGGCGTCACCGGGATGGTCTGCTCGTGGCTTTCGACGACGGTGAAGCCGAAGAACGGATAGCAGACCTCGGGACGGTGCAGCTGCAGCAGATCGGTCTGCGCGTTGCCATAGGCGATCAGCAGCATCACCTGGGTACCATCGGCGCGCGAGAAGGCGCGGGCGACGACCTGGTTGTACAGTTTGTCCTCGAGGCTGCCTTCGCGCGCAGGCGCGATCAGTGCGCCAGTATCCTCCGCCTTCCACGCACCGAATGCCTTGGGCATCAGCGCGTCGAGCTTGGTCGCACCCAGCAGGTCCATGCGGCGATGCGGCTTCAGGCCGAGTGAGGCACCGGCGGCGGCAAAGCAGCCCGCGCCGATCAGCAGGTCACGCCGGTTGAACATTGGGCCTCCGGCGCAGGGCAAAGAGATGCTCGACCACCCAGTCGATCGCGAAGATGCAGAGCAGCGCGACCACGAACATCACCATGCCGGTGGAAACGTGGAGGAAGCTCTGCGCGGCTTCGTCGCCGAGATGGTAGGTGATGAGCACGAGGATGACGATGCGCAGCACGTTGGTGAGCACCGCGACCGGGATCACCAGCGCCGCGATGAACAGCGCGTAGCGCCACGACGGCTTGTTCTTGATGTAGATGTACAGCAGCGTGACGACGACCAGGCTCGACAGCGAGCGCAGGCCCGAACACGCATCCTCGACCAGCAGCTGATAGGGGCCGACGAACAGCGTCACGCCCTGGCGCAGGATCGGATAGTCCAGCCAGGACAGGAAACCGGTCGCTGCGTAGGAGACGAATTCCTTGAGCGGTGCGGTGACGCGATCGACGAGCCAGCCCGGCGGCGGCACGAGGAAGAACAGCCAAAGCGTCGGGAACCAGGCCGACCGCAGCGCCCGCGCACCGAAATACAGATAGGCGGAGGCGACGAACACCCCGACCAGGCCGAACGTCTCGATGCTGATGAAGTCGAACACGCGGCCGACGGTGTAGATGCCCAGCGCCAGCAGCAGGAACAGCGTGCCGAGCAGAAAATTACCCTCGCGCCGCAAGGCCTGCAGGCTGTCGCGCTGCCGGGCGAGCATCCACACGCCGGTGGCGAGGACGATCGGCCCCTGGACGCCGCCCTCCGCGCTCCAGGTCTCGCGACCCAGCGTGAAGAAGGTGGGAATGGCAAGCGCCGCCAGACCGGCGACGGCGAGCCAATAGCCCCCCTGTCGCCGCCCCTGCTGCCGCTCGAACGCGGTCGCGGTCATAGGATCCAATTCAATAGCCGTTCAGCACGCAGCCGATGACGTTGGTGCGGTCCGAACGCAGCGTGCGGGTGAGCGTGTTCACGTCGCGGATGTAGCTCGCATCCTTGCGCGCGACGACGATCGCATAGCCGGCGACATGGGCGACGCGCTGGGCGTCGGCGCAGGTGTTCGACGCAGTCGTGTCGAAGATGGTGATGTCGAACTCGCGCAGCAGCTGCGTCACCAGATCGTGGAACTGTTCCGACGACAGGAGTTCCTGCGGGCTGTGCTCGACATGGCCGGCCGGGATGACCGAAAGCTGATCGAGCCGGGTGGGGTGGATGATCGAGGCAAGCTCGACGTCGCCCGAAGCGAGATAGTCGGCCAGACCCGGCTTTTCGCCGCCGATGCCGAACGCCGCGCCGATGCTGGGATCGCGCAGATTGGCATCGACCAGTGCGGTCTTGATGCCAATCTGCGCCAGCGCCGTGGCGAGGTTGACGGCGGTGAAGCTGCACCCGGCACCCGCCGAGGCGGCGCAGATGGCGAGGGCGCGACGGCCCTCACGCAGGTGCTGCGCCATGATGCGGGTGCGCAGCGCGCGAATGGCTTCGGCTTCGATGCCGTTCGGGTCGGAGAGGACGAGCTGATATTCCAGGACGCCGACGGTGTCGGGCGTCGTCGGAACGGCGCTCGGGCGCTCGCCTTCGGGCAGCGGTTCGCTGGTCATCGCGTCCATCAGTTTACTGAAGCTCCGTGCGTTTCGGCGCCTTCGCCGAGGGTTTCATGGGCGCGGCGCAGGCGCGATGTCAGCGAGGCCCGGCTCTGGATCACGCCCAGCACCGGCGCGTCGACGGCAACTTCGAGGTCCTCGGCGCTGCGAACGCGGCGGCCGAGCAGCTCGACGAGCAGCGCGATCAGCAGGCCGAGACCCAGGCCGAAGCCCGCGGCGCCACCGATGATCATCGGCACCTTGGGGTAATAGGGCGTTTCAGGCGCGGTCGCTTCGCTCAGCGTCGACATGCCGGTGTCGTTGCTGCTCGCCTCGAGGCGCAGGTCGGCGACGCGCTGGGCCGCCTTCATATACTGGTCCTGCTTCAGCGAGACGTCGCGCTGCAGCTGCATCACCTTGTCGACGTCCTGGCGGTTGCCGAGCACGCGGGCGCGCTGGGCGTTGGCCTCGCTTTCAAGCGCGCCGCGGCCGGGGCCGGTGGCGCTCGCCTGGCTGCGCTCCGCTGCGGCCGCCTTGGCGAGCACTTCGCGCTGGCGCTGCAGTGCCTGGAACGCCGGATGGTTCGGGCCGAGATTGGTGGCGGCCTGCTGGATCTGCTGGTCAATCTGGGCAAGCTGGATCTGCGCCGGGCCCATGCCGCTGGCGGCGGCGACGATCGGTGCCGACGGAATGGCGCTGGCGCCCTGCAGCTGGGCGAGCTTCTGGGTGTCGAGATCCGAGCCGGTCTCGGTCAGCACGATGCCGGACTTCTTCACGAAATCGGTCCGCGCCTGCACCGCCGCCAGCAGCGCCTGGCGTGCCGCTTCCGCCTGCTGCGTGTACCAGTCGGCCGACTTGGCGGCAGCCTGGCGCTTGGCCGCGAGCGACTGGGCGAGGAACGAGGTGCGGATCAGGTTGGCGATGCGCTCGGCACGCTCGGGCGAGCTGTCCGAATAGGAGATCTCGAGGATGTTGCTCCCCTCGATCACGTCCGCCTTGGTGCTGTCGGAGATCTGCTTGGCGAGCCAGCGACGAATGTCACCGGTTGCCGCCGCCGGCGAGGCGTTGAAAGCCGCGATATTGGCCGGATCGTTCGCCCAGCCGAGATCGTCGACGACGCGGCCGGTGGTCGCATAGTCCTCGATCAGCTCGGTTTGCGTCTGGACATAGGCGCGCATGAAGTTTGAGTTCATGACCTGTCCGGTGACCGGATCGGGCTTGAACGTGTCGAGCACCAGCCGCGTCGTCGCCTTGAAGCGTTCCGGCAGGAACTGCACGACGATCGTGGCCGTGGTGACAGCGACGAGGAACGCCGGGAGGATGATCCATCGGCGCACCCAGAGAATGCGGAAGAACTGAGTTATATTCACGGGTGGGCCTCGTCCGCTGTCAACAGTGCCTAGATCAGAACAATCGCTCGCCGATGACTACCGTGT